>NZ_JANXUQ010000193.1 GCF_025356155.1 Rhodoferax sp. | reverse complement strand
CACCGATGTGGGCTCGTCCAGTATCAGCAACTCGGGCCGCGTCAGGAGGGCTCGGATGATTTCCACACGCTGCATCTCACCCACGCTGAGCGTGTGCACCGGGCGCGCGGGGTCTATGTCCAACCCGTATTCGGTGGCCTTGGCGACGATGCTGGCCGTCACGTCCGCCAGCGAATGCAGCGAAGGGCCGCCCCGAGCAAGTTCAGCCCCCTCGGGGGGCAGCGCAGTACGCGCAGCGACAAGCGTGGGGGCCTTCGAGCGGGTCAACCCCAGCCACACGTTCTCGGCCACGGTCATGGTGTCGAACAGGTTGAAGTGCTGGAACACCATGCTGATGCCATTGGCCCGCGCATCCTTGGGGTTGCGGATGTGCATCTCTTGGCCGTTGAGTTTGACCTGGCCGGCATCGGCTTTGACCGAGCCGTAGATGATCTTCATCAACGTGGACTTTCCGGCACCGTTTTCGCCCAGCACCGCGTGGATTTCGCCGGGCATCACGGTCAAGGACACATCGCTATTGGCAATGACGCCAG
The DNA here is from genome assembly GCF_025356155.1 of Rhodoferax sp. Taxonomy (GTDB): domain Bacteria; phylum Pseudomonadota; class Gammaproteobacteria; order Burkholderiales; family Burkholderiaceae_C; genus Allorhodoferax. Next base: position 2,737 of record NZ_JANXUQ010000193.1, on the reverse strand, counting down.
GGTAGGCCTTGGTAATGCCTGTCAATTGAAGTCTGGGTGTGGTCATGTCGTCGTTTGTCTCACTCTTTTTTTCACTCTTTTTTCAAGGCTGCCGCAACGGACTTTACGCATGCACGTAGCCAGCGGCTGGAGGCCGAGGTGTGCGTGCGTTCATGCCAAAGCTGGTAATACATCAGTCGGGGAAACTCCACCGGGCACGGCAGGATGGTGACCGGCAGCGCGTCGGTAAACCGCTCGCAATACTGGCGCCCCGTGGTCATGACCAGCAAGGTTGATGCCACCATGGCCGGTATTTGGCCAAAGTAAGGGCAGCGTGCGGCGATGTGCCGGCTCAAGCCCAGGCTGGTCAGGTGGTCATCGATAACACCCTTGGCGCCCGGGTGGGTGGCGCCTGGTGCAATGTGGTCGGCCTCCAGCCACGAGGCCTGGTCCCAACCGCGGCGCACCGCCGGGTGTTTATTGGAAACCAGGCACACCACCTCGTCACCAAACAGGCGGCCCAAATGCAATTCATCGGGTGGTGTGGGCCAGTTACCAATCACCACATCCACTTCGCCCTGTGCCAGTTGCGCGCGGTAGTCGGCGCTGCCAGACAGTGACAGGATTTCGATCTCGGCCAGCGGCGCCTGCGATTTGATTTGTGCCACCAAGTGGGGCAAGAAAACGGGGTCCAGGTAATCACTGGCGGCTACGCGAAAGGTGTTGCGCGCCGTGGCGGGCTCGAAGCCTTTGGCGTCCGAGAACAGCATCTCCGCGGCACGCAATATGCTGGCGCTGGGCTCCAGCATGCGCAGCGCCACATCGGTGGGCACCATGCCGGAGCCCGAGCGCACCAAGAGCGGATCCCCCGCAAAGTCACGCAGCCTTTTCAGTGCACTGCTCACCGCTGGCTGGTGCATACCCAGGCGGATAGCGGCTTTGGACACGCTGCGTTCAGTCAACACGGTGTGGAGAACCCTAATCAAATGGAGGTCTATCTTGTCAAACAGGGAATGGTTTCTCATACGGCGTAATCAATTTGTGTCATATCCTAAGGAATATGGTCTATAGCTGCCACCCGATTTACCCTCACGGACCAGGAAATGCCCGAACACCCCATGAACACTAAACCATTGAGATTTTTCCGTCGCGGCGAAATCGTCAGCTTACCCGCCGTGGACACCAACCGCACCTTGCTCGAAGTGTTGCGTGAAGATCTGCACAGCTGCGGCACCAAGGAAGGTTGTGGCGAAGGCGACTGTGGCGCATGCACGGTCGTGGTGGCCGAGGCCGATGGTGCGGGCCTGAAATACAGCGCCATCAACAGTTGCATCCGGCTCGCCCATTCCATCGACGGCATGGCGCTGTGGACGGTAGAAGATATCGCCCCCACGCTTGCCACTGCGTGTGCTGCGCTGCCCGGCGCTGCGGCAGGCGTCGCAACCCTGCACCCTGTCCAACAGGCCATGGTCGAATGCCACGGCTCCCAATGCGGTTTCTGCACGCCCGGGTTTGTGATGAGCCTGTTTGGCCAGTACCAGACCAAGACCTGCAAGGGCCAAGCCATCAGCCGTGCGGACGCGCAAGGTGCGTTGTCGGGCAACCTGTGCCGCTGCACGGGCTACCGGCCCATACTGGACGCGGCAGAGGCCATGCAGGCGCTGCCCATTGCCCGCATCGACGAATCCGACGTGCTATCAAATTTGGAGCTGCTAACGCATATTCCACGAGGGCTAGAGGCCGATTCTTCATATATGCTCCCCCACAGCCTGGCCGAACTACTGGCCCAACGTGCCGCGCACCCGGATGCCCAACTGGTGGCCGGTTGCACCGATGTAGGCCTGTGGGTCTCCAAGATACACATGCAGTTTGCCAAGGTTCTGGACGTGACCCAGGTGGCCGAGTTGCGCCGCGTGGAGCACTACCCGCACCACATTGCCATTGGCGCTGCCGTGTCGCTCAATGATGCCTTTGCTGCACTGGTGGCCGACCGCCCACAGTTGGCCGAATTCGCCCACCGCTTTGCCGGCCTGCCAGTGCGCAACAGCGGCACGCTCGGTGGTAACGTGGCCAATGGCTCGCCGATTGGCGACTCCATGCCGCTGCTGATTGCGCTGGGCGCCAACGTGGTGCTGATGCGCCTGAGTGGCAAGAAGATCGCCCACCGCGAGTTGCCGTTGGAGGACCTGTACACCGGCTATCGCAAGAACGTGATGGCGGCGGACGAAGTGCTGGCATGGATCAAAGTGCCCAAGGCCACCGTTGCTGAATTCAGTCGGGTCTACAAGATCTCCAAACGTTTTGAAGACGATATTTCCGCCGTCTGCCTGGCCATCAACCTGCAGGTTGCGAACGGCCAGGTGCGCAGCGCATCCATAGGCGCAGGCGGTGTGGCGGCCACGCCGGTACGCGCCCGCCAGACGGAAGCAGCCCTGCGCGGCCAGGCGTGGACACCGGCTACCGTGCATCAGGCCATGCAAACCCTGCGTGCGGAATTTGCACCCATCTCCGACATGCGCGCATCAGCGGCTTACCGTAGCACTGTGCTGGGCAATCTGCTGCAACGCTTCTGGCTGGAGAGTCAGGGCACAACCCGGACCGATGTACGCAGCCTGGAGGTGACAGCATGAACACGCTGAACACAACCGTTAGACCGGGCCATCTGCAGGGTCTGCCTTCCGCAGCCCCATCGCTGGCTGCAGGCATAAGTCGCCCGCATGAGAGCGCGGCAGCCCAGGTGGCCGGTGGTGCCACCTAC
>NZ_JANXUQ010000086.1 GCF_025356155.1 Rhodoferax sp. | reverse complement strand
AGTTCACTCAAAATCCGTTCAGGCGTGCGTGTGGTGCGTTCCAGGATGGCAGCAAATTTCCGGCGTGCGATCACTTCGGCCAATTCCTCAAGCAATGCGTGACTCATCACCAGTTCGGCGGTGCCGCTACGCACGTGACTGAGCAGCGCATGCGGTGTGCCATGCCACAGCAAGCCGGACAGCAGTGAACCAAAGGCGTCACGTCTCGCCTTTGGAGGACGGGGTCAGGTCTTGCAATATAGCATTTGCAAGCCTAGACTCCCTTCATGTCCCGTCCCCTCCGTCTCGAACTCGCCGGTGGTCTCTATCACGTAACCTCTCGCGGTGACCGTCGAGAAGACATCTATCACGACGATGCCGACCGCCTAGCATGGCTCGCCATCCTCGCCCAGACTTGTGAACGCTTCAACTGGCACATTCACGCTTGGTGCCAGATGAGCAATCATTACCACCTCATCGTCGAAACGATTGAAGGCAATCTCTCGGCCGGCATGCGCCATCTCAACGGTGTCTACACCCAAACTATCAATCGCCGCCACCGTCGCACCGGCCATGTCTTGCAGGGGCGCTACAAGGGCATTCTGGTCGAGCGAGATAGTTACCTGCTCGAGCTATCTCGATACGTAATGCTCAATCCGATCCGGGCAAAGATGGTCAAACATGTCAGGCAATGGAAGTGGAGTTCCTACCACGCCATGACCGGGACGGAACCGGCGCCACCGTGGCTGCAAACCGATTGGGTACTGGGACAATTCGGCCACCTGCGAGCGCAGCAAGTTGCGCGCTACATCGAGTTCGTGCAGGAAGGTGTGCGCGGCTCTGAGGTATGGCAACAATTGAAGGGACAGATCTATTTGGGTACGGACGCATTCGTGGGTGCGATGAGCAAACAAGTGGAGAGCGATGCAAAACTTGGCAGCCGCGAAATGGAGTTGCCCTGATTTAACGTACACACGGTTCAAGCGGCGTTTAAGACACGTTCGAATTCATTAGGGCTTTGGTAATCGTTCGCGCTGTGCATCCTATCGTTATTGTAACGGCCTTCAATCCAATTAACGATGTCTAGCCGTGCCTGCCGCCGTGTCTGATAGCGGGTCTGGTAAATTCTTTCAACTTTCAACGTCTTGAAGAAACTTTCAGCCACCGCATTATCCCAACAACAACCTTTACGGCTCATCGATTGCTGCATGCCGAAATCTTCGAGCAATGCAACATAGCGCTGGTCCGCGTATTGACTGCCGCGGTCGGTGTGCATCAGCAATCCACGCGCAGGCTTTCTGGCGCCGTAAGCTGACTTTAAGGCTTGTATGACCAGTTCGGTTTTTAGTCGATCACTCATTGACCATCCAACGACCTTGCGGCTAGCCAAATCAATGACTGTAGCCAAGTACAACCACCCTTCATCAGTGCGCACATAAGTGATGTCACCCACCCAGGCTTGATTGACAGGCCAACCGTCAAAGCGCCGATCCAGTAAGTTGTTGGCGATTGGTTTGGGGTGGGCTGAATTGGTGGTGCGAACAAATCGAGGCTTGTGGACGCTACGCAATTGCTGGCGCAACATGCTCTGACGAACTTGTTCGTGACTGACTTGGATTCCTTGCTGTTTCAGGGCACGGATCAATCGGGGCCGACCATCGGCTTGGTGACTCGCCATGTGCAGCGCCTTGACTTGTTGGTCAAGCTTGGTTTGTTGGGCTTGTCTGGCACTTGGCTTGCGCACTAGCCATTGCTGGTAGCCTGTGCGTGAAACTTCCAGTACGCGGCACGATCTTTGTGCTGAGAATTGGGCACGGTTCAGTTCAATCCAAGCGTACTTCACCGTGACTGACTCGCGAAGAACGCTGCCGCTTTTTTTACTATTTCAAGATCTAGTTTGGTATTCGCTAACTCTCGCCGTAACCGGTCGTTCTCTGCTGCTAAATCGTTAGGCCCAGACCGCAATGGAACAACGTTGGCGTTGCCCAGAGATAGTTCACCAGCTTGGGCTTTATCGCGCCATTTGTATAAATTTGCTTGGGCGGTGCTTAAACGGCGTGACGCTTGGGTTACGCCAACGGCATCCATTAATCGAACTGCTTCGACTTTAAATTCATCGGTGTACCGACGACTCGGAATCTGTTTCTTTGGATTCATCTTTGGGTTCATCTTTGTGCTCATGTTTGACTCTCCATCTCGTTAGATTACTACTGTTAAGATGTACGTCAAACCAAGGCAGGTTCATACTTTCATGATTTCGGGTTTCAACACGACCACGTTGCTTTGCTCGGCGTATTGCTGAAAGTATTTGCCACGGACGCCCTTGCCTAGCTGCTCTCGCTTCAGCACCGGGATGTCTTGATCAGCCTTGTTCGTAGATGTCTTTTTCATTCTTGGTTTCTGTTCGACTTACGCACTAGGCTTTCGGGTCGTGTACTTAATAGCCTCTTGGAGGTCTAGCCGCAACAATGCGATTTCTGATGGCGTCAGCATCCGGGGTGTTTTCGAGGTAGCGAGCTTCTGACCGGGTAAGACAATCGAATCCGAAGCCGAATTGCGCTTTCCACCAGTCTTCAAGTTTTTGTCCATGTATTCCTCTCAATCTTGTAAGCGCTGCGTCGTCTGAAGCAATGCTCGCTGAATATGGTTTGCCTGTCAACACGGTTGCGCATGCGACAGTTCCGCCTTGCGAATGGATATAGCCGACCAAGTTGGCTAAGGTGCCGCCTTGACCCACAAAATCATCAACAACAACGTGCACACCACTCGCAAGGTTGCCTGCAAACTCTGCTTGATTCGCGAGTCGGTGGAAACCGTCGGCACCGGTATGACCGACGGTATTAGTTTGCACAACTTCTGCCCAAAGCTCAAAGCCAAGCTCTTCCGCTAGGCGGATCGCGAGCGCGGTTGGAATCTCATTCACACCGTCGGTTTCGAGCGCATGAACGGGTACCATTTTCACGTAATCCGCCTTCGTCAGCCCTCGAAGCCTTTGGATCGCTTCAGTACTCACAATGTCATCAACCAACCGCTCTGCTGCGACAATGCTCCCAGATTTTGCAGCCGTATAATCAGGATGTTGCTTAACCTGCGATTCAGACGCATGCATCACGACGTCTGGAAAGTGTTGCAACGGGATTCTTGGGACGTTCATTCGCAGCGGCGCCTTAGCGCTGTTTGAACCGCTGGATCCCGCGCCGTGGCACGGGACGACCCACTTTCGTGGCCATATCAAGCGCCATACGGCACCCAAACATTCTTCACCTGCGTCGCCTGGCGCAGCACTTCGTCAATAGCCGGCAGCACTTCAGCTCCGCTTGGCATCGCACCTGTCGCCCCAGTCAATCCCAGCACCCAGGTGCGTTCCATATTTCCGGCGCTTGCTTTTTGCACCGCGGTTTGCCCTTCGCTGCTGCCTGCGCTGTTATCAAAATACCAGACAAAATCCACGTCGTCGTGTTCGCTCAGCGTCTTGGCGACCTCATTCTCCACACCCGCACGATCACCCGTGACGATATTGAAAGTGCCGTGTGGCAGATCTGAGGTTTCGAGTACTTGGTAGAGGTCTGTTGCCGAGAGCGGTTGTTTCGGCGACGGCACCACCACCATGGCGTTGCCCATCGCGAGCGCAGTGCCGGCCAGTGTGGCGAGTGCGAGTAGTGGATGGTCATCGGGCATCAGCATGCCGTCACGCCCATCGGTTCATTCATCGCGAGGATGACGTTACGATACGGCGTGCCGTGGTGGCAGCCGTCGTATTTGTCCGCCCCTGCGGCGAGGCAGGCAATGCCACTACGCTGCGCGCCAAAGTGCAGGCAGGCGCGAATGTCTTCTGCTTCGAGATCGGGGAAATCCGCGAGAATCGTTTGTTCAGCAACGCCTTGCGCCAACATTTCGAGAATATCTGCAACGCGGATACGCATCCCGCGTATGCAAGCGCGTCCGCCGCATTGGTTGGCATTAAAGGTGATGCGTTCTTCAAATGTCATTTTATGCTCTCCGCTGAAAAGCTACGTTGAGCATAGCATTTTGCGCACTGCATGGGCTATGGCATTGGGATGGCGATCACAAATTGTGACCACCAAAGTTAATCCGTCACTGCCCCCTTACTCGCCGTCCCCACCAACTTAAAATACTTCCCCAATACCCCACGCGTATATCGCGGCGCAGGCGGTTTCCAAGCCGCTCTACGCTTCTCAATCTCCGCCGCATCCACATTCAACTGAATCAGCAACTGTTTCACATTGATATTCATCTAAAGCACCCATGCGCGAACCTGCTCAAGCTGCAATCCGCTCAATATCCTTCAATTGCCCCTTGATCGCTTCGCGCGCTTCTTCAAGATCGTAATCCGCCTGCAGCCCCAACCAGAATCCTTCACTGGTCCCAAAAGCAACCGCGAGGCATAGTGCGGTATTGGCGGTAACGCCACGTTTGCCGAGCACGATTTCGTTGATGCGCCCCGGTGGCACGCCGGTGGCGCGCTAGTGCGTTTTCGCTGACGTTCATCGGTAGAAGAAATTCTTCGAGCAGAATTTCACCGGCGTGAATATTGGGCAATTTTTTCGTTTTCATTCGCTGAATCCTCATTGGTAATCCACGATTCCAACATCGGCAAAACCAGCTTCGCTCCAGTGAAAACATATGCGCCAGTGGTCGTTAATGCGAATACTTTACTATGACCGGCAATTTCTAAAATCGATAACGCTAATATCGGCAAGCAGTCAGAAGGAAAAATGCTCCGAAACGCTCGCTGATGCTACGGTTTCAAAATTTGCATGAGCATATGCAGAGCCCCAATGTGGTCAAAATATTCGTAATCGTAGGGCACATTGGAAGAAGCAATTTGTAGTGGATGTATGCCGAGTGTCAAACGAGTCACACCTTACGCGTTGATCGCTATTTCTTCTTATCCAAAGAGAATGACGCCCAGCCACCTTTGTCGCGTATCTTTACTTTCGCGATCTTTCCATCTTTATAAACAAGGAAAACAAAAGGCGGTCTGTTCGATCCACACGCGTTCAGAATATTTGGAAAAGCCCTGGCAAAGATTTCTGCCATTTCAGAACCAGAGATGCCTTTGCTCGTAAGAAAAAAGACTCCTACCTTGGCCGTTTTAAGCGCATGTAGTTCTAACGGGTGATGTCTTATGCGTTCGTCTTTTGAGAACACGATCCATTTGCGCCTACCAACCTCAGTCAGCCACTCGATGTCATCTGTATCCTGAGCGAAGTGATCATCATGGATTTCGACCTTTGCCCCAATGGCCGCAAGAGCCGTGGCTATAACGTTTTTGCCAAGCGAGCGATCAACAAAAAATACTATGTCGTCAAGCTGCTTTAGGTTCGTAGCGGATAGCTTCTTCAATCTGCTCTATCGGTTTGCCATAGTCGCTAGCGAGGGCGCTCATTGAATCGCCTGCCTGGAATCGCTCAGCGAGTATTGATGTGGGAATCCCGGTTCCATGCAGAACAGGTTTACCGTACGCTTTTCTTGGGTCCACCTCCACAAACTTGGGCTCATCCGGGTCGCCACGTCGCGTAAATGGAAAAAGCTTAATCGGAACGCCTTTTGCGTCTCGCTCTATGCGTTTAAGGTGTGCTTCCATCACGCTCTTAATCGCAAGTTGACCGTGCTGCGAAGCATTCAAAAGTTGATCGAACTCCTTGATAAATAGATCCAATCCGTCTGTTTGAAAATCTGCATCAGCCAGCGGGTGGATTGAATTGAAATGCTTACCCACGTAAATAAGCGCTGACCGCACTTTCGAGAGCGACACCTTGTGATGATTGCGAATAGCGCTAAGCACATGCAATTCGACCAAATTAACGAAGGAGAGATGTTTTCCCCGCTTGTCGGCAATCGTAATTACTGGGGCAAAACCGTTGAATCCGGACTCGCGATTCCTAGGTTGACCTAAGACCCATGCACGCACGGTTGCATCCGGCAGGCGCAGGATGCCCGCCGTTTCACGGATCGAGTACGCTGGATAATTTCGTAAATCTAACTTCATTTCGACTTGCAACTCCTCAGTAATGATTGATTGTAACTAGATTTCACTCAATCCGTCACCGCCCCCTTACTCGCCGTCCCCACCAACTTAAAATACTTCCCCAACACCCCACGCGTATATCGCGGCGCAGGCGCTTTCCACACAGCTCTACGCTTCTCAATCTCCGCCGCATCCACATTCAACTGAATCAGCAACTGCTTTGCGTCAATGGTCACGCTATCGCCTTCATGCACCAGCGCGATCATACCACCCACATACGCTTCGGGTGCGACGTGGCCGACCACCATGCCCCAGGTGCCGCCGGAGAAGCGGCCATCGGTAATGAGGCCGACGGTTTCGCCCATGCCTTTGCCGATTAGCGCTGACGTGGGTGCTAGCATTTCGCGCATGCCGGGGCCGCCCTTGGGGCCTTCGTAGCGCAGCACCACTACATCGCCGTGGGTGATTTTGTCGTGCATGATGGCGTCCATCAATTCGGGCTCAGAATCGAATACTCTGGCCGGGCCGGTGATGACGGGATTTTTGAGGCCGGTGATTTTGGCCACACAGCCTTCGGTAGCGAGATTGCCTTTGAGAATGGCCAAGTGGCCCTCTTTGTACATGGGGTTGTTATAGGGGCGGATCACATCCTGATCGGCTCTTGGGGAGTCGGGAATATCCTTTAATGTTTCCGCAATTGTCTTGCCGGTGATGGTCATGCAATCCCCGTGCAACAGCCCTGCGTGTAACAACATCTTCATCACTTGCGGAATGCCGCCTGCTTTGTGCAAATCCACGGCGACATATTTGCCGGAGGGTTTCAAATCACAGAACACACCGACCTTGCGGCGCATGCGCTCGAAATCATCGATGGTCCATTCCACGTCAGCCGCATGT
>NZ_JANXUQ010000053.1 GCF_025356155.1 Rhodoferax sp. | reverse complement strand
CGGCGCGACAAATTTTTTCTGGTTGACCAGAGCACGAATGGCACTTTCGTAGCCATGGCCAACGGGGCCGAAGTGCTATTGCGGCGCGAAGAAATTATGTTGCGCGGCGCAGGTCGCATAGGCTTTGGCCATTCGGTAGATCTGCCCGACGCAGAGTACGTCAGCTTTACTATTCCTCTCTAGTCAGGTCGTTTTACCGACCAGCTTGCCCCGCGCTCCCGGCGCACTTTGCAGACCAGCAGGTGGCAGGGTGTCTAATTTGCTGCGCACCGTCGACTCGGAGCACGCCGGTGAGAAGCTCACATTCACGTCCGTGCCAGTGGAGCCTGCCAGCGCAAAGCAGGCTTGGCCCAGTTTGGTGTTCAGTGCTTTGAGTACACCGTCGTTGATCAATTCGCTGGCATTCCCTTCGGCCAGTTGCAGTTGGTATTGGCCGGAGTCGGATGCCGCTTGTGCATCCAGCACCTGGCGGAAACCGCGCAGTTCACGCAGCAGCAGCTTTGCGCTTTGCTTGTCCGGCAGGCCGGCGACATTCAGGTTGACCTTTTGCGCATTGAAGTTGAAGTGCTCCAGGAAAAAGTTTTTGGAAAACTCGTCACCGACCAACTTGCCGATCTCCGCCAGTGCCAAGTCTTCGGACCCCCAGCTTTTGCCGGTGGGGTTGACGGTGTTGAGGTAGACCTCTTCGCCGCTGGCCTTGTCGATGGCCTTGAGGGTCCACGACGTGAGCGCTGTCTTGCTGATCGTCAAACCGGATGCGGGTAGCTTGGCCGACAGGACCTTGACCTTGACTTCACCCTCGATCTGGAAATCGGACGGTTGTACCTTGGCGCCAGACTTGACATCACCATCGGCTGACCAGACCCGAAAGCCAAACGACTTGATCCGTTCCTTGACCACGTTCTCTGCGACCATGGAGCGCTCGGCGGGCAAGGCCTGCGTGGTGTCCGCATTGCGGATGGCCATCTGGATGGAGACCTTGGGGTCGCCGTTGTTGCGGATGAACTCGATGCGCTCGTCCTTGGACAACTGGTTCAGCGACTTTTGCACATCGCGCACACGCACCACGGCGCGGGCTTCGGTTTCCAGCAGGCCATCTTTGCCGGTTGCGGAAGCACTTTCCTGGATCATCGTTTTGATGAAGGCGCCGGGCTGCGATAAGAGTTTGCGGTCCAGCACCGCATAGTTCTTGTTGATGGAGTCTTTTTCGACATACAACGCCACAGCTTTCTCAACCAGTTGGCGCATGGCATCGGCACGGGATTCGGCCTGCGCGGCGTTAGCGTCGCCGTTGAAGCGCGCGTCCTTGGGGTCTACCAGACCCAGGGCGCTGATGACCATGGTGCCGGATTCCAATGCAGTGTTCGCTGGACTTGCCGCCAGTGTTGGCGTTGTGTTTGCTGCCTGCGTCGTGGGCGCTGTCACCGGTCTGCCTGCACTCGCTTGTTGCTGCGGCATGGCAGGGTTGCTACTGCTGTTGTCGCCCGAAGTACCGCGGGTGTACACGTAGCCACCAGTGCCTATGACGGCGAAACCGACGACCATTGCCGCGATCAAGGTTGCGTTGGATTTGCTCTTGGCCGCACTTGCTGGAGCGGTCGCTGCAGACTGCTTTGAAGGGGGCAGTGGGCTGGCCTTGGAACCAGTAACAGCAGCGGCGGCGGCCACGGGCGCAATACTCAACTCTGTGCGATCCGTGTCCGCCGGCGCAGCAGCCATACCCATGGCATTCGCAGGCGCTTGGCTTAAGGTGGTCTTGATGGCTTGGGCAAATTCCTGCGCTGTTTGGTAGCGCTCGTCCGGGTTCTTGGCCATGGCCTTTTTGACAACCGTGTCAAAGACTGCAGGCAGTGCGACGTTCAGCAGCGAGGGTGCCAAGGGCTCCTCGTGCAGCACCTTGTACATGATGGTGGTGGAGTTGCCGGTGAAAGGCTTCTCCCCTGTCAGAAACTGGTACAGGATCACGCCGCAAGAAAAGATGTCGCTGCGCCCATCCACCGGCTGGCCCATGAATTGCTCGGGCGACATATAGGCCGGCGTGCCCATCACGGTGCCCACCTGCGTCAGCTCGGATTTTTCGACACGGGCAATACCAAAGTCAGCCACCTTGATCCTGCCGTCCGCCAGCACGATCAGATTGGCGGGTTTCATGTCGCGGTGCACTACGCCATTGGCATGGGCGTGGGCCAGCGCGTCCAGAATCTCGCCCATCAAACGCTCTACATCCTTGAGGGCAAAACGTTCGTTGGCCTCGAAGAATTCGCGCAGTTCTTTACCTTTGACAAACTCCATGGCGATAAAGGCAACGCGCTGGCGCGCCTTGTCTGCGACCTCACCAGCGACCATGGTGTGGTCGTCATCGAGCACCACTTCTCCATAGTCGTAGACCGCCACGATACCTGGGTGGTTGAGCCGACCTGCGGCCTGCGCTTCCCGCTTGAATCGGGCCAACACCTGGGCTGCCTCATCTGCGTTGAGCTGCTGCGGCAAAATAGTCTTGATGGCGACGGTTCGTTCTATGACCGGGTCGAAGCCCTCATAAACGATGCCCATTGCGCCCTTGCCCAACTCGCGGCGGATGGCGTACTTGCCAAGTTTGGTGAACGTGTTCATTTGTGTTTTGCGTCGATATCCCAAACCAAGGTTTGCACCAGGCGCTGCACCATGGTGTCCAGGCCTACCCCACCCTTGGCGGAATCAGAAACGCCCATTACGCTGGTCGATGTAGCGCCCACTTCCATTTTGAGATCCTTGTAGCCTTGGGCAACCTGTTCGGTGGTATTGGCGTCCATGATTTTGTACCGCATGCCAATCAGCCACACACCGGTGGTGTCACCGGTCTGCACCGAGCCGGCCACGGTGCTGGCTGCCGAGCCTGCCATGCTGCCGCCACCAAAAATGGATAGCAGGCCACCCACGGCACGGCCGTCAAATCCTTTTTTGTTCTCGGCAATCTGTTCGGCCTTCAGGATGTCGAACTTGACGATCCATTTTGTCGTCTTGAGTTTGCCCATCTGCATGGTCTTGCGCGCTGCATTCGGGTCCCCCAGGTTGTAGGCCAGCGAGATCTCGTTCATCAGTGGGCCCAGGTTGGTCCGCTCCAACACCGGAAAATTGGCGTTGGACAATTCCAGTTCTGCAAAGTCTGCAATGTTGTTGGGCAAGAAGCGCTGCGTGAAGGTCGCGTTATTGCTCTTGATTTCTCCGGGGATGACCACCAGGGCCGGCCCGCGGGTGCCGCGGTTGGTGTACGCCACTTCGCGGTAGGCTGCGGCATCGGCGGCGGCGTTGGCCGAGTTCGATGTAGACGTGCCTGCGGTGGGCGATGGGTTGCCAAAGGTGGGTTGCGCTTGCACCGCACTGCCCACGGCGCACAGTACCAACAGGGTGGACACGGCCACGCCCCTGATTGCTTTGTTGAAACGTTGTTGTTGGCTCATCAAGTTAACTCCAAAAATAATAGAACGGATCCATGCCGCGGCCTTGCCGCAACCCACCCACATGCATACCAAATGCTCGACTACCCGCCAATGCGGCAATAGTCACCGTACAACTGTGCGACCACTTCGTCGGCCTTTTCGTTGATCAAGGTCAGGGCCATGCCCGAGGTATCCATGCCCGCATAACTGGCGTTCTCGGCACTGGCCTGCGCCACCGTGCGGCCGCCCGCATCAGTCAATGTGAAGTTCATGCGGATGTTGACCTGGTTGACACGCACGATGCGGTTGTAAGCGGTCTCGGTGGAGATCAATCCGCGCAAGATGTATTGGGCGGACAAACGCTTGGATGCACTCAAAGCAGCGTCAGCGTCGTTCTTGAAATAAGCGTCGATTTCGGCTTGTGCCACCTGCGCCTTGATCTGCGCCTGGGTCACGGTCTTCAGGCCCAAGCGCTGCAGACGCGCGTTGAGGGCATCAAACGGACCGCCGTAGACGGACTGGTTGGCTTGTATATAACCGTTGTGGCTTTCGCCGATCAGCACTACGACCTTCTGGTTCTTGATCTTGCTGCGGCAGGGGCTGGCCAAAATGGCTTGCACGTTGGCCCGTGTTTCGGCCTCGCGCTGTTGGTCCGCGTTGTCTTCGTTGGAGAACTTGAAACCTTGTTGGGCAATGGCCCCGCTACACAAGGTTGCTGCTGCAAACAAGACGATCAGTGCATGGCGCATAGGGTACGGGTCCAGGTATGAAACAAAGCGTTGTTGGGCTTAAGGGACCTAACGCGGCAGCTCTTGATAACGGCTTGCGGGTTTTCCCTCGAAAGAATTATAGGCAGCGGTTTTTTTGTGCTTGTATCAGCCGTGTATCAGTATGCACAGTGTTGTGCGGGTGTTTAAAACAGGGTGAGTTGGGTGGTGTTTTTGACTTCTTCCATGACCGGGTAAGTCCGTGTTTCACGCACACCGGGCAGTTGCCACAACACGGTGCCGGCAAAGTCGCGGTAGGCGGCCATGTCGGCCATGCGGGTCTTGAGCAGGTAGTCGAATCCACCGGCCACCATATGGCACTCCATAATTTCACCGCGCACTTGCACTGCTGCTTTGAAGGCTTCGAAGACGTTGGGCGTGGTGCGGTCCAGCAGCACTTCTACAAACACCATCATGCCGGCGCCCAGTTTGAGCGGGTTGAGTCTGGCTTCATAGCCGAGGATGTAGCCGTCTTTGGTGAGTCTTTGGACTCTGGCTAGTACAGCCGTGGGAGAGAGGGCTACTGTCTCTGCCAGCTTCAAGTTGGAGACGCGGCCGTCTTCTTGCAGGCAGGTCAGAATTTTGAGGTCTATGCGGTCTAGGTCTGTATTGGTTGCCATATGCTTTTGGTTTCCGATGTTGATGTGTGTAGTGTTTTTGTGCCTGCGGGTTTGGGGTAGCGGTTTGGGTGTGGGCGGCCGAGGTGTGCTCTGCTCCGTGTCCCCCGCCCTTCGGGCTCCTCCTTTACCTACGCAGAACACCCCTCGGCCGCCCACACCCAAACCGCTGCTGCCCGTACACGGGTTTTCCAGCTCGTGGACCAGTAGCGCAACTTTTCGCCACGGCATTCCCCGTCGTGGCAGGCGCAAACCCAGCAGCGAGTAACCTTTGAGCAAGAATATCAATCTACTAAACCGACAAATTTTAGTGAGAAATTGCATCTAAATTACACGAACATAGCGACATAGTCAGTTTGGTGGCAAAAACCCAGTCCGTCCAACAAGTTAACCATTAGGAGCCAAAAAATGCCAGTCCCGCAACGCCTGCCCTTCCCCTACCGCCCCGAGGCTGAAGTCGTGGCCCACCACCTGCAAACCGTGGGCAAGGCTTTGGATTGGGCGGACGCCGCCCGCTCTGCCGCGCCTTGGGTGCAAGCTGTGCGCGACAACCCGCCACCGTTTTGGGCGATGGAAAGCTTGCTCAAGGAATACCCCATCTCCAGCGCCGAAGGCCTGGCCCTGATGCGACTGGCCGAAGCGTTGTTGCGCGTGCCCGATGCCGAGACCGCCATCGCACTCACCGCTGACCAGTTAGGCCGTGCCGACTTTGACGGCAGCGGCGACAAGGTGTTGGCGCGCCTGTCCAGCACCGCCATTGCGCTCAGCAAACACTTCCTGCCCGGCGCGGCGGACGGCAATGCCAAGAGCGAACCCGGGCTGATGGGCAAATTAGGTGCCAAAACCGTGGTGGCTGCCACACTGCGTGCCGTGCAATTGTTGGGCCGCCAGTTTGTGCTGGGCCAGAACATGAAGGAGGCGCAGCGCGAGGCCGACAGCGCCCGCCAGCAAACTGCCAAGCTCCGCGTTCCGCCGCCGGCCCGCCCCAAGGCGGAACTCGCCCTCCCGGGGGGCAGCGACCCGCATGGCGGTGGAGCGTGGGGGCTGACATTCTCCTACGACATGCTGGGCGAAGGCGCGAGGACCGATGAAGACGCACTGCGGTATTTGAAGAGTTATGCGGATGCTATTGATTCGATAGCTGCACAATCAGATCTGACGAGGGCTATGGAGCAGAATGACGGAATATCCATCAAGCTGAGTGCACTGCACCCGCGTTACGAAGATGCCCACAGCGCGCGCGTCATGGCCGAGCTGGTGCCCCGCGTGTGGGGTCTGTGCCAGCGCGCCGCAGCAGCCAACATAAACCTGACGGTGGACGCTGAAGAGGTGGACCGGCTGGAGTTGTCGCTGGAGCTGTTCGAAGCACTGGTCGCCAAGGTCGCCGAGCACCACCCCAACTGGGGCGGCTTTGGCCTGGCCATGCAGGCCTACCAGACCCGTTCGCTGGATCTGATTGGTCACATCGTCGGCCTGGCGCGCCGCTACAAGGTGCGCCTGATGTGCCGCCTGGTCAAGGGTGCGTATTGGGACGCCGAGATCAAGCGGGCTCAGGAGTTCGGGTTGCCGCACTACCCGGTGTTCACGCACAAGCACCACACCGACGTGTCCTACCTGGCCTGCGCCAGCGCCCTGCTGGCTGCGCCCGACGCGGTGTATCCGCAATTTGCCACGCACAACGCCGCTACGATCGCAGCGATTTTGCAAATGGGTGCCAAGAGCGGCGCAAAGTTTGAATTGCAGCGCCTGCACGGCATGGGCGAGGGCGTGTACCGCGAGGTGCTGAAGAACCCGCTGGTCACTTGCCGCGTCTACGCTCCGGTGGGCGCGCACCGCGACCTGTTGGCCTACTTGGTGCGCCGCCTGTTGGAAAACGGCGCCAACTCTTCCTTTGTGCACCAACTGGCCGACGAGTCGGTGGGCATGCAGGACCTGTTGATTTCACCGCTGCGCCTGGAGCCGCACTCCAGCCTCCCGCTGCCGCTCGTTCTGTTTGGCGCCCATGCTGGCGCGCGCAAGAACAGCACGGGGCTGGACCTGACCGTGCCCGCCATGCGCGAGCCGTTGCTGGCGGCACTCAACACGACGACCCTACCCGTAGTGCCCGAGTTCAACACCCAGAACACTGCCACCGCCTTTGCCGCCGCCCATGCCAGTTACAAGCAGTGGAGCAAGACCGCCGTGGCCGAGCGCGCCACTATCCTGCGCCGCGCGGCTGACACCATGCTGGCGCAAACCCCCGCCTTCTGCGCCCTGCTGGTCAAGGAAGCCCACAAGACCTGGGGCGACGCGGTGAGCGAAGTGCGCGAGGCGGTGGACTTCTTGCGTTACTACGCGGACGAGGCCGAACGCATCATGCAACCCATGGCCATGCCACAGGTCCATGGTGTACCGCCCGCGCTGGCCAGCCATGCCTTTGGCGTAACCGGTGAGACCAATACGCTGTCGCTGACGGCGCGCGGCGTCTGGGTCTGCATCAGCCCCTGGAACTTCCCGCTGGCCATTTTTGTGGGCCAGGTCGCTGCGGCCCTGGCCACCGGTAACACCGTACTGGCCAAGCCGGCCGAGCAAACACCCGGTGTAGCCCAGGTGGCGGTGCAACTGATGCATGCAGCGGGCGTGCCTGCAGATGCCTTGCAACTGCTGCATGGCGCTGGTGAAACGGTCGGCGCTGCCTTGGTTGCTCAGCCCGGCGTGGCCGGCGTGGTGTTCACCGGTTCCACGCAAGTGGCCAAGACCATCAACCGCGCGCTGGCCGCCAAGGATGGCGCGATTGTTCCGCTGATCGCCGAGACCGGTGGCATCAACGCCATGGTGGTGGACTCATCCGCCTTGCCCGAGCAGGTGGTCGATGCGGTCGTGCAAAGCGCCTTCCGCTCCGCCGGCCAGCGCTGCTCTGCGCTGCGCCTGCTGTGCGTGCACGAGGCCATTGCCGACGGCGTCATCGCTATGCTCAAAGGCGCGGCCAGCGAGCTGGTGGTGGGTGACACTGCCGACATCGCCACCGATGTAGGCCCGGTCATCGACACGGAAGCGTATGACAACATCCAGAAACACATCCAGCGCCTAAGGCTTGAGTCAAAAGTACTGCTAGCCCTCGCAGAATCTACACCAGGTGCTTCTAAATCAATAGCAAACCTGATTGCACCGCACGCCTTTGAGGTAGCCAGCATTGCCGACGTCAAGGCCGAAATCTTTGGCCCGGTGCTGCAAGTGGTGCGCTGGGGCGGCAATCCTGCCGGCGTGATTGCCCAGGTCAACGCGCTGGGTTATGGCCTGACCTGCGGCATCCAGACCCGCATCGACAGCCGCGCCCAAGCCCTGGCCCACGCCGCCCATGTGGGCAACATTTATATCAACCGCAACATGATTGGTGCGGTGGTGGGCGTGCAGCCGTTTGGTGGTGAAGGCTTGTCGGGCACCGGACCTAAAGCCGGTGGGCCGCATTACCTGTACCGCTTCTGCGCGGAGCAGACGATTACTGTCAATACGACTGCGGCGGGGGGGAATGCGGCGCTGCTGGCTAACGCGCACTGAGATTCACTTGTTGTGAGGACTTGCGGTTTGGTTGCGATTGCTTGGGGCGATTTTCGACCCGGGCAAGCGGGCACTAGTCTGCTTCAGACACATAGTTGTCGTTTACGAGGTGCACCGAAAAGTCAGGTCCGCAGCGAAAGCGGTCCCACAAGCACACGGCCCAGTGGACTATAGTTCTACCCGATTTGCCAGTTACACATTTGCAAGGCGTTTTACAACAATGATTACTCATGCGTCAGAGTCAAACCCCCAGTCCTCATCCGCGGGCTTCGCATTTGTTGCTGCCTGTGGTGCTGGCGTCCTCTGGGGCACGGGTGCACTTGTTGTGAATGTGCTCGTCGAGCAGCATGGATTTACACCCGAGAACATCTCATTCTGGCGTTTCGTTGTTGGTGCCATCGTACTTTTGACTGTCTTTGGACGGAGCATCTCGTGGGCCAAATTGATGCCAGTACTCGTAACCGTACTCATGGCTGGCGTGGCTATGGCTGGTTATGTTCTGTTGTGGTTCCTGGGGATTGAACAGATGGGGTCAGCCGTGCCGACGTTGATTGCCCTGTGCCTACCGCCGGTCCTTGTCACCGCCATAGCGGTTGCGAGGCGACAAGAGCAAGCCGATTTGAAACTTGTACTGGTACTTTTGGGTGCCATCATCGGAACTGTACTTATAGTCGTACAGCACAGACCATCAGCTTCGAGTGGCAGTCCGAATGGCACTTTACTCGGTGTCTTATTCTCAATCGGCTCGGCTCTGCTCTACACCGGATTCTCCATGATTAGTGGCCGAATATCTATCGCGCTTGGCGCTGGTCCAGCGACGGCTTGTTTGACAGTTGTCGCTGCTGCCGCAATGGGACTCGTTGGGTTCTATCGCCCGCTTTCATGGCCCACTGAAGTTCCTCCTCAAGCTTGGTTTCTTTATCTGGGTGTCGTGACTGCAGCTCTGGCCTTGCTTGCATTCAGCTGGGGTGCCGCCCGTTTAAAGCCGACAGCGCTTACCGTTGCGACGCTTCTTGAACCCCTGACGGCGGTAATTCTTTCAACCGTTTTGCTCGGACAGAGCCTCAATGCTATGCAGTGGTTGGGGGGTGCGTTGCTTTTGCTCAGCATCTGGGTCCTTGGTAGAAGGTCCTCAGCAAAGGGTTTGCCACATGAGCCGGTACTTGCCTAGTCAAGTGTGCTGTCGTTGCTGCCCTCTTAACTCGAGAGTCGAACGTCAGCATTGGTTCGCGACGCCCGTCCGCTTTTAGCCTTCAAGAGTCATCGAAGACGTCAAATCCTACGACCGGTTACGCCCCGTTACAGCCCAAACCAGTCT
>NZ_JANXUQ010000306.1 GCF_025356155.1 Rhodoferax sp. | reverse complement strand
TGCAGAGCGCGGCGGAATTTGTGGCGCAACTTAAGCGCGAATACGTACAAGCGCGGGCGCGTCTGGCGTTGTAGTGGGGTGGCAGACGGCACCCGTTTTGGGTGTCTTCCTGCTATGACTGTGATAGCGTACTACACAGATTCCACGAGGGCTAGAGCCTGATTTGATACAACTGGGCTACGGACGTGTTGCCCGGCATGGAGACAGGGTGTTTTGACGCGCCCAAGCCGTGCCATACTTGAACGCATACAGTTAATTCCCAAGCCGTCAATCCGTCTCTGGAACATAAAAATCCGATGACAACCTGTCCCAAATGCCAGTACCAAAGAAAGCCGCATGACCAGGCGCCCGCGTGGCAATGTCCTGCTTGCAGTGTGGCGTACAACAAAGTTTCAGCGGCGCAGAAGCCAGCGACGGACGGTGCTCCCCCTAGGCGCGAGATCGGGGAATTAAAGAATGGATCTAAAAACACTGCCATATTGAGCAAACGAAATATTGTTCTACTGGTTTGCGCACTGATGATTCTCTTGGTTGGAATGGGAATGGGAATGGTCAAGGCATTCAATCAGCGGCACGCGCTTTCACCGGGTGCCGGTGGTTCGGCGCTTGAATCGCCCGCATCCAGCAGCACGCATGATTTTTTGTTGCCAGGCTTCCAGGGCCTTGCGTGGGGTGCACGCAACGACGACATCAAGGCAAGGTTCGGCAGTCAACTGAGCATTTCAAATCCGCCACAACGGTTCCATGAAGCACATGCCAATCTTGGTATTGAAAATTACAATCTGGATGGTGTTGTGATGAATGTTTCTTTCCAGATGAGCAATGGCAATGATCAACTGTTTAGAGTACGGCTGGCCAAGACTACGATGTCACCAACCGGTCAAAGTCACCATAAACCCTATACCTATCTACTGGATCAAATGACTAAAAAGCTTGGCAAGCCGACTTGCGCGGGTCAATTCGATTGCAAATGGTCTCGTGGCGATACCGTCATCGAACTGGATTACTTGTACCAGGCCAACATTCTGGAAAATCTGACTGTCATGTATAAGCCGGCTTCTGGCCTATAGGCAGACCGTGGAGACCTTTCCTGGTCATTGACCCGCCGCTGCGTTCAGTGCATTCGAGTCTTCACCAATATGCTGGGTGCGGCGACGCGCAAAGTGCGGCGCGTCGCCATGGTCTTGTCGGGCGGTTTTCAGGAATGCATCCGGGTCCAGGTTCGATTTACCCTGGGTAATTTTCAGGGTAGAAGTGGCGTTCGATCAATTCAATCAGGATGTGCAAGACCTTGATGTGCAGCTCTTGCACGCGGTCCGCAAAGCTGCCACCTGGCGTGCACACATAGACCGTGCTCAGGGCTTCCAGTGCAGCACTGGCCCGGCCGCTGAGCACAATGACCTGCATGCCCAATGCCTTCGCTGCTTCAGCCGCGCGCACGATGTTTTTGCTGGTGCCGCTGGTGCTAAGGGCCACCAGGCAATCGCCAGCGCGGCCATGCGCCTCGATGTAGCGGGAGAACACCTGGTCATAGCCCAGGTCATTGCCCACGCAAGTGAGATGGCCCGGGTCGCTGATGGCGGTTGCGGGTAGCGCGGCGCGGTCGTTGCGGTAGCGGCCGGTCAGTTCTTCGGCAAAGTGCATGGCGTCGCACATGGAGCCGCCGTTGCCGCAGGCGTAAACCCGGCCCTTGGCAGAGAAGACGGCAATCAACGTAGCGGCGGCCTGTTCGATAGTGGCAAGGGCGGAGGGGTTGCGCAGCAGCGCTTCCAGCGACGTTTGGGCTTCGCGCAGACTTGTTTCGATGTGGTGTTGCATGCTTAAAGCAGGTCTTCGCTGGAAACGAACGTGCTTGCCGCTGCGCCCAAAGTGCCAATGATCTGTTGCCAGTCGTAACCGGCATGGGTTTCCAGATATTCGAAGAAGGACGAATTGGGGTCGTTGAGTAACAGGGCGATGGCGTATCCGCCCGCGTTGTCGCTGAGTTTCAGCATGGCATCGTATTTGGTGTCGGTGGCCAACGCATCGTCGACGACCACCGGCGCCACGTCGAAGAAGACCTTGGGTAATTTGTACGCCAGGCCATTGCCAAAGTCGTTGGGAAAAGCCGCTTTGGCTGCAATCAGTGTGCGGATTTCTGAGTAAAACCCATAGGGCTGGATTTCGAAATACTCCCGCATCGGTGGTGTGGCACCTCGTTCTTGTGCCCGCTCGAACACAGCGTCTATTGCCAGGCGGTCGCCTTTTTTGAGCCGCAGGCGCACCAGCAAGGCCTCGGTAATGCCGGGAAAGCCTTCGGCCTGGAAGTGGCGCACAACGCGCTCTGCCGTAGCGTCAGCAGGGAGGGGGGTCGAAATTAACACCATGAGAAAAAGCTTCTTTCGCAAAGGGGAGCGCATAGCACCAAACTAAAGGCGCCGAACGCGTCTAGATTAGCACCGGAATGCGCTTATCCTTGAAAGCTGCTTCTGTTATTTTTACTTTTTCTCTCGCACGCCCTGTGTCCAGCCATCTCCAGCAACTATCGGTCTACCTTGCGCACCCTTTGGCGCAAATCGGCGTGTTCATCGTAGCGTCCGCGTTGATGATTTGGCGGCTGCAGGCGATTGAGGGCAAGGGTTTTGAAGGCACTGTGCTGGGCACGTTGATCATGCCCTATTGCTCTGGCTTTGCGAACCTGGTCTTTGCCTTTGTGATGAGCCGCGCGGGTGGTAAGGGCAGCACCGTGATGGAGAACTGCATCGTCAATAACGTCACCAATCTGACGTTGATTTTGGGGCTCAGTACTCTATTTTTTGGTGCTGCCGCAGTCAATAACAAGAAATCACCCGTTAAGGGAAAAGCACCCGTTCAAGCCGAACGCCTGAACCGTCTGGACTTGTTGTTTACGCTGGTTGCCTTGTTTCTGTTCACCGGCACGTTATGGGCGCTGTCCAAGGACGGCGTGCTGGACTTTTACGATGGGTTGGTGCTGGTGGGGCTGTTCGTGTTCTGGCAAGTGCTGCATGTGTTTGAAATTTTGAAGAACAACGTGCGCAAGAACCGTGGTTTCCATTGGTCCATCGTGGTGGATCTGGTGTTGATTGGCATCAGCGCCTACGGTGTTTACTACAGCGTGGACTATTTGGTGGATTGGGTGTCCCAAACCAAGAACCCTTACATAGGTGCCAAAGACCTTGGGTGGCTTAGCGGGGCGCTGATGGTTGTACCCAATGCATTCATCGCGCTGTATTACGGCTTCATTGGACGACAAGACATCGTCGTCACTTCCCAGGTGGGGGACGGCCACATTTGTATCCCCATGTGTATTGGCCTGTTCGCGCTGTTTGACAAGATCACGATTCCTGGTTTTTTCCAGATCGGCATTTACACCATTGCGGGTGCTGCGGCGCTGCACTTTGTGTGCATCCTGCTGATGGGTCGGTTGCCGCGTTTGCTGGGTGTGGTCTTGGTGGGAGCATATGGCGTGTTTATCTACACGGGGGTCGTGCAGCAGTAGCGGAAGATGGGGCAGTTTGCATAAGCCTGCCCTATCGGCGCATTTCAGATATCAGGCGTTCGTTGCAACGGTCTGTTGCGACTTGCCATGCGCAACACCACGCGTTTGCGCGCGGTGCATGCCGCTCACAATCGCCTTCAGCGAAGCGGACACGATGTTGGCGTCCATACCCACACCAAACACCGTGTGTTGTTCATTGATGCGCAGCTCCAGATACGCAACTGCTTGCGCGTTGGCTCCGGCGCCCATGGCGTGCTCGTGGTAGTCCAGCACCCGCACGGTGGTGTTGGAGATGGCGTTGAGGCCATTCACAAAAGCCTCAATCGGGCCTGCGCCTTGGCCTTCGATCTGACGCCCTTCCCACTGTGCCGTCAGCGTCACACCCTCGCCCGATGCGGTTTGCTGCACGACCGGTGCGGTGATGCGGGCGGTGCCGTATTCGCGCTGGAACAAGTCCCACAAATCTTGCGCAGAGAGTTCCTTGCCTTCGGTGTCCATGACGGCTTGCACGACTTGGCTGAATTCGATCTGCAAGCGGCGTGGCAGTTCCAAGCCGTATTCGGTTTCCAGCAAGTAAGCGATGCCGCCCTTGCCCGACTGGCTGTTGACGCGGATCACGGCTTCGTAACTGCGGCCCAAGTCCATCGGATCCACGGGCAAATAGGGAATAGCCCATACATCGTCTTGCCCTGCATCGGCCCGCAGCGCAAAGGCTTTCTTGATCGCGTCCTGGTGCGTGCCGGAGAAGGAGGTGTAGACCAGCTCGCCCACATAAGGGTGGCGCGGGTGCACTGGCAACTGGTTGCAATGCTCCACCATCCGGCGCACTTCGTCGATCTGCGAGAAGTCCAGTTGGGGCGACACGCCCTGCGTGTACAGGTTGAGCGCGATGGTGACGATGTCCACATTGCCGGTGCGCTCGCCGTTGCCGAACAAACAGCCTTCCACGCGCTGGGCGCCGGCCATCATCGCCAGTTCGGCCGCCGCCACGCCGGTGCCGCGGTCGTTGTGCGGGTGCACCGAGATCACCACGCTGTCGCGCCGCGCAATATTGCGGTGCATCCACTCGATCATGTCGGCAAACACATTGGGCGTAGAGTGTTCCACCGTGGTGGGCAAATTGATGATGCAGGGCTGCGCGGGCGTGGGCTGCCATACGGCGGTAACGGCGTCGATGACGCGTTTTGAAAGCGCCAGCTCGGTGCCAGAGAAGTGTTCAGGCGAGTATTGAAAGGTCCAGTGTGTGCCGGGCTGCTGGCGTGACAAGTCTTGTATCAGCTTGGCGTGGCTGGTGGCCAGCTCGACAATCTGGTCCTCGTCCATGCCCAGCACGACGCGGCGCATGACGGGTGACGTGGCGTTGTACACGTGGACGATGGCACGTTTGGCGCCGACCAGCGCTTCCATAGTGCGGCGGATCAACGCGTCCTTGGCGGGGGTCATCACTTGGATGGTCACGTCGCCGGGCACCAAGTTTTGCTCAATCAACTGGCGCACAAAATCGAATTCGATTTGCGACGCAGCGGGAAAGCCGACCTCGATCTCCTTGAAACCTATCTCCAGCAAGTGGGTAAACATGCGCAGCTTGCGCGCCATGTCCATGGGCTCGATCAGCGCCTGGTTGCCATCGCGCAGGTCGGTGCTGAGCCAGATGGGGGCTTGCGTCAACACGGCATTGGGCCAGGTGCGGTCGGTCAAGCCAATGGGGGTAAAGGCGGGGTACTTGCGGCTGGGATCTTGCAACATGCTGGGGTCTCCTAGGGTAAAAAGGGGAACCAGCAACCCAATGAAAAACGGCCCGTTGCTGGTAGCTACGGGCCGTGGTGTTTGCGCTTACGCGTGCACTACCATCTCCGCCCGAAGGGGATTAGTAGTAGCGCTAGTGCAAATATATTCATAGTCGAATAGTAACCGATAACTCGCCGCCGGGCCGCCCCAAGACGAGTTGGCCCCTTTTGGGGGCAGCGACCCGCGTAGCGGCAGAGCGTGGGGGAGGGCAATTCAGGCCAGGGCCTCGCGCACGAAATCCAGCCGGTCCTGGCCGAAGAACATGGCGTCGCCGACAAACACCGTGGGTGCGCCAAAGGCACCACGCTTCGCGGCCTCTTCTGTATTGGCTTTCAGCGCCGCCTTGATGTCGGCGTCATTGACCAATGCAAACACAATCGCCGGATCAAAATCGGCCTCTACCAGCATCGCCTGGGTTACGGCCGGGTCATTCAGATTGAGACCTTTGTCCCACATGGCGGTGTACACCGTGGCGAGGAAAGCATCGAAACGCTGCGGGTGGCGCAACTGCATGCCAACCACCGCACGCATCAGTTGCAAAGTGTTGATCGGAAAGTGCGGGTTGATCCGAAAGGGCACGCCATAGCGCTGCGCAAAACGGCCCAAGTCCACCGCCATATAGTTGCCCTTGGCGGGCACCATCATCGGCGACGCATTGCCGGTGGCCTGGAACACACCACCCAGCAGCATGGGCCGGTAGACCAGCGTTGCATTGGCTTGCGTGCACAGCGTGGGCATTTGCGTCCACGCCAGATAGGCCGCCGGGCTGCCCACGTCGAAGAAAAATTCTGCAGTTTTTTGCATGGTTAAATTATTGGTAATTGATCGTTTGGTAAACGTACGTTATTCTATGATCTAATTGCTGTCAACCCATCGCTAAACAAAAACGACCATGCGCTACGCCAAGACCCACAAGGATGAGACCCGCCAAAAGTTGCTGACCAGCAGTCGCGCCATTGCCAAGAAGGGTGGCTTCAAGGCCACTGGTGTGGACGCGCTGATGGCATCCGTGGGTCTGACCGGTGGCGCGTTCTACAGCCATTTCCCGTCCAAGCAGGCCTTGTTTGCAGAGCTGATTGCGCAGGAGATGGACAACAGCAGCGCCATGCTTGCCGGTGACACCGATTCACCCGACAACCACGTTGCCAAATGCCTGCGCAACTACCTGAGCAGCTTCCATGCACTGAACCCCGAGGTGGGCTGTGTGCTTCCCACGCTGGGCCCAGAGATTGCACAGGCTGGCCCCGAAGTGCGCAGTGTGGTGGAGGCTGCGTTGAAGCGCACACAAAAAAGCTGGAGTGCGCGCACCGGCGACGCGGACGCGGCGTGGGCGCTGATCGCCCAGTGTGTCGGGGCGTTGGTGCTGGCGCGGGCGGTGGAAAGCGACCGCACCCGCAAGGAAATATTGGCGGCCAGCCGCCGCTTTCTCGACAAGGCGCTGCCCGCCAGCGCCACCGACGCCACTATCCCGTAATCCAGGAGAAACCCATGTCTGCAACCCAACCCAAAGTCGCGCTGGTCATAGGCGCTGGCGACTCTACCGGCGGCGCCATCGCCAAACGCTTTGCCAAGGAAGGCTATATCGCTTGCGTCACGCGCCGCTCGGCCGACAAGCTGCAGCCGCTGGTGGATAACATCCGCGCTGGCGGTGGCCAAGCTTTCGGCTACGCCAGCGATGCGCGCAAAGAGGAAGACGTGACCGCGCTGTTTGAGCAGATCGAAGCGGAGCACGGCCCGGTTGAGGTGATGGTGTTCAACATCGGCGCCAACGTGCCCTGCAGCATTCTGGAAGAAACACCGCGCAAGTACTTCAAGATTTGGGAAATGGCCTGCTTCAGCGGTTTCCTGAACGGGCAGGCTGCGGCCAGGCGCATGGTGACGCGCGGCCGCGGCACCATCCTGTTCACAGGCGCCACTGCGGGCTTGCGTGGCTCTGCCAACTTCGCAGCCTTTGCCGGAGCCAAACACGCCCTGCGCGCGCTGGCGCAAAGCATGGCACGCGAACTGGGTCCGCAGAACATCCACGTTGCTCATGTTGTGGTGGACGGCGTCATAGACACCGATTTCATCCGCACGCAATTCCCCGAGCGTTATGCGTTGAAAGACCAGGACGGCATCCTCAACCCCGACCACATTGCTGAGAACTACTGGCACCTCCACAACCAGCCGCGCGATGCCTGGACCTTCGAGCTGGACCTGCGGCCGTATATGGAGCGCTGGTGACAGGGTGCGGCTGAGACGAGGGAGAGTCTTAAGAGAAATAGGCTGCTAGCCCTCACAAAATGTGGGTATGTAGCTATCAAAATAATAGCGTTTGTCAGGCCGTGAGCAATTGCACGGATTGGCCTTCGGTCCAGGCTGCAAGCTTGACCATCACCCTGGCGTAATCGCCAGACGCCTCAAATGCAGCCAACCACCGCTGCAAGGCCGGCCAGGGCTGGCCGGCAAACCAAGCAGGGTCGGTGTGGGCGAATTGCCGTACAAAGGGGGCGACGGCGGCATCGGCCAATCCGAAGGCAGCGCCCGACAGGTGGCGGTGCTCACCCAGACGGGCGTTCAAGCCGTGTAGAAACAGGGCGCCCTCGGCCCGGTGGGCCAGGCCATCAGGCAACGCGTAGCGGTTGGGGTATTTGTAGCGGTCCAGTTGCGTCTTGAAATCGCCGTCGCATTGGCCAATCAGCTGAAGCGCATCCGCCATCCCTTGTTCCGACGCGGGCAGCCAATGCTGCGGATCGTTGCGACGCAGCGCCCACAGCATGATGTGCAGGCTTTGCTCCAGCACTGCGCCATCTGGCAGAACCAACACGGGCACGGTAGCCTTGGGCGAGGCCTGTAGCAGTGCGGCCGGTTTGCGTGCGAGCACAACCTCGCGCAGTTCGCAGACTGTGCCGCTGGCCACCAGGGCCAAACGCGCACGCATGGCATACGGGCAGCGGCGAAACGAATACAGAACGGGGTAGGGCGCAGCGGCTGGCGCGGACGCGGCCATTACGGGCTGGAGTCCGATCCGGCGGTCGCCTTGGGGGGCATGGGTTCGCCAATGTGAGCCTTGCCGCGGGCCTTGGCCAACTCCCATTGGCGTTGCCGTTCACGTGCCCTATTTTTCTGGACTTCGCTGGTGCTGGCCTGGCAGCGCGGGCAGCTCACGCCCAATTCGAACAGCGGGGACTCCAGCGCGCCGTCTTCGAGTGGCATGCGGCAGCCCCTGCATAGTTTGTGGGTGCCAGGCGTCAGGCCGTGGTCCACCGACACACGTTCGTCAAACACAAAGCAAGTGCCTTCCCATTGGCTTTGTTCCTCCGGCACGGTTTCCAAATATTTAAGAATGCCGCCTTCAAGATGGAAGACCTCGTCGTAGCCGTGTGCCTTCATGTACGCGGTGGACTTTTCGCAGCGGATGCCGCCGGTGCAAAACATCGCTACCTTGGGCTTTTTGCCATTGGCATTGACACGCAGTTGCTCGGCTTGCGCAGCCCAGGCGGGCAATTCGGAAAAGGTGCGGATATGTGGGTCAATCGCACCCTTGAAGGTGCCTATCGCCACCTCATAGTCATTGCGTGTGTCCACCACCACCACATCGGGGTCGGCAATCAGCGCGTTCCAGTCTTCGGGCTTGACGTAGGTGCCCACGATATGTGTCGGGTCAATCCCCGGCACACCCATGGTGACGATCTCACGCTTCAGGCGTACCTTCATGCGGTAGAAGGGCGCCGTTTCGGCATAGGACTCTTTGTGTTGCAAATCGGCCAACAGTGGGTCGCTGCGCAGATAGGCCAGCACGGCTTGTACGTCGTCCGGCGCGCCGGCTATCGTGCTGTTGATGCCCTCACGGGCCAGCAAGATGGTGCCTTTGACGTTGTGCTCTTCGCAGAAAGCCAGCAGTGGGTCCTTGCGGTCTTCAAAATCGGTCAGCTCAACGAATTTGTAGAAGGCGGCGGTGAGAAATTGTGGATTGGACATGTCCATATTGTAAAAGCTGGCTCTTTTTTTGCTTTGGGCATAGCCTGGTCTTTGGTAGATCGGATGTGATGAGGCCCTTCGGAACACAAATTTTCAAATATCCCACACATAAGGCACACTAATACCTCAGCAATCTTGCAATTACCAAGGTAAAACCCTCGCGGCGTTTAGCGCAGAGCTGCCTACAGTGGTTACACGACTTATTCATCCCCCTACTTACCGAGCGCACCATGCCAACATCCCATTCCCGCCGCCGCGCGATCAGTGCTATCGCCCTGGTCGTGGCCGGTTCCAGTGTTCTTTTGCAGGGCTGCGATAGCGCACCGTCGACCATCAAGATCGGCGTTGCCCAGCCACTGAGCGGCAACTTGGCAGCCTTGGGGCAGGATTTGCTCAATGGTGTCAATCTGGCCGTTGCTGAGCTCAATAAGGAAGGCTTTCGCGTCAAGGGCAAACTTGTAACGCTGGAAGTGGTCGCCATGGACGACAAGGCAAGCCCGGAGACCGGAAAAGAGGTGGCCCGCAAATTGGTAGACGCTGGCGTAGTGGCCGTTATCGGGGATCTAAATTCAGGCGTCAGTATCGCGGCTGCACCCATTTATGCGGAAAAGAATATTGCGCAAATGGCGATTTCAACCAATCCCAAGTTCACGCAGTTGGGCTTGCCCACAACCTTCCGGTTGGTGGCCAACGACACCTTGCAAGCCAAGGCGATCGGCAGCTTTTCAGCATCCAAATTTCAGGCGACCAAATATGCCGTGGTGGACGACAGCACACCCTATGGCAAAGACCTGGCTGCGGGTGCCATCAAAGAACTGATCGCGGCCAAGAAAGAAATTACGCTGAAACAATCGTTTGACGACAAGACGCGTGTCTTTGATGACCTGGCTGCCAAAATTAAGGAGTCCGGCATTGAGGTGGTAGTCACGACGCTGAGTGACTTTCAGAACCTGGCCTTGCTGCAGGCTTTGAAGAAAATTGAGTACACCAAGGTCTTTATGCTGGGTGGCGACACCATCAAGACGACTGATATGCTCAAGGGTGCAGGTATCGTCAGCGGGCTGTATGCCACATCGCCCATCCTGGACGCGCAAGAGTTTCCGGCTGGCAAGGCCTTCCTTGAGAAGTATCTCGCGGCCTACAAGGTGGCGCCTGCTTATGCGGGGCACTACACCTACGATGCCATGCATGTGCTGGCGACCGCGATTCGCCGGACCGACTCTGCGAAGCCTGCCGACATTGTGCAGGCGCTGCGCAAAATCGATGGCTTTGCGCCGGTTACCGGCTCCATGCGCTGGGATGAGAACGGTGAGCAGCGTTACGGGGTCATTGGCGTATCCGCAGCCCGTGCGGCCCAGTGGGATCCACAGGTCCGCTCGGATAATTGGTAATTATTTCTGCGCCTCGGCGTTTGGCATGGCCGCACCCGTGGGGGCGGGCTTCTCTTCCCCTT
Organism: Rhodoferax sp.; assembly: GCF_025356155.1. Lineage (GTDB taxonomy): Bacteria > Pseudomonadota > Gammaproteobacteria > Burkholderiales > Burkholderiaceae_C > Allorhodoferax. Next base: position 6,838 of record NZ_JANXUQ010000306.1, on the reverse strand, counting down.
TGGTCGAAGGACTTTTAACCCACTCGTTCAAGCAAAAAAACACCGCCCCAACTTTTACAAAGGGGCGGTATTGTTTGGTCTGTCGCGGTTGCGGACTAGGCGCGTGTTAACTGAAGAAGCTTTTCAAGCGGTCGGTCCAGCTGTCACCCGAAGGTGAATGCTTGTTGCCACCCTTCTTCAGGGATTCATCCAATTCGCGTAGCAAACGGCGCTGGTGTTCGCTAAGCTTGACCGGGGTCTCTACTGCAATGTGGCAATACAAATCGCCGGGGTAGCTGGCGCGTACGCCCTTGATGCCCTTGCCGCGCAACCGGAACTGTTTGCCGGTCTGTGTGCCTTCTGGAATATCAATCGCAGCCTTGCCCGCCAGCGTGGGTACGTCGATCTCGCCACCCAAGGCGGCGGTTGCCATGCTGATGGGGACTGAGCAATGCAGATCATCACCATCGCGCTCAAAGATGTCGTGCTTCTTCAAGCGGATTTCGATGTACAGGTCACCTGGCGGCCCGCCATTGGTGCCGGGTTCACCATTGCCGGTGCTGCGGATACGCATGCCGCCGTCGATGCCCGCGGGGATTTTGACTTCCAGTGTTTTTTGCTTCTTGACGCGGCCCTGGCCTTGACAGGCCATGCAGGGCTCGGGAACAACCTTGCCCGTGCCACGGCAGGTGGGGCAGGTCTGCTGCACGCTGAAGAAGCCTTGGCGCATTTGCACCGAGCCGGAGCCGCTGCAGGTGCCGCAGGTCTTGACCTGGGTACCGGGCTTGGCGCCGTTGCCCTTGCAGACTTCACAGGCGTCCCAGCTAGGGATGCGGATCTGTGCGTCTTTGCCGCGGGCTGCCTCTTCCAGCGTGACTTCCATGGCGTAGCTCAGGTCGCTGCCGCGGAACACTTGGCGTCCGCCGGCGCCAGGGCGACCACCACGCTGTTGGCCAAACATATCGCCAAAAATGTCGCCAAAGGCCTCGGCAAAACCGCCGTAGCCTTCGCCACCGGCGCCGCGCATATTGGGGTCCACGCCAGCATGGCCGTGCTGGTCGTAGGCCGAGCGCTTTTGCGGGTCCGACAGCATCTCGTAGGCTTCTTTGGCTTCCTTGAATTTGTCCTCAGCCACCTTGCTGGAGTCACCCTGGTTGCGGTCCGGGTGGTGTTTCATCGCGAGCTTGCGATAAGACTTCTTGATGTCTTCGTCAGAGGCGTTCTTGGGAACGCCCAGAATTTCGTAAAAGTCTCTTTTAGTAGCCATGGTTGCCAGACAGTGTTGGTCTCTAAATCGTTACGCAAACTTGATGCAAAACGCCGCGCCGACGATTCTTGAGGAATCTTTCGGGCGCGGCGCGCCAAATCAGCACGCGGTGTGCGTGCGGTTTAGCCCTTTTTGACTTCCTTGACTTCAGCATCCACCACGTTGTCATCCGCTGCATGGGAGGACGATGCGCCACCACCTGCATGCGCCTTCTCGCCACCTTCGGGCTGTACGCCCTCGGCTGGCTGCTTGGCCTGCATGTCGGCGTACATTTTTTCGCCCAGCTTCTGGCTGGCGCTCATCAAGGCGGTGTTTTTGTCGTCAATCGCAGCCTTGTCGTCGCCCTTGATGGCTTCTTCCAAGTCTTTGATAGCCGCTTCGATCTTTTCCTTTTCACCGGCGTCGAGCTTGTCGCCGTATTCAGTCAGGCTCTTGCGCACGCTGTGCACGCTGGAGTCGGCTTGGTTCTTGGATTGAACCAGTTCCACTTTTTTCTTGTCGTCCGCCGCATTCAGCTCGGCGTCTTTCACCATCTGCTGGATCTCGGCTTCGCTCAGACCGGAGTTGGCCTTGATGGTAATCTTGTTTTCCTTGCCGGTGCCCTTGTCCTTAGCGCCCACATGCAAGATGCCGTTGGCGTCGATGTCGAACGACACTTCAATTTGTGGCGTGCCGCGGGCCGACGGTGGAATGCCTTCCAGGTTGAACTCGCCCAGCATCTTGTTGCCGACAGCGATTTCACGCTCGCCCTGGAATACCTTGATGGTCACCGCGGGCTGGTTGTCTTCGGCCGTCGAGAACGTTTGTGCAAACTTGGTGGGGATAGTCGTGTTCTTGGTGATCATCTTGGTCATCACACCACCCATGGTCTCAATGCCCAAGCTCAGTGGGGTCACGTCCAACAGCAACACGTCCTTGCGGTCACCGGACAGCACCTGACCCTGGATCGCGGCGCCTACGGCTACGGCTTCGTCGGGGTTGACGTCTTTGCGCGGCTCTTTGCCGAACAGTTCCTTGACCTTTTCTTGCACCTTGGGCATGCGCGTCATGCCGCCGACCAAGATCACGTCATGGATGTCAGACACCTTGACGCCAGCGTCCTTGATGGCGGTGCGGCAAGGGGCAATGGTGCGCTCAATCAGTTCTTCGACCAGGCTTTCGAGCTTGGCGCGGGTCAGCTTGATGTTCAAGTGCTTGGGGCCAGACGCATCGGCTGTCACGTAGGGCAGGTTGATGTCGGTCTGGGCGCTGCTGGACAGCTCAATCTTGGCCTTTTCAGCGGCTTCCTTCAGGCGTTGCAGGGCCAGCACGTCCTTGCCCAGATCCACGCCTTGTTCTTTCTTGAACTCGGAGATGATGAATTCAATGATCTTTTGGTCGAAGTCCTCGCCGCCCAGGAAGGTGTCGCCGTTGGTGGACAACACTTCGAATTGCTTTTCGCCGTCAACGTCAGCGATTTCGATGATGGACACATCGAATGTGCCGCCACCCAAGTCATACACGGCGATCTTGCGGTCACCCTTTTCCTGTTTGTCCAGGCCAAACGCCAACGCAGCTGCGGTGGGTTCGTTGATGATGCGCTTGACATCCAGACCGGCAATACGGCCCGCGTCCTTGGTGGCTTGGCGTTGTGCGTCGTTGAAGTAGGCAGGCACCGTGATCACTGCGTCGGTCACTTCTTCACCAAGGTAATCTTCGGCGGTTTTCTTCATCTTGCGCAGAATGTCAGCACTGACTTGCTGGGGCGCCATGCGGTTGCCGCGTACTTCGACCCAGGCGTCGCCATTGTCGGCAGCGGCAATCTTGTAGGGCATCAGGTCGATGTCCTTTTGCACTTCCTTTTCGGCAAACTTGCGGCCGATCAGGCGTTTGACGGCGTACAGGGTGTTCTTGGGGTTGGTCACCGACTGGCGCTTGGCGGACGCACCGACCAGCACTTCGCCATCTTCCTGGTAGGCGATGATGGACGGCGTGGTGCGCGCGCCTTCAGCGTTCTCAATCACCTTGGGGGTGTTGCCCTCCATGATGGCCACACATGAATTGGTTGTGCCCAAGTCAATGCCGATGATTCTTCCCATTTCTCTATCTCCTGGTCAGTTGGGGGAAAAGGCTGAAGCCCAGTCCCGCAAGGTGGTTTACTTAAAATTCAGATGCTGCTAACTTGAAGCCAGATGTGTCGATTTCAAGTAGTAGTTTGGTGCTTGGACGGGACCGTTTTGTCTACTTGGGCGCCGAAACGGTGACCAGAGCAGGGCGCAAGACACGGTCGGCAATCAGATAACCCTTTTGGAGGAGGCTGACGACGGTATTGGCCTCTTGCTCCGACGGCACCACGCTGATTGCCTGGTGCTGGTGCGGGTCAAACTTGGTGCCCGCCGTAGGCGCGATGGCCATGACCTTGTTGCGCTCCAGTGCAGCAATCAGTTGGCGCAACGTGGCTTGTGCACCTTCGCGTATCTGTTCAACGTTGCCGTCCTTGATGGTCAAGCCTGCCTCCAAGCTGTCCGCCACGGGCAACAGGCTCTCGGCAAAACTCTCAACTGCGAACTTGCGGGCCTTGGAGATTTCATCCTCAGCACGGCGGCGGGAATTCTCGGCGTCGGCTTTGGCACGCAGGTACTGGTCGGCCAAGTCACCGGTTTTTGCCTGCAAGGTTGCCAATTCAGCCTGTACCTGGGCCAGTGTGTCGGGCTCAGATGTGGATTGGGATGCAAACATGCCCTCGGTGCTTTGGAAGCCGGCATCGGATGGATCTGGTTGGGGTGTAGTTGGCTGGTCAGACATGCAAATAGATAGAAGTTTGGCGGTTAGTTCAGATTGCTGAGCCTAGTTGTGGGGGCTTGGCGGCGCAATTCAAGTGGCCAAAGCAGGGAGGGGCGCCTGACTGCGACCCTCTTCCTGCGCCAGGCTTGGTATTACGAGGAGGTGCCCAGCAACTCAACGTCGAACTTCAGGGTTGCGTTGGGTGGAATTACGCCACCAGCGCCGCGTGCGCCGTAACCCAGGTCGGCGGGGATGATGAGGGTCCGTGCGCCGCCCACTTTCATGCCTGCAACACCTTCGTCCCAACCGCGAATGACCATACCGGCGCCCAGTTGGAAAACGAACGGGTCGTTGCGGTCCTTGCTGGAGTCAAACTTGGCACCCTGGGTGCTGTTGTTGTACAGCCAGCCGGTGTAGTGCACGGTCACGCTTTGTCCTTTGGCGGCAACGGCACCAGAGCCCTCGGTGGTGTCTTCGTATTGCAGGCCGGTAGCGGTCGTGACCATGGTAAATCCTTTGATGAAAATGGGCGCATCGTCGCGCAATTGGGCGGGGCTTGCGGGCAAGTAGCGCCCTCAAGTCCAGTCGGCAAAACCGTGAATTATGCCGCAGGCAAAAAAAAACAGGCCTAGCCTGTCTTTTCCCCTCGGGGCCGGGTGGCCCAAAGCGTGCAAAATTTAAGTTGCTTTTTTGGCTTGGCTACTGGCCCACTTGCCAGCAAAAGCCTGCAAATCACCCAGGCGTTTGAGTAAATCAGCGCCCAAGTTGGTCACCGCGTAACCATCGCTGCCATGGGTCATCAGACCAGCTTCACGCAATTCTTTGATACGGGTGTTCAGCGTATTGGGGGTAATGCCACCCACGCTGTCTTGCAACAGCCGAAATGTCTGTGCATGTCCGTCGCGCAAGGCCCACAACACGCGCATGGCGTAGCGAGACTCCAGCAGACTTAGCAACTGGCCGATGGCGACCGATTCTTTAGCACTCATTAACTTACCTCTCCTTGACTCGGGTTCTCGGCCGACCAACTGCTTGGCCACGACGGCCGCCATTGCAATTCTTGCCCGGCCTATTAATCAGGTGAAACTATATCGCAGTTTTCGGCATGCTACAAGTTTCATAGCTGGTGGCATGGGGCCGGGTCGCTTGTCAGCGGATAGCGGAGGTGCTAAGGTTGCGTCCAAAGCGGTTTGTTTGGGCGGCCTTTTGGAGATTTCCATGGTGTTTAATTTTGAGCAGGTTCACAACTACTACGAGCGTCTGGTTTTTGAAGAAGTGGCCCGCCGCTCAGAGCAGTACCAAGACTTCACGTCCGATATGCTGGGTGACGTGGCCTGTGTTGCTCTCAACCGGCTACCGGCGCGTTATGTGCGCCACGACGTAGATTTGATGTTCTATTTGACAGAGCAAGAGCGACACACCATTGAGTTGTCGCTGGAAGAAGTGCTGCAGTTTGCGTTCGGCTTTGTACTCGAACGCTCGGCCAGGGCCGCCGCCTAGAAGGTCGCCTGAACCTTGGCGACAAGCCCTGACGTGACGTCGGGCTGCACGCCAAACCACGCGGCAAATGCCGGCCGGGCTTGGTTGAGCAGCATACCCAGTCCGTTCACAGTCACATGGCCTCTGAGCCGTGCAGCCGCCAGCAGCGGTGTCTCCAATGGCACGTAGATGATGTCCGAGACCAGCGCCTGTGCCGGTAAATGCTCCAGCCGCAAGTCCAAAGCCGGTTCTCCGTGCATGCCCTGGTTGGTCGTGTTGACCAACAGTGCCGCACCCGCCAGTGCATCGTGGCGGTCTTCCCAGCCAATCGCGCGGACCGGCCCGCCAAATTCCTGCGCCATGTCGTGGGCCTTGCCCCCGCTTCGATTGGCCAGGCGAATCTCGGTGGCTCCGCCGTCCATCAGTCCGACGATCACGGCGCGTGCTGCACCGCCTGCACCCAGCACGACTGCGGGTCCGGTGTCGGCACGCCATTCTGGCTGTACGTCGCGCAGGCTTTGAATATAGCCAAAGCCGTCAGTATTGCGACCGGTCAGTGAGCCATCTGCTTCCACGACGATGGTGTTCACGGCGCCTATGCGCTGGGCTAGCGCGTCAACCGTATCCACCACGGAAAGCGCCGAGACCTTGTGCGGAATCGTCAGATTGCATCCGGCAAAGCCCAGCACTGGTAGCGCGCGCAACGCGGTCTCAATACGTTGCGGCTGAACCGGCAACAGCACATAGGCACCGCGCAGGTCGTGCTCAGCGATCCAGTGGTTGTGGATGACCGGTGAGCGCGAGTGCGCCACCGGCCAGCCCATGACCCCTGCAAGCTTGTAGGGCGCTTCTACTGCCATGGGATAGAAGCGGTAATTTTTCGCAGGGCCGCCCCAAGAAAAATTAGCCCCCTCGGGGGGCAGCGACCCGCGTAGCCGTGGAGCGTGGGGGTCACAGATTATCGGTAAAGCTGCGCAGCTTGTCGGAGCGCGATGGGTGCTTGAGCTTGCGCAGCGCCTTGGCCTCAATCTGGCGAATACGTTCACGCGTCACGTCAAACTGCTTGCCCACTTCTTCCAGTGTGTGGTCGGACGTCATTTCGATACCAAAACGCATGCGCAGCACCTTGGCTTCACGGGGTGTCAGGCTGTCAAGGATGTCCTTGACCACATCGCGCAGGCCAGCCTGCATGGCCGCTTCCATCGGAGCGGTGTTGGCACCGTCTTCGATGAAGTCGCCCAGGTGGCTGTCGTCATCGTCACCGATCGGCGTTTCCATCGAGATCGGCTCTTTGGCGATCTTCATGATCTTGCGGATCTTGTCTTCCGGAATTTCCATGCGCTCGGCCAA
>NZ_JANXUQ010000305.1 GCF_025356155.1 Rhodoferax sp. | reverse complement strand
CGCTGGTCTACCGCGTGTATTTCGACGGCTTCCGGGGTATGGACTTTGGCAGCTCCGCCGCGCAGTCCGTCGTATTGATGGTGATGGTGATTGCGCTGACGGTTATTCAATTCAAGTTCATTGAGAAAAAGGTCAACTACTGATGAACCGAGTTAGGACCTTCCATGGTTGAACGCAGCCCCACCCTGGGCCTATTGGCCCATATCGTCATGGTCATTGGCGTTCTGATCGTCGCCTTCCCCATTTATTTGGCCTTCGTCGCCTCCACGCACAGCCCGCAAGAGATCATGCAGGCCCCCATGCCGATCCTGCCGGGGAGCCATTTCTGGGAGACCTACAAAACCGCCTTGCTGGGCACCGGTGCGTCCAGTTCGCACGTGGCCGTGGGGCGCATGATATGGGTGAGTTTTGTCATCACCTTCATCATCACTTTTGGCAAGATCAGCATCTCGCTGCTGTCGGCTTTTGCCATCGTCTACTTCCGCTTTCCGCTGCGCAGCCTGTGCTTCTGGCTGATCTTCATCACGTTGATGCTGCCGGTGGAAGTGCGCATTGGCCCGACCTACCAGGTGGTGGCCGATCTGGGCATGATCAACACCTATGCAGGCCTGTCCGTACCCTTGATAGCCTCGGCCACGGCCACCTTCTTGTTCCGCCAGTTTTTCCTGACCGTGCCTGACGAGTTGGTGGAAGCTGCCCGCATCGACGGTGCCGGGCCGTTGCGTTTCTTCAAAGACGTGTTGTTGCCTTTGTCCGCCACCAGCATTGCAGCGTTGTTCGTCATCCAGTTCATCTACGGCTGGAACCAGTACCTGTGGCCGCTGATTGCCGCCACCAGCGAGGACATGTACCCCATCGTCATCGGCATCAAGCAGATGATTGGTGGCGGTGATTCACCGGTGGAATGGAACGTTGTCATGGCCACCGCCATCCTGGCCATGCTGCCCCCAGCGCTGGTCGTGGTGCTGATGCAAAAGTGGTTCGTCAAAGGCCTGGTGGACACCGAAAAATGATCAACAGCGTGCATTCGGAAGTCCAACGTCAGCACGCCCACCCGCAACGCCGCAGCATGGGGCGTGAAGTCGGGGGCCGATTTCCTGGACCAGCAGGGACTGATGAGGCCCCCGGCTTTACGCCCCATGTTGCCAACACGCTCTGCCTGCGCGATGCCTCCCTAAGGTGCTCCGCAGGGAACAGCCACAGGCAAAGGGCCTCATCAGTCCCTGCTGGTCCAGGAAATCGGCCCTTTGCCTGTGGCTGCCCCCTGCTCTTTTGGTAGAGCTGCAAAAACTTCTCCTCTCTCCTACTTATGGCTTCCATCGAACTCAAAAACGTCATCAAACGCTACGGCTCTGGCAAGCACGTCAACCAGGTCATCCACGGCGTCAATGCCCAGATCACGGATGGCGAATTCGTTGTCATCGTCGGCCCGTCGGGTTGCGGCAAATCCACGCTGCTGCGCATGGTCGCGGGGCTGGAGGAAATCAGCGGCGGCGAAATCTCCATCGGCGGGCGCGTGGTCAACAACCTGGAACCGGCCGAACGCGACATCGCCATGGTGTTCCAGAACTACGCGCTCTATCCCCACATGAGCGTGTTCGACAACATGGCCTATGGCCTGAAGATTGCCAAGGTGCCGGTAGAAGAAATCAAGGCCCGTGTGGACAAGGCCGCCAAGATTCTGGAGATTGGCCCCTTCCTGAACCGCAAGCCACGCGAACTATCCGGTGGTCAACGCCAGCGCGTGGCCATGGGCCGCGCCATCGTGCGCCAGCCCCAGGTATTTTTGTTTGACGAACCGCTGTCCAATCTGGACGCCAAGCTGCGCGCCCAGACCCGGCTGGAGATCCAAAAGCTGCACCGCGAACTGGGCATCACCTCACTATTCGTCACCCACGACCAGGTCGAGGCCATGACGCTGGCGCAGCGCATGATCGTCATGAACGGCGGCAAGATGGAGCAGTTTGGTACGCCCGAAGAGGTCTATACCCGCCCAGCCAGTACCTTTGTCGCCAGCTTCATTGGTTCACCTCCGATGAACTTGCTGAAGAATGCCCCCGGCGCTTTGACTGGCCGAATCACCGGCATAAGGCCTGAGCATCTCGACATAAGCGACAGCGGCTGGGCGCTGCAGGTGGAAACCGTGGAATTGCTCGGCGCCGAGCGCCTGGTCTATGGCCGCTGGGCCCATGGTGCTGGAGATGAACTGGTGATTGTGCGCACCGAAGAAAGCCACGCGCCGCCCGCAGTAGGTAGCACCATCCATGTGAAACCCCGCCCTGGCAAGTTGCACACCTTCGACGCGCTCACTGGCTTGCGGTTGTGAATATGACCTCAACAACTCTTGATCTGCCCCCCTGGCCCTACTCCCGCTGGGTAGCCCACCGCGGAGCTGGCAAGCTGGCGCCCGAAAACACCTTGGCCGCCTTTCGCCTGGGTGCCAGCCATGGTTACCGCATGTTCGAATGCGACGTCAAACTCAGCGCCGACGGCGTGCCTTTTTTGCTGCATGACGCCACCTTGCAACGCACCACCAACGCCCGGACCAAGCTGGGCAAAGGCAATAGCGCGGTCGCAGGTGACCACCCCTGGAGCACTCTGGCCCAACTGGATGCCGGCAGCTGGCATTCGCGCGCTTTCGCAGGCGAACACCTGCCCACACTGGACAACATTGCCGCCTTTTGCATCCGCAACGGCTACCACTTGAATATCGAGATCAAACCCACACCGGGGCTGGAGCGCCACACCGGCGAAGTGGTGGCGCAACACGCTGCCCGTCTGTGGGCTGGCCAAGCCGTGCCGCCGCTGCTGACCTCGTTCGCGGTGGAAGCGCTGCGCGGCGCGCAAGAGGCAGAGGCAGAACTCCCCCGCGGGCTGCTGCTTGACACGTTGTGGACCGGCTGGGTAGAGACTGCGCTGACGCTGGATTGCAAGGCCATCGTCTGTAACCACGCGCTGTGGGACCGCAGCAGCGTGACCCAAGCCCAGAGCGCCGGCTTTCGCACGCTGAGCTACACGGTGAACGACGAATGGGCGGCGCAACGCTTGGTGGATTTGGGTACTGACGGCATCATCACGGACCGGGTGGACCTGTTCAGCCCGGCCTGATTGGAATCAATAGACGAAACGCACCAATCGAACGATTGGTGCTATATTCTTGTCATGCAAACCTTCTCTGCCAACCAAGCCAAGACCCAGTTCGGCCAGTTTATTGATCTGGCCCAGCGCGAACCCGTGCGCGTGATGCGGCGCGACCGGGTGGTCGGCGTCATGGTGTCCGCGCAAGACTACGAGGCCATGCGCGCCTTCTACGCCAACCGCCTGCAACATACCCTGGCCGACACCGCCACGCAGGCCGAGGCGGCCGGCATGACCTCTGCGTTGTTGGACAGCCTGCTGCGTGACGAGTCTTAAGCTGGTTGTCGACACCAATGTGCTGATCAGCGCGGCCTTGTCCACCCAAGGCGCTCCGGCCCCATTGGTGCGCCGGGTGCTGGGCCAGCACACGCTGGTGTTTTCACAACCCACCTTTGACGAGTTGCAAACCCGCCTCTACCGGCCCAAGTTTGATCGCTACATCACGCTGGAACAACGCCAGCGCCTGCTGCACGACTTCAATGCTTGCGCGCATTGGGTGGATCTGGCGCCCTACCCCGTGTACTGTCGCGATCCGGATGACGACAAGTTCATTGCAACCGCGCTACAAGCCCAGGCGCACTGGCTGGTCAGTGGTGACCGTGACCTGCTGGAAGCCCGGTCCCCTCCCAACCTACGCATCCTGTCGCCCGCCCAGGCGTTGGAGCAATGGGGCGCACGGACTGCACCCTGACAACGCAGTCACAGCTTGTACCCTACGCTCAACGCCAGCCGCGGACGCCCAGCCACTGGCTAGTCGTCGCCAGAATCACCATCGCGGCGTAGCTGGCCATCTTGCCGTCGTTCCCAAAGTACCACAGCCCCAGACCCAAGGCCAGCACACCCGCTACACAATTGATAGCTGCTTGTGCAATGAATCCGAGGGCTACCGGGCTTTTTTTCATAAGCCATGGTCCCACCAAGGCCAATATGACACCCACAGCCAGGGCCGGGGCGCAAAAGTTGATCAGGAGGATGATTTGGTCCAGAGGGCCCATGCGGGGCGGCCATTTGGGGGCCGTCAGGTTGATGAAGTGGGTCCGATTTTATAATCACGGTTTAACCCCCCAAAGTTTCCCCCGCATGGCCGTCTGGACCCTAGGCATCAACCACACCACCGCACCCCTGGATTTGCGCGGCAGGTTTGCGTTCGCCATGGACCAGATCGCACCGCATCTGCACGGCCTGCGCCAGACGCTGCAGCGCATGCCCGAGGCGGCGATTGTCTCCACCTGCAACCGCACCGAGATCTATTGCGCCGGAGAACAGTTCGAGCTGGAGCCTACCTTGGGCTGGCTGGCCAACTCCGCTGGTATTTCGCCTGAAGCGCTGCGTGCCCACACCTATACCCGCCAGGACGGCCAGGCCGCACGCCATGCCTTTCGCGTAGCCAGCGGGCTGGATTCCATGGTGCTGGGCGAGCCACAGATACTGGGCCAGTTGAAGGATGCGGTTCGCGCCGCCGACGCAGCGGGCGCTTTGGGCACCACGCTGTCCCAGATGTTCCAGCGCTCGTTTGCCGTGGCCAAGGAGGTGCGCACTTCCACCGAAATCGGCGCGCACAGCATCAGCATGGCCGCCGCCGCCGTGCGCCTGGCTGGCAACCTGTTTGAGGACCTGGGCAAGGTCAAAGTCTTGTTTGTCGGTGCTGGCGAGATGATCGAGCTGTGCGCCACGCACTTTGCCGCCAAGTCGCCCAAGGCCCTGGCCATTGCCAACCGCACGCTGGAGCGTGGCGAAAAGCTGGCATCCCGTTTTGGCGGTGAGGTCATGCGTCTGGCCGATTTGCCGGACCGGCTGCATGAATTCGACGTGGTGGTCAGCTGCACCGCCAGCACACTGCCCATCATCGGCCTGGGTGCTGTGGAACGCGCGCTGAAGAAGCGCCGCCACCGCCCCATGTTCATGGTCGACCTGGCCGTGCCGCGCGACATCGAGGTCGAAGTCAAGGCGCTGGAAGACGTCTATCTGTACACCGTGGACGATCTGGCTGGCGTGGTACAAACCGCCCAGGCCAGCCGCCAGGCTGCCGTGGCCCAGGCCGAGGCGATTGTGGATGCCGGTGTGCAAAGTTTCATGCACTGGGTGGACCAGCGCGGCACCGTGCCGCTGATCCAGCAGCTCAATGCCCAGGCCGATGCATGGCGCGCTGCCGAGCTGGCGCGTGCCCGCAAGCTGTTGGCCAAGGGTGAGGATGTGGATGCTGTGCTGGAGGCCTTGTCCAAGGGGCTGACGCAGAAGATGCTGCATGGGGCCATGGCGGAGTTGCATGCGGGTGACGCTTCTGCCCGTGAGCGGGCGAGCAGCGCTATCCAACATTTTTTCCTCCGCAAAGAGCGTTAGCTGCGCGGGCACCCACTCTCCCCCAGCCCCTCTCCCCCGTAGGGCGAGAGGGGAGCTTAACAGCCACATTTTGTTTTTTCGCTTCGGCTAGGGCCTTACCGTCGTTGCGCTGAATACTCTCCAAATCATTGATCCATGAAACCCTTTCTCCGCCAACAACTTGCCCGCTACACCGACCGCCAGGGGGAGCTGGAATTTTTGCTGTCCCGCGAGGACATCATGAAGGACATGGAGCAGTTCCTCAAACTCTCGCGTGAGCACACCGATGTGTCGGCGGTCGCGTCGCGCTGGGCGCGTTACCAGCAGCGTGAAGGCGATCTGGCGGGTGCGCAGGAGATGAAGTCTGACCCCGACATGGCCGAGATGGCCGAGGAAGAAATCACCAGCGCCACGGCCGAACTGGCGCAGTTAGAAAGCGAGCTGCAGCGCATGCTGCTGCCCAAGGACCCCGACGACGCACGCCCCGCGTTCGTGGAAATCCGCGCCGGTACCGGGGGTGACGAATCGGCACTTTTTGCTGGCGACATGCTGCGCATGTACATGCGCTACGCCGACCGCTGCGGCTGGAAGAGCGAGATCATCAGCGAATCGCAAAGCGAATTGGGGGGCTACAAGGAGGTCGTGGTGCGCATGGAGGGCCGGGCTGGTGACGGCCCCTCCGGTAGCGGCAACGGCACCGGCGCCTATGGCGCGCTGAAGTTCGAATCCGGCGGCCACCGCGTGCAGCGCGTGCCCGCCACCGAGACCCAAGGTCGCATCCACACCAGCGCCTGCACCGTGGCCGTGCTGGCCGAGCCGGATGAGCAAGAGGCCATCAAGATCAACCCCTCAGACCTGCGCATCGACACCTACCGCGCCAGCGGCGCCGGTGGCCAGCACATCAACAAGACCGATTCGGCCGTGCGCATCACGCACATCCCGACCGGCATCGTCGCTGAGTGCCAGGACGGCCGCAGCCAGCACAGCAACAAGGCCCAGGCCTTGAAAGTGCTGACCGCCCGCATCCACGAAAAAGACCGCTCTGAGCGCGCCGCCAAGGATGCGGCTGAGCGCAAGGGCCTGATCGGAACGGGTGACAGAAGCGACCGCATCCGCACCTACAACTTCCCCCAAGGCCGCCTGACCGACCATCGCATCAACCTGACGCTGTACAAGCTGCTGACCATCATGGAAGGCGATTTGGACGACGTGGTACAGGCGCTGCAGGCCTTTGAGGCCGCCGAGCAACTGGCAGCGCTGGAATTAGGCGCCCCGGGCTGATTCTGGCGAATCACTTAGATGAAACCAGCCTCCAGCCCTCGTCGAATATGCGTAAGCCGCTATTGATACCATAGCAATGACCAAACCCACCGCACATCCCCCTCCCCCCGGCGTCTGGGCGGCAGAGCGTTCTGCTCCTCCAGAACCGTTGGCCCCGC
>NZ_JANXUQ010000298.1 GCF_025356155.1 Rhodoferax sp. | reverse complement strand
CAAGTTGACCGGGCGCGCCATGCCGCTGCGCGCGGTTTGCGCTAGGTCAAGCCGCAGGCCGGGGTGCCCCCTAGAATGGGTGCATCACCACGCCCGAAGAATCGCCGCATGTCCTCCATCCTGATTCGCCGCCTCGTACTTGCCCTGGTTGTCATTTGCCTGCTGGGCGCGGGCGTTTGGTGGGCCAAGCGGCCCAAGCCGATTGCCGTGCAGTTGACCGAGATCGACCAGGGGCGCGTCGAATCCAGCATTGCCAATACACGGGCTGGTACGGTGGAGGCTTGCATGCGCACCAAACTGTCCGCCACCATGGGCGGGCGCATTGAGGTGCTGGCAGTCAAGGAGGGCGACAAGGTCAAAAAAGGCCAGTTGCTGATGAAGCTGTGGAACGATGACCAGCAGGCGCAAAGCGCCTTGGCGCTGACCCAGGTGGAGACGGCCCGCAAGCGCACGACCGAGGCCTGCACGGTGGCCGCCAACGCCGAGCGCGAAGCCGAGCGGCAAACCTCGCTGTTCAAACAAGGCTTTATCTCCGGCTCGCGCGATGAACAGGCCCGCGCCGACGCCCAGGCCCGACGCGCCGGTTGCGACGCCGCCAAGGCCGATGTGACGCAAACCCTGGCACGCGTCAGCGCAACCCGCGTGGAGCAAAGCCGCACCGTGCTCTACGCACCCTTTGCCGGCACGGTGGCCAAGATTGTGGGCCAGGTCGGTGAATACTCCACACCGTCGCCACCGGGCGTACCCACCCCACCGGCCATTGATTTGATTGACGACACCTGCCTGTATGTCCGCGCGCCCATGGATGAGGTGGACGCACCCAAGATCAGCGCGGGACAGACCGTGCGCGTCAGCTTTGACGCCCTGCCCAAGCAGTCTTTCCCCGGCAAGGTCAAGCGCGTCGCGCCCTACGTGTCGGCGGTGGAGAAGCAGGCCCGCACGGTGGACATTGATGTCACGCTGGACACTACCGCCGACAAGGCGCCGCCACGTTTGTTGGTCGGTTACAGCGCCGATGTGGAGGTGGTGCTGGCTGTGCGCGACAAGGTGGTGCGTGTGCCCACCTCGGCGCTGCAAGAAGGTGGCCGCGTGTTGGTGGCGGGTGCCGATGGCACGCTGGCTGAGCGCAAGGTCAAGACCGGCCTGGCCAACTGGGAGTTCACCGAAGTGCTGGAAGGCTTGACGGCGGGCGACAAGGTGGTGACCTCGCTGGAGCGCGAAGGCGTGAAGCCGGGCGCCGCGTTTGTGGTTGACGAGAAGACGAAAAAGTGAATCTCGCCCAAATCGAACTCACCGGTATCGAGCGGGTGTTCCACCTGGGAGACTCCGAGGTGCATGCGCTGCGCAACCTGAACCTGTCCATCGCCAGCGGCGAATACGTGGCGGTCATGGGGCCGTCGGGCTCCGGCAAATCCACGTTGTTGAACCTGCTGGGTTTGCTGGACAGCCCCAACACCGGCGTCTACCGGCTAGAGGGGCGCGACGTCACCACGCTGTCGCCAGACGAACAGGCCCGCGTGCGCAGCCAGCGCATCGGCTTTGTGTTCCAGAGCTTTCACCTGGTGCCACGGCTGACCGCGGCCGAGAACATTGCGTTGCCCATGGTGCTGGCCGGCTTGGCGCCTGCGCAGCGCGCGGTGCGGGTGCAGCAGGCGCTCAAGGATTACGGCTTGCAAAACCGCGCTGACCACCGACCCGACGAACTCTCGGGCGGGCAGCGCCAACGCGTGGCCATCGCCCGCGCCACCATCATGCAACCGGCCATGATTCTGGCGGACGAGCCCACCGGCAACCTGGACCGCGCCACCGGCGAAGAGGTCATCCGCCTGCTGGAGGGGCTCAACGCGCAGGGCGTGACGTTGATCATGGTCACCCATGACAGCAGCCTGGGCGCCAGAGCCCACCGCCAGTTGCTGATGGAAGACGGCGCTGTCAAACAAGACACCCGCCGCGCGGTGGAGCCTGCCGAATGCGTTACCCCGACCTGATCCGCTTTGCGCGGGATGCCGCCACTGGCAACCCGCTGCGTGCGTCCCTATTGGTGTTTGCCATGGCCATCGGCGTGGCAGCCGTGGTGGTGTTGACCGCACTGGGCGATGGTGCCAGGCGCTATGTGATGGGTGAATTTTCCGCGTTGGGTAGCAATTTGGTCATTGTGCTGCCCGGGCGATCGCAGACCGGTGGCTTTAGCCCCGGCAATGCGATCACCAACACCACACGCGACCTGACCATTGACGACGCCCAAGCCCTGCAGCGCGCCAGCGCCGTTAGCCGGGTTGCACCCCTGGCAGTGGGCACGTCAGAGATAAGCGCCGGTGGCAAGCTGCGCGAGGTGCTGGTAGCCGGCACCGTGTCGCAGTACATTGATGTGCGCCACATGCGCATGGCCCAGGGTCGATTTTTATCTGCTGGCGATTGGCGCCGGGGCGCTAGCGAAGTGGTGATTGGTGCCAAAGTGCGTGACGAGATTTTTGGTAGCGGCCCCTCACTGGGTCAGTTGGTTCGCATTGGCGACAGGCGCTTTCGCATCGTCGGTGTGCTGGCCAGCAGCGGCCAGGGCCTGGGCATGAATACCGACGAACTGGTGTTTGTGCCCGTATCACTGGCGCAGGCTATGTTCAATAGCAATACGCTGTTCCGCATCCTGGTCGAGGCCAACGGGCGCGACGCGATCGACGCGGCCAAGGCGCAGGTGGCCGAGATCATCAAGCTGCGCCATGAGGGCGAGCAGGACGTGACCGTCATCACCCAAGACGCGGTACTGGCCACCTTCGACCGCCTGCTGGGCGCGCTGACTTTGGGTGTGGCCGGCATTGCCGCCATCAGCCTGGCCGTGGCGGGGATTCTGGTCATGAATGTGATGCTGGTATCGGTCAGCCAGCGCACGTCTGAGATCGGTTTGCTCAAGGCGCTGGGCGCCACGGGTTCGGGCATACGTTGGGTGTTCTTGACCGAGGCTTCGCTGCTGTCGCTGACCGGTGCGGTGGTCGGCTATCTGCTGGGGCAACTGGGTGCGGCGCTGATACGCCAGCTGTACCCCACCTTCCCGGCCTACCCGCCGGACTGGGCGGTATTCGCGGGGCTGGCCACAGCCCTCGTTACCGGCATCCTGTTTGGTGTGTTGCCCGCCCGCCGCGCGGCGCAGCTGGACCCGGTCCAAGCCTTGTCCAAGCGTTAGGCCATGCTACTTACCGACGCCATACGCCTAGCGCTACGCGCCGTCACCGCGCAGCGGCTGCGCAGCTTCCTCACGCTATTGGGTATTGCGGTGGGCATCGCGTCGGTCATTCTGTTGACGTCCATTGGCGAGGGCATACACCGCTTTGTGCTGGCGGAGTTCACGCAGTTTGGCACCAACATCGCCAGTATCTCGCCGGGCAAGGTCAAGACCTCGGGCCCCGCGCCCACCGGCATTCCCACCTCGGTGCGACCGCTGACGCTGGACGATGCCCGTGCGCTGGCCCATTTGCCGCACGTCACCGGCATGACGGCCATGGTCTGGGGCAATACCGAAGTGGGGGCGAATGGCCGCATACGCCGCACCACGGTCAATGGCGTGGGTGCGGACATGCCCCATGTCTACAGCATCAAGATCAATACCGGCCAGTTCTTGCCGGACGAAGCGCTGGAGAATGCCCGCGCTTTTGTCGTGCTGGGCTCCAAGCTCAAGTCCGAATTGTTTGGCAGCGCCAACCCGCTGGGTGCACGCGTTCGAGTGGGCAATTTGCAGTTTCGCGTGATCGGTGTGCTGCAACCCAAGGGCCAGTTTTTGGGTATTGACCTGGACGATGCGGCCTACATACCAACGGCCCGCGCATTGGAGCTGTACAACCGCGACGGCATGATGAAAATTGACATCGCCTATGCGCAGGGCGTGCCGGCCGCCGACATTGTGGCGGCTGTCAAAGGCACGCTCAATACCCGCCACGGCCGTGAAGACTTCACCATCACCACGCAGGAAGACATGCTGCGCACACTGTCCAACATCCTGGACATATTGACCATGGCGGTTGGCGCCTTGGGCAGTATTTCGCTGCTGGTCGGTGGTGTTGGCATTGTCACCATCATGACGATCGCCGTCAGTGAGCGCACCAGCGAGATCGGCTTGATGGTGGCGCTGGGAGCGCCGCGGCGCACCATACTCGGGCTGTTCCTGGGCGAGGCGGTCACACTCTCGGCCATTGGTGGTGTCATGGGTTTGGTGCTGGGCTTTGGGCTGGCGCAAATCATCCATCTTGCAGTGCCAGCTTTGCCCGTGCACACGCCGATAAGCTTTGTGCTGTTGGCAGAGGCCATTGCGATTGTGATTGGCCTATTGGCCGGTGTATTGCCAGCGCGCAGGGCTGCGCGGCTGGACCCGGTCGACGCTTTGCGTGCGGAGTGAGCGTGCGACACTGGTGCCTGGCAAACGCCAGGTATTTTTCAAATCGGAGAAAAGACATTTCTATGGCAGATAACCACACCACACCCGACATCCTGCGCGCACTGTCGGCAGGTTTGTTGGCCGCTGCAGCCCTGGCTGCCACCGCGCAGACCGCACCCGTTGCACCAGTCGCATCCGTCGCTCCCGCTGCAGTCGGCTATGTCAAGACCGTCACGGGTGAGGCCTGGGTCAGCACCGCTGGCCAGCGGGCCAAGGCCGCGCTCGGTACGCCGGTGATGATCGGCAGCCAGTTGAAAACCTTGGCCGACGCTTCATTGGGCGTCACGTTCAAAGACAACACGGTGATGTCCTTCGGCCCGGATACCGAGCTGACGGTAGACGAATACCTGTATGCCCCCGCACAGGGCCAACTGCGCCTGGGTACCAGTCTGGTCAAGGGCAGCCTGAACTATGTGTCGGGCGTGATTGCCAAACTCAAGCCAGAAGCCGTGACCGTCAAGACGCCTACCGGCATTATTGGCGTGCGCGGTACGCAGTTCGTGGCCAAGGTGGAGGACGCGCAATGAACAGTTTCAAGTTCCCGTTTCTTGGCGCAAAGCTGGTCTATGCTGCTTGCATAGTGTCCCTATTGGCCGGCTGCGCAGGCCCGCAGTCCTATGTGGCGCTGCTGCCCAGCCCGGACGGCAGCCTGGGCAAGGTTGTCGTGCAGGGCCAGCGCGGCGAGCAGCTCTTAACCAAGGCGCAACAGGGCGCGCTGCTAGACGGCAGCAAGCCGCCTTTTGATGTCAGCAATGAACAATTGCAGCGCGATTTTGGCGCCGCCATGAAGGCCCGCCCTGTGGCACCCGAACAGTTCTTGTTGTACTTCCAGACCGGCGGCTCCGAGTTGACGCCAGAGTCCAAAGTCCTGTTGCAGACCGTTGTGGAGCATGCGCAGTCGCGGCCTTCGGTGGATATGTCGGTGATCGGCCACTCCGATACACAAGGCGCAGCCGATGCCAACGAGGCGCTGGCCCTGCAACGCGCCACGGCCATTGCCGAGCAACTGCGTGGGCTGGGTCTGGCTGACACCGCAATGGCCATTGAGTCGCATGGCGAGCGCAATCTGCTGGTGCCCACGCCAGATGAGACCCCCGAGCCGCGCAACCGGCGGGTGGAGATTACGCTGCGTTGAATTTGCGTTTGCTATGCAATATGTAGCACTATGCTCATAATGTACGAGGGCTAGAGGCTGTTTTCGCTAAAGCGCTTTCTCCTGGATCTGCGTTCCTCAAAACGTATGTTGCTGAAGCGTGGCGCTGATCACGTCGCCTGTGCTGGAGGTGTCATCCATGCCGTCGCCCGCAGCACCCGCCAGCCCTTCCTTGCAACGCAACTATGGCCTGCTGGACATCGACAATGCCCAGGTCGGCATCACCCTCTTCAAATCCGGTTTCAAGCAATACAGCGGCAGCATCAACCGCGCGACCTGGCGGTAGCGCGCACGAGGCCCGACCTACTTGTCGGCCATCACAATCAAATCGTCTGTAGCGCCTTGCCTCAGCCGCTGCAACTGCAGGTCCACCAATGGGTCTTGCGGGTACTGCAGTGCCAGTCTTTCAAACAAGGCCAAGGCGCGTGCCGGATCATGTGCTGCTCCGGGTAGCAGGCATTGCATGGCTGCCGCATAGTCCGCTGCCGGTGCGCATCGGGCCGCATCCAGCGTGGCCTCCGGCGCAAACACCTGCAAAGCCTGGTTCTTTCCCTTGAGCAATACGCGCCCCACCGTGCGCACGGCCACGCCGCTGCACCCGTCTAGCAAAGCTTGGGACACGCAGACCCGGGTGCCCAAATGTTTGTTGACAGTCTCTAGCCGGGCTGCGGTGTTGATGGGGTCGCCTAGCGCGCGATAGTCAAACAGCGTCTTGCCACCAAAGTTGCCGACGATGACCTCGCCGCTGTGCACGCCAATACGCGTCAGCCCCCACGGCAAATCGGTGGCCTGCAGGCGCCGCGCATAGGCGGTGGCAAAGGCATCCATCTCCAGCGCACAGTCCAGCGCACGTTGCTGGTGGTCCGCCTGCACCACCGGCGCGGAGAACAGCACCACCATGGCATCACCCACAAAGCGATCTAGCGTGCCTTCGTGTTTGAACACGATGACCAGCATGGCCTCCAAATAGTCGTTGAGCAGGCCCACTACCTGTGCCGGGTCACTAGCCTCCAGCATCGGCGTAAATCCCACCAGGTCGGTGAATACAAAGCTGCATATCTGGCGCTTGCCGCCCAGGTGCAGTTGCTCCGGGTGCGCTACCAGGTGGGCTACGCGGTTGGGCGACACATAACGCGAAAACGCGGTGCGCAGCCAGCGCTGCTGGCGCTCGCTGACCAGGTGGTGCGCACCACTCGCCAGGCTGAAGACCAATAGCATCGCCCATGCCGGGTTGCTGGCATCCAGCAGCACATGTACCTGCACAAATGCGTACCAGGCCCCGCCCCAGGTGGCGCCCAGCACCGCAAGCACGGCTACAGCGGCCCAACGTGCGGGCACCGCCAAGCCCAGCAGGCCCAGCAACAATGCGCCCACGAAGAGCACCACGGCCTCCAGCCCCGTGGCCCAGGATGGACGCTGCAGGTATTCGCCCAGCAGCATCTGCTCCAGCGCCATGGCGTGGGCCTGCACGCCAGGCATCTGCTGGCCCATGGGGTTGGAGCGCACATCCATCAGCCCCGCCGCCGAGCTGCCCACCAGCACGATGTGTCCTTGCAACTGTTCAGCCGGTACGCTGCCCGCCAGCACCCGCGCCGCCGACACAAAGCGCTGCGGCCGGTTGTCGGTGTAGTGCAGCCAGATTTCACCCTGCGCATTGGTCGGCACGGTGATAGTGCCTATGCGCACGTCCTGCACGCCAGCCGCTTGGCCGCGCATCAGGTAGTTGGGTGTGCCTTGTGCCACCCGCAATGCCTCCGCGCTCAGGCTGGGCACGACCGTCGATGTGCTGAGGCGCAGCAGCAATGGCACACGGCGCACCACGCCATCGCCGTCAGGCGCGGCGTTGAGTGCGCCCACACCGCGTGCATTCGCAGTCAATATCGGCAGGGGCCAGAGCCCGGTATCAAAACTCTGCAGCCAAGCAATGGCGGACGAGTCGCCGCTGCTGACCATGCGGTAGGGCAACTTCGGTAGGGCGGGAGCAAGGGTGGCGGCGGTCAGGGTCGGGGCATTGCGTGCCAGGCTGCTGCCCAGCACCACCGGGCTGTGCTGTAAGCTGCTGGCCAGTGTCCGGTCGGGGTCAGGCAAGCGCCCCAGCGCCAAGCGGGCCTGCGGGTCGTTCCAGAGTTCCGCCATGGCGGCCGGCGCATTGCGGTCTGGCTCGGTCATCAACACGTCAAACGCGATGGCCGCCACACCTGCAGCGTTGAGCCGCTCCACCAGTTCGGCAATGCGGGAGCGTGGCCAGGGCCATTGGCCATACGCTTCCAGCGAGGCTTCATCAATGTCCACGATACGTACCGGTACGGGTGAGTAGGGGCGCGGATGCCAGCGCTGAAACTGGTCAAACTGCGCCAGCCGCAGGTTTTGGATGGTTATCGGATCGGCCAGGGAAATGGCCAGTGCGACCAGTGTCAATGCCAATACGCCACACAGTGCCCAGAGGTTGGACAGCGCACCGGGGAGTCTTTTGAAACGGCTGGGGGTCAATGGCAAAAAAAGTTCGTGTGCTCGGGGTGCACGCTGGGTAAGAGGCGGCTATATTCTGACATTAATCTGTCCGCGTTGGCGCTGCGGCTGGAGCGCGCTCTGCAGAGCTTATTGGAACCGTTGCTAAGGAGTCATTCCGCGTGGCAATCTCGACCATCAATCGTTTCATTTCATTGTTCAACACCGCATTCCAGGCGCTCCCTGCACCGGTCAGCATGGTGGAGACCGAACGCCTGGCCATGCTGGTACACCACGCTATGGAGTCGCAAACGCGGGCGTACCACACGTCGGGCCATGTCTTTGGCATGTGCGAGGGTATGAAGCCGCTTCAGGTTTTGGCGGCGTTGTTCCATGACCTGGTGTATTACCAGTTGGATGTGGGTTTCCCCACGCACTCTGCCTACCTGCTAGAGGACGTGACCCGCAAAGAGGGTGACGCGCTGATTTTGCAACCCATACCTGCCACCGACACCGCACGTACCCTGTGCGCCGCGGTGTTTGGTTTTACCCCCGGCCAGGCCTTGCCGCTGTATGGTGGCATGAACGAGTTTTTGAGTGCGGTCGTGGCAGCCCGTTTATTGCAAACCCATTTGCCGGTTGCGGACCTGATCGCGGTGCTGGCGTGTATCGAGGCCACCATCCCGTTTCGTACGCCCGATGCGCTGGGCCAGTCCGCCGTCAACCGCCTGGCAGTGCGCGTGCGGCAGCAATATCTGAGCCATGTAGACAACCGCGATGCGAAGGCGGCGCAAGCCTTTGCCGACCAGGTGGTGGTAGATGCCGTGGCGCTGACCAACCGCGATGTGGGTAGTTTTGCCGAGGCTGACCCGGGCCTGTTTTTGTCCAACACCTGGCTGCTCATTGAAGAATCCAACGCGCCGCTCAAGGTCGCTGGCATGTACACCTTGCAGGAGTACCGCAGCGGGCTTACGCGCATGGACAGCTTCTTGCGTAGCCTCAATCCCACCCATGTTTTCCAGCAGTACAAAGAGCAGCCCAACCCGCAGGAGATGGCCGACCTGTACGCGGCGGCCGCGCGCAATATTGTTTTCTCAGTAGATTTTCTGGGCGCCAAAATCACGTCGATCGCCATCGTGGAAGCACTGGCGCAGTGCACCGGAACGGATGGGCCTATCTCCATGTTCCTGGGCGAGATCCGCAGTGCCTACGGGCGCCCGGAGCGGGTAGAAGACTACTTGCCAACCGTGCCCGCCACGGGCGACGTTAATCCCGAATTGTTGCGCGTATTTGAGAAAGGGCGCACGCTGGAGTCCACCAACGATTTGACGGCTTCCCCCATCACGGCATTTGTCTACCGCCACATTGGCCACCACGGTACGCAGAGAGCGCTGGCAGAGGCCAGAAAGATGTTTGACGGGGGGCAGACTCCGTTGGAATTTTTGCAGACGCTGGACCGCGATATGGTGCGCGCCATCATCCGCGCCTGTGCCCACATTGCGCTGTCGCGCAGAGAGGCGCTGCATGCCCTGGAGCAATCGCTTTAGCCTCGGGAGTTGGTGCCCTGCGGATGCCGTGGTGCTGGTGGCGATGCTGCTGCATACACTACATGCCGTCCTTTGGATGCACCACCTCCCGCCACCCAGCACCTGAGCCCTGCCGCTCTGGCGGCATTCGGTATAGTGCGGCGGTACTGCATATTCCACCAAGGAGTCGTATATGGTCAAGAAAATCCTGCTCGGCCTGTTGGCGCTGATCGCGCTGGTGCTGATATTCGCCGTTACCCGCCCGGACACATTCCGCGTAGAGCGCAGCGTCTCTGTCAAGGCAGAGCCCGCCAAGCTCTATGCCCTGCTCAATGACTTCCACCAGTTCCCCATTTGGTCGCCATGGCAAAACCTGGACCCCTCCATGAAAACCACCCACAGCGGCGCACCCAGCGGACAAGGCGCTGTGTATGCCTGGACGGGCAATGACGCGGTAGGCGCCGGGCGCATGGAGATACTGCAAACGGTCCCCAACACCAGCGTGACGGTAGAACTGGATTTCCTCAAGCCCTTTGAGGCGCACAACACCACGCTGTACACGCTGACCCCCGGCGCTGGCGGCACAACCACGGTGACCTGGGCCATGTATGGCCCCAGCCCCTACATCTCCAAAGTCATGGGCGTCTTTGTTAGCATGGACAACATCATTGGCAAAGACTTTGAGCGTGGCCTGGCCACCCTCAAAGCGGTTGCTGAGAAGTAGGCCAGAGCCTTCTGCTGCGTATGACGCCTCCATTTGGGGGTGGGCCCGGCATGCACGCAATGCCGGGCTGCACTTGATTTTTTGTTCCACGCGAGACCACGATGCAACCCACGGTTAAACCCCAGAACCCCCATTTTTCTTCAGGCCCGTGCAGCAAGCGCCCTGGCTACGATGTCTCCAAACTGCAGTTGGATACGCTGGGCCGTTCGCACCGCTCCGCCGTGGGCAAGAAAGCACTGGGCCTGGCTTGTTCCGAGACGGCACGCATCCTGGGCTTGCCCGCTGGCTATCGGGTCGCCGTTGTACCCGCGTCGGACACCGGGGCGGTAGAAATGGCGATGTGGTCCATGTTGGGTCCACGCGGCGTGGATGTATTGGCATGGGAAACCTTTGGCGCCGCCTGGGTCTACGACATCACCCAGCAGCTCAAACTGCCCTTAGTGAATGTTATCGACGCGGCCTATGGCGTGTTGCCAGACCTGGGCGGGGTGAACTTTGACAACGATGTGGTGTTCACCTGGAACGGCACGACCTCGGGCGTCAAGGTTCCCCATGGTGACTGGATACCTGCGGGCCGTGCAGGCCTGACCATTTGTGATGCGACATCGGCCGTGTTTGCGATGGAACTGCCATGGGACAAGCTGGATGTGGTGACCTTCTCCTGGCAAAAGGTGCTGGGTGGTGAAGGCGGGCACGGCATGCTGGTGCTGAGCCCGCGCGCGGTGGCCCGGCTGGAGAGCTATACGCCTCCGTGGCCCCTGCCCAAGATCTTCCGCATGACGTCCAACGGCAAGCTGATGGAAAGCCTGTTCCAGGGCGACACCATCAACACGCCGTCCATGTTGTGTGTGTCCGACTACCTGGATGCGCTGGGCTGGGTGGACAGCCTGGGCGGCGTGCAGGCCACCATGGCACGCAGCCAGGCCAACCTGAAAATCATCGAGGAATTTGTTGCAGCCCACGACTGGATTTCCTTCTTGGCCCAAGACCCTGCCACGCGTTCCAACACCAGTGTTTGCATGACGCTGGCTGTCAGCGACGCGCAGGTCAAGAAGATGGTCGCATTGATTGAGGCCCAGGGCGTGGCCTATGACATTGGGGCCTACAAGGATGCGCCGGCTGGTATTCGCATCTGGTGCGGTGCCACGGTGGAGGCTACCGATCTGCAGGCCTTGCTGCCCTGGCTGAGCTGGGCCTACGCCCAGGTGACGGCCGTCTGAGCAATCGATGCACATTGGGCGCGCGCTGGTAAAAGGGTTTGATTTGCTATCAAAAAAGTAGCTGCTAACGCAATAGCGACGAGGGCTAGAGGCCGATTTTCCTTAAGCCTTCTGGCCAAATCAGCCCAACAAAATATCTACCACGGCGTTGCCGGGCTGGATGGTGGCGCGCGCGCGGTCACTGACTTGGCATGGAAGCGTCACGGCTTTGACATACGAGCGCGGCACCATGTGGCCTCACGGGAGCCCATGCGCCCACATGCACCGGCTCTTTATCTGTTTGCCCATCCCCTCTTTCTGCCTACTATGTCAACCCATACCAATTTCTCGCGCCGTTCCTTGCTCCAGGTACTCGCCGGTGCGCCGCTGTTGCCACTGTCGTCTGCGTTGGCGGGCCTGTCGCTGTCAGCCTGTGGTGGTGGCACCGCTGTGCCCGCCGTCACTTTCAGCTCGGTCAGTTTCTCCAGCACCACCGCACCCGGCCTGACGAATGCCGCTGCCATGGCCACCACGACCGTGGGTTCGGTGATGTCGGCCAACTTCAGCGACAACATCAAGCTGGACTTCAAGCTGGCCTACCAGCCCTTCTTCATCACCGGCGACCTGGTGCCGGATGGCAATGGCGGCAAGGTGCTGGCGGGTGGTTACTACAACATCAGCAACCAGCCCATCGTCGACAAAAGCGTGGTGGGCAAAGAGCGCCAGTTCTTCTCGGACTCGCCCGATGGCACTTCGCTGCTGAGCGTGGCGAATGCCAAGGTCACCGGCGTCAAGGGCAACACCGTGTTCGCCGTGGTGCAGTTTGAATACACCACGTTTGCGCAAGATGGCGTCACCAGCATGTATGGCCAACTGCCATCGCCCATCGCTGTGCTGACGCTGGACCAGGATCCCCTGACCGGCAAGTTGTCGCTGGTCAAGTACCACAATGTGGACACGTCCTCGGTCAACGGCCTGTGGATCACCTGTGGCGCGAGCCTGTCGCCGTGGGGCACCCATTTGTCCAGCGAAGAGTACGAGCCCAATGCCTTTACCGCCGCCAGCGACGCGCAGTTCAAGGGCTACAGCAAAAACCTGTACGGCAGCGAAACCACCGCCAACCCCTACAACTACGGCCACATGCCCGAGGTGACAGTGAATGCCGACGGCACCGGCTCCATCAAGAAGCATTACTGCATGGGCCGCCTGTCGCACGAGCTGGTGCAGGTCATGCCCGACAACCGCACGGCCCTGATGGGCAATGACGCGACCAATGCGGGCTATTTTGTGTTTGTTGCGGACAAGGAAAAAGACCTGTCTGCAGGTAGCCTGTATGTGGCCAAGGTTGGCACAGGCTTCAGCCTGGACCCGGCCGCCGCCGGTGCAGCCCTGACCTGGATCAAGCTGGGCTCGGCCACCAGCGCCGAAATTCGCGCCATGGTGGACGGCGGCATCAAGCCCACCGACATCATGGACGTCAAGAGTGCAGACCCACTGGACGCCAACTACACCAAGATCACCGCCAATGGCCGCGTGGAATGGGTCAAACTGGTGGCTGGCAAAGAAAAAGCCGCAGCCTTTTTGGAGACTATGCGCTATGCCGCGCTGCTGGGCGCGTCCATGGGCTTTACCAAGATGGAAGGAACAACCGTCAATATCAAGGACAAGATTGCCTATTCTGCATTGCAGAACTGCGAAGGTTCCATGGTGGTGGGCAACGCTGCTAATGTGCCGGGCAATGGCATCTCCATCCCCGCCATTCTGAAGGCCGGCGCGGTAATGGCGCTGAGCCTGGGTGGCGGCGTGAAGGACCTTGCTGGTAATGCGATCAATAGCGAATGGATGCCGGGCAACACCAAGGCCTTGTTGGTCGGCCAAGACATCACAGCCGATGCACTGGGCAACACGGCCAACCCGGACAAGGTAGGCAATCCGGACAATCTGAAGTTCTCGGAAAAAATGCGCACGCTGTTCATTGGCGAAGACAGCAGCCAGCACGTCAACAACTTTTTGTGGGCCTACAACGTCGACACCAAGGTGCTGTCACGCATCATGTCCATCCCCGCGGGTGGCGAATCTACCGGCCTGCATGCGGTGGACGAACTTAACGGTTGGACCTACGTCATGAGCAACTTCCAGCACGCTGGTGAATGGCTGCCGATCCATGCGAATGTCAAGACCGCGTTGGACCCGCTGGTCAAGGCCAACTACAAGGACAAGTTTGGCGCGGCGGTTGGCTACCTGACGGCGGAGCTGACGCAGCCAAAATTGGCCAACAAGAGCTGATTTAGCGTTCTTCTATACAGCCGTCGGCATGTTTGGCAAAGCGGCCCTGTTCACGCGGGTGCACGGGGTCGCTCGCGGGCCAGGGCCAGCCGCCGAATTCCGTTCTGCGGTAGTCGGCAAACGCCTGTTGGATTTCGGCCTGCGTGTTCATGACAAACGGGCCGTACTGCGCGACCGGCTCACCGATCGGCCGGCCCTGCAGCACCAGCAGCTCAGTGACGTCGTCGCCGCACACCAGTTCGGCATCCACACCCGCGTTGACTTCGACGGAAGACGACGGCGGCACGGCATGGCCCGCGATGGACAGTGCCGAACCTTTAAAGAAATACAGCATGCGCCGTGTGCCCATTCCGGTGGCGGCGGGCAGTGTCCAGCGCGCTCCTGGCGGCATCTTGATCGTCCAGATGGCGAGGTCGGAATCACTATTGGACGCCCATGAGTCGGGTGGAGGTGGCAGGCCCTTGGCATGCGCCAGGTTGCCAGCAATGCAGGCTACTTCCGTCGTTTTGCTATTGGCATCCACCGCTTTTACATGGGCGATGTCTTCGCGCCAGAACATCGTGAAGTGGGCATCCACCATCTTGCTCTTGGCCGGCAGGTTCAGCCATATCTGGAAGAGTTCGGCCGGGTTTGGCTTGTCGGTGTGCACCAGTGGAAACATCTCGCAGTGCACGATGCCCTTGCCTGCGGTGAGCCACTGTACATCGCCACCGCCAAAGCGCGCGGTCGCGCCCAAGGAGTCGGAGTGGTCGATCAGCCCCTGGCGGGTAATGGTGACCGTCTCAAAGCCACGGTGTGGATGCGAAGGGAAGCCGGGGATGGTCTGCCCGTGGTACATGCGCCAGCCGTCCTTGCCAGCAAAGTCTTGGCCCATGTCGCGCCCTGCAAGCGATGCCGCAGGCCCCATGGTGGCATTGCCCGGTGGGTAGGCATCGAGGTGGTGTACACAGAACAGGAATGGGTCCAATGTTTGCCAGGGAAAGCCGAGCGGTTGGATGTTGAGAATGGTGGGGTTGGTCATGCACCTGATTTTCACCCGTTCGGGATTCGCGCGCTCGCGGGAAGGCCATGGCTGCGCCTGCAACTAAGATACTGGGGTCCCACAACCCCTGAGCGCTCCGAATTGTTGCCACTGTCGCCACCTGTCCAACCCCTCTATTGGCGCTTGCTCTGCGCATGTGCGCTTGTGGGGGCGGTGTTGGTGCTGGATCTGTGGCAGCGACCGGGTGCGCCACCTGTGGCCAGTGGTGAATGGCCCACAAGCCCTGCGCCCGCCGACTTGGCGCAATTGCAAGTGGTCGCCAAAGGCAAGATTCCCATGCCCGTTGGCATGGCAGCAGCCCACGCCAGCACCCTGCTGCCCATGCCTGCCAGCCACGCGGCGGCAATGACCGTGTTCTGGTTTTCGGGCGACCGTGAGAGCGGGCCCAACGTACAGATTGCCGCATCGCAGTACCTGCGTGCCACCCAACAATGGAGCCCCGCCCGCTTCGTCGTCAACCGGTTTGTGATGGGCGAACAACTAGGCTACGGCCTGCGCCGCCTGGGCAATCCGGTGGCCTGGATGGATAGCCATGGCCGTGTCAATTTGTTTGTTGTCGCTACCGGCTGGGGTGGCTGGGCGGCGTCGCGCATCCTGCACTTGCGCCAGAGCAGCGCGAGCAACGGCTTGGCTGAATTGGCCTTTGAGCCGGTTCGTATATTGCCGCTGTCGTGGTTGTGGAACACCAGCTTTCTGGTGCGTAACGCAACGCTGCCACTAGCAGATGGCGGCATGGTGCTGCCCGTGCATTTTGAGCTGGGCATTAAATACCCAATGGCTTTGCGCTTCGACAACGCGGGTGTTTATCTCGGCATGGTGCGCATGTCGCAACGGCCTTACATGCTGCAGCCCAGCCTGGTCGTGCAATCGCCTCTGCAGTGGTTGGCCTATATGCGCGACGAGCGCCCCACGGGCAAGATTGGGGTGGTCCAAACCAAAGATGGCGGCCAGCATTGGAACGATCTGCCCGACTTGGTGCTGGACAACCCCGACGCGGCCGTGGCTGGCCTGGGCCTCGCGCAAGGCCAGATGCTGCTGGCCCACAACTCATCTCTCGCATCGCGCGGCACATTGGACCTGAGCACCTCGCACGATGGCCGCAACTGGGCCTTGGTCCAAACCCTGGAGCGGGGCGGTTTCGATGACGAGTTTTCTTACCCTGCCGTGGCCTGGGTCAACGGCAGCCTATGGGTCAGTTACACCGTGGACCGGCACCGCATTGCCTGGCAACGCCTGGCGGCCACCGCTGGAGCCCAGCCATGAACGCAGTGTGGAGCCATTGGCCGGCGCAAATGTTGGCGACCGATGTACCTGTGCTGCCGCATGTAATGTTGATGCAGATCTGGTTGCACCTCGGCTGGAGTGTGGTGCTGGCATGCGTGGGTGCGGGCTTGGTCGGCCGCTGGATGCCAGCGCCTGCTGGCAAGCTGGACGGACGCCAGTGGGGCGTAGCGCTGGTATTGGCGTTGTGGTCCTGGGTGCCAGGGCCTTACTCGCCACCCTATTGGTTGGGCTTGGCTTTTCAGGCTCCAAGCATTTCCATGGTGCTGCTGTGCGACGCACTGCTGCGTGCCCGCTTTTTTTCGACCCGATCGGGTATTCCGCAAAACACGACTCCGCACTATGCAACGCTGGCGCTCGCTATTGCGGGTGTGATGGCGGGCTGGGCGTTACTACTGGACGCGTTTGCGCTGCTACCTCTGCAGGTGTACGCCTTGGGCTTTAGTCCCGTTGCTGTGGGCAGCGTGCTGGCCATAGCGCTGCTGCCGTGGGTGGCGGTGGCCAAAACTCCCCATTCGTCGCGCAGCTTGCGGTTGTGGGTTGTGCCGGTTGCAGTGCTGGCATTCGCTGCGTCGCGCTTGCCCAGCGGCAACGTATGGGATGCCGTGCTGGACCCATGGCTGTGGTTGGCGCTGCATGCCTATGTGGCGCGCGCGCTGTGGCGAAAATTGCGCCGCTAACGGGCCTCTGGCGAAAAGCGGTAGATGCTGCGGTTGCCAAATAGCACGCCGCATTCCACAAAAGGTGCATCGGGCAGTGCCTCGCGAAATGTGTCGGTAACCAGTACTTCGCCGCCCTTGGCCGTGTCTTCTCCCAGTTTGGATGCGGCGTTGACCTCAGCACCCCACACCTCGTTGTCATCAATGCGCAACACAGTGCCATAACCCAGACCTATGCAGACCTCGATACGGTCTTCGGGTGCGCGCCCAGGGTTGACCGCAAAGGTGGCCGCCACCATGGCGTGCGCGGCGGCCAGGGCCTGTTGTGGCATGTCGAACAGCACCAGCATCGAATCACCCTCGCGCTTGATACATGCACCACCGTGCTGTTCTATCAGCGGCAGAAATAGGGCTTCAGACTCCTGAATCAGCTGCAAAAAATGCAGGATGCCAAAGGCTTCCACCACGCGAGAGAAGCCCACCAAGTCCGTGTACATCACCGCGTGTATCCGGCCAAAGCGGGCATGGATGGATGCGTCAATGGCGGTGCGGTCGGCACCAGCCTGGCGGCGTTGTGTCAACAGCCATGTGAGTGTTTCGGCGTCGGTCATGACACCTATTCTTACACCGTTGCACAGAGCTAAATGCCCATCAGGGTTGCACGCCGTTGCCGCGTGCCAGCTTGATCGCTTTCTCTGGGCAAGCGGTCACACACAGGCCGCAGGCGCGGCAGGCATCGGGGTGGACGACCTGCACCTGCTTCCAGCCGTGTACAAAACCTTTGACCGTGCCTTTGATGCTGAGGCTGGCCCGCTGCTGCGGCGTCATCACGCCCATCTCAAAAACATCGACCGGGCATACGTCCACGCACGGGCCTTTGCCTTCGCAGCGGTTGGGGTCGACGGCGGGCACCAGAAAGCCCGCGGGGTGTTTGAAGTTTTGCACGGTGCCGCGTTGAAAAGGGGGTTGTTGTTTTCTCATGCGGCGATC
Source organism: Rhodoferax sp. (assembly GCF_025356155.1). Classification (GTDB taxonomy): domain Bacteria; phylum Pseudomonadota; class Gammaproteobacteria; order Burkholderiales; family Burkholderiaceae_C; genus Allorhodoferax. The sequence goes on along the minus strand of NZ_JANXUQ010000298.1, from coordinate 14,012 downwards.
GTGCGCCCCGGCGGTGCAGTGCGTCTTGTCAACGCGGTATCTATTTGTTGCGGAACATCTCAGCCGGCGGCAACGGTGGATGTTCTTTTGAAAAACAGGGGAGCCAGCGTAAGATGGCATGGTGTTTGGACCGAAGTGAACGTGTGTGAACCGGAGAACAAGCTATGAACACTTGGCAGGGCGACTTGCTTGGTATCACCGACACGGGTCGCACCGTGGATGAAGTGTTCGAAAAAATCGAGCGCGCATCGTACGCCCTGGGATTCGATTTCTGTGCTTACGGTCTGCGCTTGCCAGCGCCCATTTCCAACCCCCGAACCATCATGTTGAGTAACTATCCACTGGAATGGCAGGCGCGCTACGCCAGTGCGGGTTACCTGGCAATCGACCCAACCGTGGTCCACGGACGCCAATCGCAAGCCCCCCTGGTGTGGACCAACGCGGTGTTTGAGGCAACACCCAACTTGTGGGAAGAAAGCCAGGCCGCAGGGCTGCGCTTCGGTTGGGCCCAGTCCAGTCTGGATGCAGTGGGCGTTGGAGGTATGTTGTCGCTGGCGCGGTCATACGATGTTCTATCACCCAAAGAATTGGCCCTCCAGGAGGTCAAAATGCGCTGGTTGGTCAACATCTCACACTTGGCACTATCCCGCCTATTCGTGTCCGAGCTGGTCAAGGAGTCGCAACCTGATCTCACCTTGCGCGAGGTTGAAGTTTTGAAGTGGACCGCAGACGGAAAGTCCTCCAATGAGATTGCGGACCTGCTGTCTATTTCCGAGAATACGGTGAACTTCCACATTAAGAATTCGGTCGCAAAACTGCGCACCGCGAACAGAACGGCGGCTGTTGTGCGCGCCGCAATGCTCGGTCTATTGAATTAAAAAACTTTTGACCTATATTGTGGCTGCCTGTTTTTAGCCGATGCGATAGCCACAACACGTCCAGCCCATCCTATGCATCTTTCATCCGATGGACTGATTCGTTTGACTCTGGATCAGCTGTTGTCGACCCCTTTGGAGCATTTGGTATCGGGCGTGGATCTGGACCAACATTCACCCACCGCAGCCTGCGGAAGACTCACATCGTTGTCGGGTTATACCGAATGGATCAGCGCCAACGACCCCGCGATTTCCATTGGCTGGGATTGGCGATTGCTGACATCGGCCAGCGGCCCGCGCTGGATTCGGGTTGGCTTGCCGCGCAGCAACCTGTTGCTGATGCAAGACACGGGCTGTGAAACCTCCTGGCATAGCAATCTTGAAATTCTGGGCACCGTGGTCGACGCGCTGGCATGGCGCGAGGTCATGCCAAACGCGGTAGCCATCCGTTACGCCTGAGTTTTCTCCTACCTACCAAATCTGGTAGTTACCGTGTTGCAATAAGCGCGGTTCAATGAATCTCCTCTTTTCAAAAAGGAGATTACGTGAACATTGTGACCGGGACACCCGCAGATCTGTCTTCGGAAATCATGGCCGGCGTTGCTCGCTACCGGCATCGGGTCTTCGTCGAAAAGCTGGGTTGGCAGTTGCGCTGCGAAAACGCGTTGGAGTACGACCAATTCGACCGTGATGACACGGTCTATGTAGTAGCCCATAACGCGGCGCAAGAGGTCGTTGGTACAGCGCGCCTGTTGCCTACGACGCGCTCTTATTTGCTGGGAGACATATTTCCGCATTTGCTGGGCGGCATGCCTATTCCCCACTCGCCAGATGTGTGGGAGTTGTCGCGTTTTGCAGCGGTGGATTTCAGCGCCCACAGCAGTTCCGCACTGGCCCAGTTTTCATCGCCCATTGCGGTGGGCCTGTTGCAGGCGTCACTGGAGTGCGCAGCGCGCCATGGTGCCAAGCGATTCATCACAGTTTCGCCATTGGGTGTCGAGCGTTTGTTGCGCATCGCAGGGTTCAAGGCGCATCGGCTGGCTCCTCCCACCGTGGTGGATGGCAATCCGGTCTTTGCGTGCTCCATCAGTTGCGAAGTCCAATGCCGCGAAAGTGAAGCCATATGTTGAACCTTGGCAAGTACCGCTATGTGATCCTGCTGACAGCCTTGTTTCTGGTGATCTTCGGCGCGGTGATGGTGTTGACGTTTGTGATCTCGCGCCAGATCGCAGCCGATGCCGTTTCTTTGAACTTGGCGGGCCAACAGCGCACCCAGGTTCAACAGGTGGTGAAGACTGTTTTGCTGCTGGAGCAGGGCAGCACGCAGGGCGTGATCGACAGCAATGGTGCCACCAGTTTCTCAGAGCTTAGGGACCTGTATTCCACGGTTGATGCATTGAACGCCGCGCTTGCAGCGTTTCGCGAGGGTGGCATGCAGTTGGAGAGTGGCGCCCGCGTCGCACTGACACCGCAGGACGACGTGCAGGCCGCTGCCTTCTTCAAGCTGCTTGACGAGTTGTGGGCCCCTATTAACCAGCAAGTGCAACAGTTGCGTAAGAAGGACAACGTCACGTCGGCGGACTTTGGGGCCTTGCTGCAAGTTCTGGTGCCAGACAACCTCAATTTATTGGAAACCTCGAATCTGTTGACATCGCGTATGGAATCGCTGTCGGCAGAAAAAGCCTCGACCTTGCGCAAAATTCAAACTGCGGGTATCGCCTTGGCGTTCCTGAATTTCGCACTCATCGTCTACGTCTTCCTGGGCCGCTTGCGCGCCAGCGATAGCGAGGTGGAGCGTATGCAGGTGGAGACCGAGAACATCTTGCGCACTATGCAGGAAGGCCTCTTCTTGCTGGACAACAACTTCCACATTGGCAGCCAAACGTCCAACGCCTTGAGCCAGGTCATGGGTGTGTCGGTGAAACCCGGTGGCGATTTTCTTGCAATGCTCAAACCCATGGTGTCACAGAAAACGCTGGACACCACCAAGGAGTACATCGAGTTATTGCTGCGTTTTGATGTGAAGGAAAAGCTGGTCGCCAGCTTGAACCCGTTGGATGCACTGGAAATCAACACCACACGGGAAAACGGATCAGTAGAAACGCGCTTTCTCAACTTCCGCTTCAACCGCGTGGTGGTCAAAGGAAAGATCACCCACTTGCTGGTAACGACCTCCGACATTACCCGCCGTGTCAAGCTGGAGCGGGAACTGATCCACAGCGAACGCCAGGTGCAAGATCAAATGGCCATGATGGTCTATATCCTGCAGGCGGACGCCAGCCAGATGCGTGATTTTCTGGAAGGTGCGGTCGCCGGTCTCAACCGCATCAACGCAGCGCTCAAGGGCGGTTCTGCTTCGGGCGTCGCCAATGCAGATATCGACCATTTCTTCCGCATTGCGCACCGCATCAAGGGCGATGCGGCAGCGCTCAACCTGCAAGCCATTGCCACGTCGCTCCACAGCTTTGAAGATTTGCTGCAAGGGCTGCGAAATAAACCGCAGCTTCAGAACGAGGACTTGTTGCCGGTGATCGTGCGGGTTCGAACCATCTATGCGGAGCTGCACGCCATACAGGAGGCCATGGCGCGGATTGCCCAGGTCCGTGGCGTCGTCAACGTGGAGCCGCCCAAGCCCGTACACGATCCAGTCCGGCAAAACTCGCCCTTTGTCACCCAGTGGCGCAACCTTGCGCACCAGATTGCCAACCGCAAGGGCAAGAAGGCCGAGCTGACCTACCAGGGTGTGGACCTGGAAAAGATCACGAAGTCCATGCGTGAGACCATCGATACCATCGTCACCCAGCTCATCCGCAATGCGGTGACCCATGGCTTGGAGACACCGAAGGAACGCACAGACCAAGGCAAAGTAGAGCAGGGCGCGATCGCTGTCTATTTGTCCGAAGCAGGTGACGGAGCGCTGGAGCTGAGTTTTAGGGATGACGGCGCTGGCATCAACGTGGAGAAGCTGCGTGAGGCCGCCGTACGCATAGGCTCTTTGAACGCCGAGAAGGCGCGTGTGGCGGATGTGCGCCAGTTGACCGAGCTCATCTTCAAACCCGGATTTTCTACGCACGACACCATAGACGAAGACGCTGGCCGCGGTGTCGGTCTGGATGTCGTTCGCGACCTGGTCTCGCGTTTGCGCGGACGTATCCATATCGGCACGGCACCGGGCAAGTATTGCCACTTTCGGGTGCAGATTCCATCGCATTTGTTTGCCTCATCCAACCTGGCAACGCTTGCATTGCAAACGGAGGCTCACGGCTGATGCAACTCAAACTCATGATCATTGACGACTCCAACGTCATACGCGGCAAGATCTCGCGTGCTTTGACGCGGCACAACATGCAGGTGGTCGCTACGGCTTCCAACGGTGAAGAGGCGGTGGAGCGCTTCATGCCCGACAAGCCCGACGTTGTGACCATGGACTTGACCATGCCCCGCATGGATGGCCTCGAGTGCATACGCAAGTTAAAGAAAATCAAGCCCGACATCAAGATCCTCGTCGTCTCCGCCTTGGCGGACAAGGCCACCGCCATACAGGCGCTGAAGGAAGGGGCGCAGGGCTTTCTGTGCAAGCCCTTTTCGGATGACGACTTGACCGATGCGATGGACGAACTTCTAACAGGGGCATGACATGGAAGAAGACCAGCTACGCATTTTCGTAGGCATCGTTCAGAAGTATTTCGAGAGCGAGACGGGTAAGGGGCCAGACACCGGCAGCCCCTATCTGGGTGACGTGACCGATCTGCCCATGCTCGATTTCACCGGTGTCATTGGTATCTCTGGCGTGCGCCAGGGCTGTGTCTACATCACCGCGGGGCCTGATTTGTTGCGCGCCTTGCTGTTGCATGTGGGCGAAACCGACGTGTCTGACCAAAACCTGTGCGACCTGGCGGGTGAGATTGCGAACACCATTGCCGGTAATGCGCGTATGCACTTTGGCCATGATTTCATGATCTCGGTGCCAGTCATTGTGCGCGGCGCCGCCCAGGCTATCCATATGCCACGCAATACCAAGGCTTATGTGATCCCGTTTCGCTGGCGTAAGCACCCGGCGTCGCTGGTAGTGAGCTTGCAATGAAATTTGCGATCAAAAACCGGTTCATTCTCTTGAGAACTACGTCTATGAATGCTTCTTCACAATCTGGTGCCGTGCGCCCTACAGGCTTGTTTCATGCTGCGCTGGTGGCCATTTTGGCCTATGGTGCGGCCCCTGCAGTGGCGGATACGGCATTGACCAATGCCTCCTACACGGCGACCAAAGAAATGTTTGCCGCCTACAACCCCGCGTTTGCGCGCTACTGGAAGGCCAAGACAGGTGAAGCTGTGGTGATCACCCAGTCGCACGCCAATTCGAGTACGCAGGCCAGCCTGGTCAACAACGGCCTTGCAGCCGATGTGGTAACGCTATCGGTACCACTGGATGTGGATGAAATCGCCAGCAACCACTTAGTGTCGGAGAGCTGGAAACAACGCCTGCCGCAGGGCTCTACGCCGTATTACTCCACCATCGTGTTCCTGGTCCACAAAGGCAATCCCAAGGCAATCAAGGATTGGCCTGACCTTGTCCGGTGGGGCGTGCGCGTGGTCATGTCAAACCCCAAGTCTTCTGGCGGTGCCCGCTGGAGCCACCTCGCCGCGTGGGGCTATGCGCTTAAAAAACCGGGTGGTAATGAAGCCAGCGCGCGTGAATTCTTGAAGCGGCTGTACAACAACAACAAGGTGTTGGAGTACACCGCGCGGGGTGCATCTAACACCTTTGTAAACCTCAAGCAAGGTGACGTGATGGTCTCGTGGGAAAACGAGGCATTTCAGATTGTGGCGCAGTATCCCGATTTGTTTCAGATGGTGGTGCCTTCGGTGTCGGTCGTTGCAGAGCCGCCCGTGGCAGTGATCGACAAGGTGGTGGACCAACGCGGCTCACGCAAAGTGGCCGAGGCTTATCTGCAGTACCTGTACAGCGCTGAAGGTCAGTCGATTGCCGCCAGCCATTTTTACCGCCCCTCGGACCCAGCTGTCGCCAGCCAGTTTGAAAAACAGTTCACACCACTCAAGCTGTTCAAGGTAGGGGAGTTTTATAAAGACTGGCAAACCATTGATCGCGTCCACTTCCAGGACGGTGGTATTTTTGACCAGGTCTATGACCAGTACCGAAATGGTTCTTGAAGGACATTGCATGCGTACCGCAATATTGAATTTGAGAAAGGTCGTCGTCCTAATTGCATGCCAGCTTCCGTGTCTGTTGGGCTGCCTGGCAACGGCGGCTGAATCCCGCATGCAAGATGCGAGCATAGAGCGCGACGTGGGCGCGATTGCGGCCCATTTGTCCAAACTCTGCCCCACGGCAGATGCCGCCAGTCAAGTGGCGTTTGATGTTTGCCGCAAGGGCCTGTTCACCAGCGTTCAGCTCAAAAATGCCTTGAGCCCTTACACGCTGTGGGGTCGCCAACGGGACCAGGCTGCTTTGTTGAAAGACACGCCACTAACCCAGCTCGCTCCCGACGCATTGACCGGCCTGTACATGCCGTTGTTCATGTTCGACGGCAGCTATTCGGTTAGCTATTCCGAAACGAACGGCTTGTACCGCGCCAAACTGGGCGTGGGCTTTCGCAACCGGTTGCAGCCAGGGCAGTTCCCCTACCCCTTCTGGCACGATGCCAACAAGTGGAACACCTACGAGAACGCCAAGGCCATGCTGTTCTGGATCGACCCAAAATCTGGAAAAACACGCGCCGTGCAGTTCACGCAGCTAGGCGATGGCCTGCCGGCATTGCTGGTGCAGCCCGCCACGCCACCTGCATTCGAGGGCAAATGGCTGTGGACCGATGCGGGTGGCAAGACCCAGCCTGCCGTCACACTCTTTGATGGCCTGTTTGACGATGCCAATCCCTACAAGGAGGGGCTTGAGAAGTCTTACCGTGCGCTGGCTTTGTCCCTGCGGGAGAGCCAGTGCTTGCAGTGCCATATCCCCAGCAATCCCCAACGTTCACGCAAGCTGGTGTTGCTGCAGTCACCCGCGCACGCGGCGGCAGAGATCAAGCGGCTCATGAAGCAGGTGCAGGCAGACCGGATGCCGGTGGATGAATTTGGACTGGAAGAGTCGCTGGACCCCCATACGAAGGCACTGCTGCTGGAGCGGGGCAGCGTATTCGAGCAATTCGTAGACAAGGCCCATGCGTGGGAAAGCGAACAACACACGTCCAACAGCACAAGCACGGGCCGCGTGCAGTAACCGCTTTTATTTGGGGGACATATGCCATTGAACTTTCACTTCAACTCTTGCCTAGTGGTTGCGTTGCTGATGTCTGTGCCCTCAGCACAGGCTGCAGAAGTCCTAGGTGCGGGTGCATCCTTGCCAGCACCGGTCTATGCCAAGTGGGCGCGCGCCTATAAGCAGTCCACAGGCAATAAGGTCGTTTACCAATCGATCGGTTCGGGTAGCGGTGTGGCACAAATCACCGGCAAGTCGGTCGACTTTGGCGCGTCTGACAGCCCCTTGTCGGGCGCCGTGCTGGAGAAAAATGGCTTGTTGCAATTTCCTACGTTGCTGGGAGGCGTGGTTCCTATCGTCAACCTGCCCAACACCAAGCCCGGTGATGTGAAGCTGTCCGGCCCGGTACTGGCCGATATCTACATGGGAAAAATCATAGCGTGGGACGACAGTGCCATCACCCAGCTCAACCCCGGCCTATCGCTGCCCAACCTGGCTGTTGCCGTTGTGCGGCGATCTGACAGCTCGGGCTCCACGCTGCTGTTCACCGACTACCTGTCCAAGGTAAGCCCGGAATGGAAGACCAAGCTCGGCCGTGGTGTTACGGTGTCGTGGACCGTTGGCCTGGGTGGCAAGGGTGATGAGGGCGTTGCCAAGTTCGTCCAGCGCTTGCCGGGGGCCATTGGGTTTGTGGACTATGGCTATGCCTTCAATCACTCTTTGACCTATACGCAGTTGAGAAATCAGAGCGGGGCTTTTGTTGCGCCCAGCCCGCAGAGCCTGGCCGCGGCTGTTAGCAGCAATTGGGAAAACTCTGCCTTCTCTGAAATTTTGACCGAGGAGCGCAGCCAGGGGGCGTGGCCCATTACCGGTGCAACCTTCGCGCTCATCCGCAAGGTACCGGACAAGCCCGAACAGGCCCGCGAGATTCTCAAGTTCTTTACCTGGGCCTTCAAAGAAGGTGGCAAGTCGGCCACAGAATCCAACTATGTGCCTTTGGCCGACAGCACAACAAAGGCGGTTACCGCCTTGTGGCAGGTGGTGCGGGACGGTTCAGGGAAGCCCTTGTACGAATAGCGCGGGTCGGCATAGCGGGAGCGCTAGTGGTTTTCCCTAAATTGCTTGACATCTAAAGGTTTAGGTCTAAACTAATTGCAAATCCTGAGCTGGAGTTGCAATGAATATCGTGTGCATAGGTGGCGGCCCCGCTGGGCTGTATTTCGCGCTGCTGATGAAGCAGGCCAACCCGTCGCATGACATCACCGTGGTGGAGCGCAACAAGCCTTACGACACCTTTGGCTGGGGCGTCGTGTTCTCCGATGCCACCATGGACAACATGCGCGTCTGGGACCCAACCAGCGCAGCCGAGATCGAACAGGCCTTTAACCACTGGGACGATATCGAGCTGGGTTTTAAAGGTGAAGTTATTCGCTCTGGCGGCCACGGTTTTGTTGGCATTGGCCGCAAAAAGCTGCTCAACATCCTGCAGCGCCGTTGTGAACAGTTGGGTGTCAAACTGGCGTTCGAGGTGGACGCAGAGTCCGACACGCAATACCCCGATGCCGACCTGATCATCGCCAGCGATGGCATCAACTCCCGCATCCGCAACCAACACGAAGACATCTTCAAGCCCGACATCGCGGTGCGGCCCAACCGCTTCATCTGGCTGGGCACGCACAAGTTGTACGAGGCCTTTACCTTCCTATTCGAGAAGACCGAGCACGGCTGGTTTCAGGCCCATATCTACAAGTTTGACGAAAACACCACCACCTTTATTGTGGAATGCCCGGAAGCTGTTTGGCAGGCACACCGCCTGGACCTGGCGGACCAGGAGGAGTCGATTGCGTTTTGCGAGAACGTGTTTGCGAAGAATCTGCAAGGCGCCAAGCTGATGACCAATGCGCGCCACCTGCGCGGCTCGGCCTGGTTGAATTTTCAGCGCGTCAAGTGCGAACAGTGGTCGATTTTCAACGGCCACAGCTATGTGGTGCTGATGGGCGACGCGGTGCACACGGCGCACTTTGCCATTGGCTCGGGCACCAAGCTGGCGATTGAAGATGCGATAGAACTGGCGCGCCAGTTCCGCGACCAAGGCGACACTGCGGAGCACATACCCGCCGTGCTGGCGCGCTACCAGGCGCTGCGCCATGTGGATGTGCTGCGCCTGCAGAACGCGGCGTGGAACGCGATGGAATGGTTTGAGGCGTGTGGTGACCGTTACTGCGACCAGTTGGATGGTCCGCAGTTCATGTACTCCATGCTGACCCGCAGCCAACGCATCAGCCACGAGAACCTGCGTCTGCGCGATGCCGAATGGCTAGGTGAGTTTGAGGCCTGGTTTGCAAAGCGCGCCGGCATGCAACTGGCGCCCGGCCAGGCCGCACCGCCACCCATGTTTACGCCCTACACCGTGCGTGGCCTGACCTTGAAGAACCGCGTTGTGGTGTCACCGATGGCGCAATACTCTGCGGTCGATGGCGTGGCCGGCGACTACCACCTGGTGCACCTGGGCGCCCGCGCCATGGGCGGCGCTGGCATGGTGTTTGCCGAGATGACCTGCGTCAGCGCCGAAGGCCGCATCACACCCGGTTGCCCCGGCCTGTATGCACCCGCGCACACAGCCGCGTGGATACGCATTGTCGATTGGGTGCATGCCAATAGCGACGCCAAGTTTGCGATGCAGATTGGCCATGCGGGCGCCAAGGCATCCACCCGCCTTGCGTGGGAAGGCATAGACCAACCGCTGCCCACCGGCAACTGGCCCATTATGTCGGCCTCGGCCCAGCAGTACCTGGAAGGTGTGAGCCAAACCTCGCGTGCCATGACCCGTGCCGATATGGATGCGGTGGCGGCTCAGTTTGTGGCCAGCACACGTGCGGCGGCGGAGATCGGCGTGGACTGGTTGGAGCTGCATTGTGCGCACGGCTATCTGCTTTCCAGCTTCATCTCACCGCTGACCAACCACCGCGACGATGCCTATGGCGGCAGTCTGGAAAACCGTTTGCGCTATCCGCTAGAAGTGTTCGCGGCCGTGCGCGCCGCGTGGCCCGCTGATAGGCCCATGTCGGTGCGTATCTCGGCGCACGATTGGGTCGAAGGCGGCATCACGCCAGATGACGCGGTGGAGATTGCCAAGGCCTTCAAGGTCGCTGGTGTCGACCTCATTGATTGCTCATCCGGTCAAGTCAGCAAAAAAGAAAAACCGGTCTATGGCCGCATGTTCCAAACCCCGTTTTCCGACCGCATCCGCCAAGAGGCTGGCATTGCCACGATTGCCGTGGGAGCTATTAGCGAGGCCGACCACGTCAACAGCATCATCTCCGCCGGTCGCGCCGACCTGTGCGCCGTAGCGCGGCCGCATCTGGCCAACCCCTCATGGACGTTGACCGAAGCGGCCAAGATTGGTTACACGGCTTTGGCTTGGCCAAAGCAATATGTTTCGGGCAAGGTGCAGATGGAAGCCAACTTCCAGCGTGAGAAGGCGCAGGCCGCAGCCGCTGCCCAGTCCCCTGCACGCGCGGCCGAAGCATAAACACCATGACCGCAACAAACACTTTGCAGAATCGCCACGCCGTCGTCACCGGCGGTGGCCAAGGCATAGGCGCGGCCATAGCCCGCCTGCTGGTCGCGCAGGGTGCGAATGTCACCGTGTTGGGCCGCAAGCTGGAAACGGTGCAGGCACTCGCGGCCGAGCAAACGCAGCAGATGCACGCGGTCAGCGCCGATGTGTCAGACGCCGAGCAGGTGCAGGCCGCATTTGCCAGCGCCCGTGAGCGCTTTGGCCCTATTGCCATCTTGGTCAACAACGCCGGCCAGGCCAGCAGCGCTCCCTTCTTGAAGACCGATGCCGCACTGTGGAACCAGATGCTGGCCGTCAATCTGACCGGCACGATGCTCTGCACACAGGCTGCAGTGCCGGACATGCTGGAGGCGAAGTGGGGCCGGGTTATCAACATCGCCAGCACGGCGGGCCTGACCGGCTATGCCTATGTGGCCGCCTACTGCGCGGCCAAGCATGGCGTGGTGGGGTTGACGCGCGCGCTGGCGCTGGAATTCGCCAAGAAGGGACTGACCGTCAACGCGGTATGCCCAGGCTACACCGAGACCGACATTGTGCGTACCAGCATTGCCAATGTGATGGCCAAGACCGGTCGCACCGAAGAACAAGCCCGCGCGGAATTCACGGCCGGCAACCCGCAAGGCCGGCTGGTGCAGGCCGACGAAGTGGCCGACACCGTGGCCTGGTTGTGCGGCTCTGCTGCCAGCGCCATTACCGGGCAATCGATTGCCGTGTGCGGCGGGGAGTTGATGTAATGAGTAAGGCCGACCCCAGCCGCACACTGCTGAACGACGCCGACGAGCTGGGCCACGAGGCTCGCTCTAACGGCGGTGACCACGCCGCTCTAAAGTTGTGGTTGCGCATGCTGGCGTGCACGACGCAGATTGAAGACGAAATCCGCAAGCGCCTGCGCACGCGGTTCGACATCTCACTACCACGCTTTGACTACATGGCCCAGCTCTACCGCCAGCCCGAGGGGCTGAAGATGAGTGAGCTGTCGCGTTTCTTGATGGTGACTGGCGGCAATGTCACCGGCGTCACCGATGAGCTGGAGCGCGAAGGTCTGGTATCGCGCATCAACAACCCGCAAGACCGCCGCGCCTGGATCGTGTGCTTGACGGACAAGGGCCGCGACACCTTCGAGGCCATGGCCGAAGAACACGAGCAATGGATTCTGGAACTGTTTGCCGGTTTACCGGCCAACACCGTGCAACAACTCTACAGCCAGCTAGGCACCCTGCGCGTGCAACTGGTGCGCCAACAAGATAACCCTACCAAGGACAGCAAATGAACAACACAGATACCAATGCTTCCGCGCTGGACCCCGCGCTGCAAGCCGGTAACCACAAACCCCTGACCGGCTACCAGCCGCTGCATTTCTTGTGGAAGCTGGAGGCCGGCGTGGCCACCATCACGCTGAACCGACCGGACCGCAAGAACCCGTTGACCTTTGACTCGTATGTGGAGTTGCGCGACCTGTTTGGTCAGCTGAAATACGCCACCGACGTGCACGCCGTGGTTGTCACCGGTGCGGGCCATAACTTTTGCTCGGGCGGCGATGTACATGAAATCATTGGCCCGCTGATCCAGTTGAAAGCGCCCGAGCTATTGATGTTCACCCGCATGACCGGTGACTTGGTAAAAGCCATGCGCGCCTGCCCGCAGCCCATCATTGCCGCGGTGGATGGCGTGTGCGCTGGCGCCGGTGCCATCATTTCCATGGCGTCCGACATGCGCCTAGGCACCGAGCGCAGCAAGACTGCGTTTTTGTTCAACCGCGTCGGCTTGGCCGGCTGCGACATGGGCGCCTGTGCCATGCTGCCGCGCATCATCGGCCAGGGCCGTGCCAGTGAGTGGTTATACACCGGTCGCTCCATTGGCGGTGCAGAGGCCGAGCGCAGTGGCTTCTTCAACCGCCTGTGCGCTCCCGAAGAGCTGGCTGCTGCAGCGCATACTTTGGCTGCTGATCTGGTGGCTGGTCCTACGTTTGCCAACGGCATGACCAAGACCATGCTGCACCAGGAGTGGTCCATGTCCATAGACCAGGCGATTGAGGCCGAAGCCCAGGCCCAAGCCATTTGCATGCTGACGCAGGACTACCACCGCGCCTATGCGGCCTTTGTCGTCAAGCAAAAGCCTGTCTTCCAGGGCAACTAAGGAAAGACTATGAGCGACACCGCCTATCTCGACTGGCCTTTCTTTACCCACCACCACGGCGACCTGGCGCGCACGCTGGACACTTGGGCCACACAGCATGTGTCACAAATGCACAGTCATGATGTGGATGCCGAATGCAAGGCGCTGGTGCGTAAGCTGGGCGCGGCAGGCTGGCTGCGTTATGCCATTGCCGGAAAAGCCTACGGGGGAGGGGAGGACACCATAGACACGCGCTCCCTCTGCCTGATACGCGAGACGCTGGCCCGACACTCTGGCCTAGCCGACTTTGCCTTTGCGATGCAAGGCCTGGGCTCCGGCGCCATCAGCCTGGCCGGCACTGAAGAACAAAAGCACTTGTACCTCACGCGCGTTGCCAGTGGCGAAGCCATTGCTGCCTTTGCACTGAGCGAGCCCGACGCCGGTTCCGACGTGGCCGCCCTGCAATGCAGCGCACGTATCGAAGATGACCATGCTGTATTGAATGGCAGCAAGACCTGGATATCCAACGGTGGCATCGCCGACTTCTATGTAGTGTTCGCCCGCAGTGGCGAGGCACCGGGCGCCCGTGGCATCAGTGCTTTTATTGTGGATGCCGACACGCCGGGCTTTGCGATTGCAGAACGTATTAACGTGATCGCCCCGCACCCCTTGGCCACACTGCGTTTCACCGAATGCAAAGTACCGCTGACCCAGCGCGTGGGCGCAGCCGGGGAGGGCTTCAAGGTGGCGATGCGCACGCTGGATGTGTTTCGCACCTCGGTGGCCGCCGCGTCGCTGGGCTTTGCCCGCCGCGCGCTGGACGAAGCGCTCCATCGCGCCACCACGCGCAAGATGTTCAACCAGACGCTGGCCGACTTTCAGCTGACACAAGCCAAGCTGGCGCAGATGGCCACCACGGTGGACAGCAGCGCCTTGCTGACCTACCGCGCAGCTTGGCAACGCGACCAGGGTCGTAACGTGACGCGTGAAGCGGCCATGGCCAAGATGGTGGCCACCGAAGGCGCGCAGCAGGTCATTGACGCCGCGGTGCAGATCTGGGGCGGCATGGGTGTTGTCAGCGGCCATATCGTTGAACGTCTGTACCGCGAGATCCGTTCGCTGCGGATTTATGAAGGCGCTACCGAAGTGCAGCAATTGATCATCGCCAAAGACCTACTGCGCGAAGCTGCCCTTTAAACAGTTGAGGACAGAGCTTCGCTTCGCTACG
>NZ_JANXUQ010000293.1 GCF_025356155.1 Rhodoferax sp. | reverse complement strand
CTTCGACGAAGCACTCGAGCTCGTGCACATGGGCGGCTACTCGCTGCCCGAGGCCGTGCTCATGATGATCCCGCAGCCGTGGGAGAACGACGAGCTCATCTCGCCCGAGCGGCGCGCCTTCTACCAGTTCCACGCATCGCTCATGGAGCCCTGGGACGGCCCGGCCTCCATCGTGTTCACCGACGGCCGCCAGATCGGGGCCACGCTGGACCGCAACGGCCTGCGCCCGTCGCGCTACTGCATCACCGATGACGACCTGGTCATCATGGGCTCCGAATCCGGCGTGTTGCCCGTGCCCGAAAACAAGATCGTGCGCAAATGGCGCCTGCAACCTGGCAAGATGTTCCTGATCGACCTGGAACAGGGCCGGATGATCGACGATGAAGAGTTGAAGGCCAGCCTGGCCAACAGCAAGCCCTACAAGCAGTGGATTGAGAATCTGCGCATCCGTCTGGACGACGTGCAGGCCAGCGGCGAACCCGCCAGCGAGATGGAAAGCCAGGTCAGCTTGCTGGACCGCCAGCAGGCTTTTGGCTTCACACAGGAAGACCTGAAGTTCCTGATCGCACCGATGGCCGCCGCCGGTGAAGAAGCCATTGGCTCCATGGGCAACGACAGCCCGCTGGCCGTCTTGAGCGACAAGAACAAGCCGCTGTACAACTACTTCAAGCAGTTGTTCGCCCAAGTCACCAACCCGCCGATCGACCCGATCCGCGAAGCCATCGTCATGTCGCTGGTGTCCTTCATCGGCCCCAAGCCCAACCTGCTGGACATCAACCAGGTCAACCCGCCGATGCGCATGGAAGTCAGCCAACCGGTACTGGACTTTGCCGACATGGCCAAGCTGCGCGATATCGAAAAGCACACGCAAGGCAAGTTCCGCAGCTATACGCTGGACATCTCCTACCCGTTGGCCTGGGGCCACGAGGGCGTGGAAGCCAAGCTGGCATCGCTGTGCGCCGAGGCGGTGGACGCGATCAAGGGTGGCAAAAACATCCTCATCATCAGCGACCGCGGCATCAGCGCCACCCAGGTGGCCATCCCCGCGCTGCTGGCCCTCTCTGCCATCCACCAGCATCTGGTGATCGAAGGCCTGCGCACGACAGCAGGCCTGGTGGTTGAGACGGGTACCGCACGCGAGGTGCACCACTTCGGCGTGCTCGCGGGTTACGGCGCCGAAGCCGTCCACCCCTACCTGGCGATGGAAACCCTGGTCAGCATCCACAAGGACCTGCCGGGTGATCTGTCGGCTGACAAGGCCATCTACAACTACGTCAAGGCAGTAGGCAAGGGCCTGTCCAAGATCATGTCCAAGATGGGCGTGTCCACCTACATGAGCTACTGTGGCGCGCAGCTGTTCGAGGCCATCGGCCTGTCCAGTGAAACCGTGGCCAAGTATTTCACCGGCACACCCAGCCGCGTCGAAGGCATAGGCGTTTTCGATATCGCCGAAGAAGCCATCCGCATGCACAAGGCCGCCTTTGGCACCGACCCCGTGCTGGCCAATGCGCTGGACGCCGGTGGCGAATACGCCTGGCGCGTGCGCGGCGAAGACCACATGTGGTCGCCCGATGCCATCGCCAAGCTGCAGCACAGCACGCGCGCCAACAACTGGAACACGTACAAGGAATACGCGCAGATCATCAACGACCAGAGCAAGCGCCACCTGACGCTGCGCGGCCTGTTCGAGTTCAAGATCGACCCTGCCAAGGCCATTCCGGTGGACGAAGTAGAAAGCGCCAAGGAAATCGTCAAACGCTTCGCCACCGGCGCGATGTCGCTGGGTTCCATCAGCACCGAAGCGCACGCCACGCTCGCCATTGCGATGAACCGCATCGGCGGCAAGAGCAACACGGGTGAGGGTGGTGAAGATCCCGCACGTTACCGCCAAGAGTTGAAAGGCATTCCGATCAAGCAGGGCCAAACCATGGCCGACATCATTGGCCACGATGTGGTCGAGGTGGATATTCCGCTGCTGCCCACTGACTCGCTGCGTTCCAAAATCAAGCAGGTCGCCTCAGGCCGCTTCGGT
The DNA here is from genome assembly GCF_025356155.1 of Rhodoferax sp. Classification (GTDB taxonomy): domain Bacteria; phylum Pseudomonadota; class Gammaproteobacteria; order Burkholderiales; family Burkholderiaceae_C; genus Allorhodoferax. The sequence continues at coordinate 3,539 of NZ_JANXUQ010000293.1, read as the reverse complement.
GTCACCGCCGAATACCTGTCCAGCGCCGACCAGATCCAGATCAAGATGGCCCAGGGTGCCAAGCCGGGTGAGGGCGGTCAGCTGCCCGGCGGCAAGGTGTCCGACTACATCGGCCGCCTGCGCCATTCGGTGCCGGGTGTGGGCTTGATTTCGCCCCCACCGCACCACGACATCTATTCGATTGAGGATTTGGCACAGCTGATCCACGACTTGAAGAACGTCGCTCCACACAGCTCCATCAGCGTCAAGCTGGTGTCCGAGATTGGTGTCGGCACGATTGCCGCTGGTGTGGCCAAGTGCAAGAGCGACCACGTTGTGATCGCCGGACACGACGGCGGCACGGGCGCATCGCCCTGGTCGTCGATCAAACATGCTGGTAGCCCCTGGGAAATCGGCCTGGCAGAAACACAACAAACGCTGGTGCTGAACCGTTTGCGCAGCCGCATCCGCGTGCAGGCCGACGGCCAGATGAAGACCGGCCGCGACGTCGCCATCGGCGCGCTGTTGGGTGCGGATGAATTTGGCTTCGCCACCGCACCGCTTGTGGTCGAAGGCTGCATCATGATGCGCAAGTGCCATCTGAACACCTGCCCGGTGGGCGTGGCCACGCAAGACCCCGCATTGCGCAAGAAGTTCTCCGGCAAGCCCGAGCATGTCGTCAACTATTTCTTCTTCATCGCAGAAGAAGTGCGCCAGATCATGGCCCAGTTGGGTATCCGCAAGTTTGACGATCTGATCGGCCGCTCTGATTTGCTTGATATGCGCAAGGGTATTGAACATTGGAAGGCCAGCGGCCTCGACTTCAGCCGCCTGTTTGCCCAGCCGCAAGTTCCGGCCGATGTGCCCCGCTTCCAGACGCTGACACAAGATCACGGTCTGGAAAAGGCGCTGGACAATGTGCTGATCGCCAAGTGCCGCGCTGCCATCGACAAGGGCGAAAAGGTCCAGTTCATGGAGGCCACGCGCAACGTCAACCGCTCAGTCGGCGCCATGTTATCCGGCGCGGTGACCAAGGTGCACCCACAAGGTTTGCCGGACAACACCATTCACATCCAACTGGAAGGCACCGGCGGCCAGTCCTTCGGCGCCTTCCTGACCAGCGGCATCACGCTGTACCTGATTGGTGACGCCAACGACTACACCGGCAAGGGCCTCAGCGGCGGCCGTGTCGTCGTGCGCCCCAGCATCGACTTCCGCGGTGTGGCGGTCAACAACACCATCGTCGGCAACACCGTGATGTACGGCGCCACGGCGGGCGAAGCCTTCTTCAGCGGTGTCGGCGGTGAGCGTTTCGCAGTGCGTCTGTCCGGAGCCACAGCGGTGGTCGAAGGCACGGGTGACCATGGTTGCGAATACATGACTGGCGGCACGGTCGCCGTGCTGGGCAAGACCGGACGCAATTTTGCAGCCGGCATGAGCGGCGGTATTGCCTATGTCTACGACGAAGACGGCCAGTTCGCCAAGCGCTGCAATACGGCCATGGTGTCCATGGAAAAAGTGCTGACCGCGTCTGAGCAAGAGGCTTCTGTGCCCAAGGCTGTATGGCACCGTGGTCTGGCCGACGAGGTACAGCTGCGCCGCCTGCTGGAAGAGCACAACCGCTGGACCGGCAGCAAACGCGCCCGCGATTTGCTGGACGATTGGGGCACCGCCCGCGGCAAGTTCATCAAGGTCTTCCCCAACGAGTACAAACGTGCTCTGGGTGAAATCCATATGAAGAAACAGGCTGTAGCCCTCGCCAAACCTGCGCAAGCCGCTATCAAAAAAGAAGCAACAGTCGCTAAATAACTTCTTGTTGGGGCAGACCAGCGTTGGCGTAGTCCATCTGCTCCGTCCCAACCCTCAATCAGTTGAGGACAGAGCTAAAGGTCTGTCCCGCAAGGCATCAGAAGGAAAATCATGGGAAAAGTCACCGGTTTCATGGAATACGAGCGCATCGAAGAGGGCTACAAGCCCGTTGCCGAGCGCGTGAAGCATTACAAAGAGTTCGTCATCGGCCTGGACGATGCGCAGGCCAACAAGCAGGCCGCGCGTTGCATGGACTGCGGCACGCCGTTTTGCAACAGCGGCTGCCCGGTCAACAACATCATCCCCGACTTCAACGACATGGTGTTCCGCGACGACTGGAAATCCGCCATTGACACCTTGCACAGCACCAACAACTTTCCTGAGTTCACAGGCCGTATCTGCCCCGCGCCGTGTGAAGCGGCCTGTACGCTGAACGTGAATGACGAGGCCGTGGGCATCAAGTCCATCGAACACGCCATCATCGACCGTGCCTGGGCCGAGGGCTGGGTGTTGGCACAACCGCCTAAACACAAGACTGGCAAGACGGTAGCAGTGGTGGGCTCTGGCCCTGCCGGTATGGCCGCCGCACAACAACTGGCCCGCGCGGGACACTCCGTGACATTGTTCGAGAAGAATGACCGCGTGGGTGGTTTGCTGCGTTACGGCATTCCCGACTTCAAGATGGAAAAGTCGCACATCGACCGCCGCGTCGACCAGATGGTCAAGGAAGGTGTCGCCATTCGCACCGGCGTGCTGATCGGCGAGATGCCCAAGGGTTCCAAGGTCACCAACTGGGCCAAGGAAACCATATCTGCTGCCCAACTGCAGCAAGACTTTGACGCCGTGGTGTTGACGGGTGGTTCCGAGCAATCGCGCGATTTGCCCGTGCCCGGCCGTGATCTGGACGGCATCCATTTCGCGATGGAATTCCTGCCCCAACAGAACAAGATCAATGCTGGCGACAAGCTCAAGGGGCAGTTGCGCGCGGATGGCAAAAGCGTCATCGTGATTGGCGGTGGCGATACGGGATCTGACTGCGTGGGCACGAGCAACCGCCATGGCGCCGTGAGCGTGACACAGTTCGAGGTGATGCCCCAGCCCCCCGTGGAAGAAAACCGCCCGATGACATGGCCCAACTGGCCGATCAAGCTGCGCACCAGCTCCAGCCATGAAGAAGGCTGTGAACGTGAATTTGCCATTTCCACCAAAGAATTCATAGGTGAAAAGGGCAAAGTCACCGGCCTGAAGACCGTGCGCGTGGAATGGAAAGACGGAAAAATGGTGGAAGTCGCCGGTAGCGAGCAAATCCTCAAGGCCGACCTCGTGTTGCTGGCCATGGGGTTTGTGAACCCCGTTGCCACCATGCTGGAATCCTTCGGCGTGGACAAGGACGCCCGCGGCAATGCCAAAGCAAGTACGGACTTCGTTGGCGGCTACGCTACCAATGTGCCCAAGGTGTTTGCCGCCGGCGATGTGCGCCGCGGCCAGAGCCTGGTTGTCTGGGCGATCCGCGAAGGCCGCCAGGCTGCCCGCTCGGTGGACGAATACCTGATGGGATTCAGCGATTTGCCGCGGTGATGGAAAGGCCCCCACGCTCCGCCGCTGCGCGGGTCGCTGCCCCCCAGGCGCGCGCGTTTGGCAAAACCCCAAGTCCACGCCTTGGGGCGGCCCGGCGCAGATTTGTTTTGCCCCAAAGTTGTCGCATTGATACATGTGCAACACAGGGTTTACGCGAATCCCTTATCATCCAA
>NZ_JANXUQ010000275.1 GCF_025356155.1 Rhodoferax sp. | reverse complement strand
CGGGGAGATCGAATACTTCATCGGCAATGCCGCGCCCGCCGTAGTGGTATGCAGCCAGAAGAATTTTGGCTGGGTCAGCAAGATCGCCTTCAAGGCCGGCACGCAAAGCGTTTTCACACTGGGCGATGACCGCACGGGCTCTCTGCTGGAGCGCGCCGCCCATTGCAGCGACCAGCACACGGCAGCCGTGCGCGGTGCGGACGACCTGGCCGCCATTTTGTACACCAGCGGCACCACCGGCCGCAGCAAGGGCGCCATGCTGACCCACGGCAACCTGCTCAGCAATGCGTTGGTGCTGAAGGAGTACTGGGGCTGGAAGGACGGCGATGTGCTGATGCATGTGCTGCCCATCTTCCACGTGCACGGCCTGTTTGTAGCCGTGCACGGTGCGCTGCTCAACGGCAGCAAGATGATCTGGATGGCGAAATTCGACCCCAAGCGCGTGCTGCAAAAGCTGCCCGAGGCGACCGTCTTCATGGGCGTGCCCACGCTGTACGTGCGCCTGCTGGCCGAGCCGGGGCTGGACAAGCACGTGGTGCGCAACATGCGCCTGTTCGTCGCCGGGTCGGCCCCGCTGCTGATCGAAACCTTTACCGAATGGCAGACCCGCACCGGCCACACGATACTGGAGCGCTACGGCATGAGCGAGACCGCCATGCTGACCTCCAACCCGTACGCTGCCGACGTGCGCTACGGCGGCAAGAGTCAGCGCCGTGGCGGCACGGTGGGCTTCCCGCTGCCGGGTGTGCAACTGCGTGTGCAGGATGACGCCGGCAACAACCTGTCCACCAGCCAGATTGGTGGCATACAGGTCAAAGGCCCCAATGTGTTTGCCGGCTACTGGCAGATGCCCGAAAAGACGAAGGAAGAGTTCACTGCAGACGGATTCTTCAAGACCGGCGACGTCGGCAAGGTCGACGCCGATGGCTACGTAACGATCGTAGGCCGCAGCAAGGACCTGATCATCAGCGGCGGCTACAACGTCTACCCGGCGGAGATCGAAGCCACCATCAACAGCCTGGACGGCGTGGCCGAAAGCGCCGTGGTGGGCGTGACGGACCCCGACTTTGGCGAGGTAGGTGTTGCGGTGGTCATTGCCAAGCCGGGGGCGCAGCTTGAGCCCAGCGAGATACTGGCTGGGCTCAAGGCCCAACTGGCCAACTTCAAGATTCCCAAGCGCTGTTATGTGGTGCCGGAGCTACCGCGCAATGCGATGGGGAAAGTGCAGAAGAATGTGCTGCGGGCGCAGTACCAGGGTTGAAGCGCTCCTGTTGACTGCGTTCACTGCACGATCACGTCCTCCACAAAAATATCCTGGCCGCCTCTGGGTAGATCCAAACGCAACACCGACACGCCAGCAGGCAATGCGACGGCCATCTCAGGCGGAACAACTGACCACCGCAGTGCCTGCGGTGGCAGTCTTCGACTACGCCAACGCTATGGGGCAGGTGGACCAGGATGTGCTGCACATCATTGCGCGGGCCTTCGTCAACCAATAGCCACAAGAATTGAAGCGAATGCGGGATGGCGTGGCGTGCGGTGATTTAAACCCTGTGCTGTACGTGGCCCATGCACGCAAGGGCACGCTTGCGATGTTTGGCGCCAAGCCTGCCAGCGAATTCGCCTTTGAGATTGAACGGTGTGCTGCCAACCAGGACGCTGCCGGGGCGGGTGTGCGGTGGGGCCTGTTGGAAATAGAAATAGGAAGGTTGATTTCCGTCATACCACCTGATGGACCAGACTGACTAAGATAGACCATAACGAATGGAGGTGAATCCCCGTGGCCCACCAAGTGCTAATCATTGATGACACTGAAATCAACTTGATTTTGTTCGCAGCGTTGGTCAAGAAACTGGACGACTGCGTGCCACATACCTTTGTCCAGGCGCGCGATGCCCTGGTTTGGCTGGCTGACAATGATCCCGATCTGATCATCGTGGATTACATGATGCCCGATATCGACGGCCTAGAGTTCTTGCGCCTACTGCGTGAGGTCCCTGGTCGCGCGACTGTGCCGGTGGTGATGATCACCGCCAATGACCAAAAGCAGTTACGCTACCGTGCACTGGACCTGGGTGCTAACGAATTCCTGACCAAACCCGTGGACAAGGTGGAGTTTCTGGCGCGTACGCGCAACATGCTGCTAGTGAGTGATGCACGCAGACAGCTGACCGATCGCGCCGCATGGCTGGCTGACGAGGTGCGCAAGGCTACGGCCGAAATCGTGGCGCGGGAGCGCGAGACCGTTTTTCGCCTGTGCAAGGCTGCAGAATACCGCGACCCCGAGACCGGTGCGCACATCCTGCGCATGGCCCACTATTCACACCTGATTGCGCGTGGCCTGGGCTTGCCGGTCAATGACCAGGATCTGTTGCTGGAGGCCGCACCCATGCACGACATCGGCAAGGTGGGCATCGCAGACAAGATACTGCTCAAACCCGGGCGGCTGGACCCGGATGAGTTTGAGATCATGAAACACCATGCCATCTATGGTTATGAACTGCTCAAAGGCAGTTCGTCGCGGGTGTTGCAAGCCGGTGCAGAAATCGCCCGTGGCCACCACGAAAAATATGACGGCTCGGGCTACCCCGCTGGGATGCGTGGCACCGACATCCCGCTGTTCAGCCGCATCGTCGCTGTGGCTGACGTGTTCGACGCGCTTACGTCCGAGCGCCCGTACAAGAAAGCCTGGACGCTGGAGGCGGCCGTCGATTTTCTGGTCAAGGGTTCAGGCAGCCATTTCGATCCGCAATGTGTCCAAACCTTTCTGGACGCATGGGACGACGTCATGAAAATCCGCGAACGGTACCAGGAAGAAACCCAATAGCACGGGTGTTTCAGTCCCGGGTTTTTTACGGGATCGCTATTTATTTAATAGTGCCTAAGTCATATTCCACGAGGGCTAGCGGCCGATTTAACGAATGACGAGTACGGGAATGCCGGTGTGGGTCAGCACGTGCTGGGTCTCGCTGCCCAGCAGCAGACGCTGAATGCCTTTGCGCCCGTGGGATGCCATGACGATCAGGTCGCACTGGTGTTTGTTGGCTGCGGTTATGAGTGAATCGGACACCACGTCAGATTTGAGGGTGATGCTCTTTGCCGTCACGCCTTTGTCCGCTGCAGCCTTTTTGACCGCATCGACCAGTGCCTGGCCCTGGTTTTCCCATTGCTTCTCTACCGCGATCATCTCCTCAGCCGGTAGCGCCACGCTGCCTTCAAAGTAGCTTTGGGGATAACGCGGCACGACGGTGACCGCGACCAGCTCGGCACCACACAGGGCAGCCAGCTCTATAGCGCTGGCGGCGGCTTTTTGGGACAGCTCCGAGCCATCGGTGGCTAGCAGAATACGTTGGTACATGATGGGGTTTCTCTTTGCAAGGTCAGTGGCTGCAGATTACTCCCCAGTGGTTCAGTGCGGCTTGATATAGGTCAAGTGGCGCGCAAACGATTCGCCGCACACTGGCGGTATGCGTTCGACTGTTACGGTGTCTCAAGCTGTTTCCGCCCCTTTTTTGACGGGCGGTTTGGTCACGCCTGCGCAACCTGCAACGGCGGTGCACCCCCCGGATGCCCTGGCCCTGTTGGACGACCCGTTGGAGTGGAGCGCCTTTAGCCGCCCATCTGCGCAGGGCGCGGGTTGCTGGGAGTCGAGCGTGGTCATTGAAGGCATGCACTGTGCAGCTTGCTCTTTGACGGTTGAAGATGCACTAAAAAAGGTGCCCGGCGTGCTGAGCGCGCAGGTGGGTGCGGCCAGCCATCGGGCCAGGATCGTATGGTCGGCCACCCAGGTTGTGCCCTCGGTGTGGATGCAGGCGGTGCAGGCCAGCGGTTACCGCGCGGTGCCGGCCAATGATGTGTTTGCCAGCGAGCGCCGCAAGCTGGAGACCCGCCAGGCCCTTTGGCGCTGGTTGGTGGCCGGCCTGTGCATGATGCAAATCATGATGTATGCCTACCCGGCGTATATCGCCTTGCCCGGAGACCTGAGCGCCGAGATGGAGCAGTTATTGCGCTGGGCGTCGTGGGTGCTGACGCTTCCAGTCATGCTGTTCTCGTGTGGTCCTTTCTTTCGCCATGCGTTGCGGGACCTGGCCCATGCCCGCATCAGCATGGATCTGCCCATTGCGCTGGGCATCGTCATCACCTTTGCCGTCAGCACGGCGGGCACCTTTGCGCCGCAGGGCACGTTCGGGCGTGAGGTGTATTTCGATTCGCTGACCATGTTCGTGTTTTTTTTGCTGACCGGGCGCTGGCTGGAGCTACGCCTGCGGGACCGCACGGCCGGTGCGTTGGAGGCGCTGATGAACCGCCTGCCCGACAGCGTGGAGCGCCGGTTGCCCGATGGCCAGTTTGTCCGGGTGGCGGCCCGCCGCGTGCAAGTGGGTGACGTGCTGCGTGTGCACCCTGGCGAAACCTTCACTGCCGATGGCGTGCTGATAGTGGGAGCCACCCGGGTCGACGAGGCCTTGCTGACCGGTGAATCCCGTCCGCTGGCGCGCCGTGTCGGCGATGCGGTCTGGTCCGGCAGCCACAACTTGAGCGGTACGGTGCAACTGCGGGTGGAGCGCATAGGCGCTGCGACCCGCTTTGCGCAGATCGTGGCGTTGATGGAAAGCGCATCCGCCACCAAACCCCAGGGCGCGTTGCTGGCGGACCGCATTGCCAAGCCCTTTTTGATCGCCGTGCTGGTGGCTGCGGCCGGTGCTTGTGCCTGGTGGTGGGGGCGTGACCCCGGCCATGCGCTGATGGTTGCGGTTGCGGTGCTGGTGGTGACCTGCCCGTGTGCCTTGTCACTGGCCACACCTGCCGCCATGCTGGCTGCCGCCGGAAACCTGGCGCGTGGCGGTGTGCTGGTGCGCCGTTTGCAAGGGCTTGAAGCACTGGCACGGGTGGACACCGTAGTATTTGACAAGACTGGCACCTTGACCCGCGATGCCATGGTGCTGGACGCCGTGGACACGCGCACTGGCGTGTCTGCAGCTCAGGCACTGTCCATGGCCGTGGCGCTGGCCCAGCATTCGCTGCACCCTGTATCGCGTGCGTTGGTGATCGCGCATACGTGGCGCATCGCTACATCCCACGCGCCATCCTCGCCGAATGCCGCATGGACTTGTGATGCCGTGACCGAGAGCGCGGGGGAGGGCGTGGCCGGCATTGCACGCGACGCGAGTCTGACTGTTGCCGACGCAAAGCCCGTATCCCTGCGTTTGGGCTCCGCTACCTTTTGTATTGTGCCTGCGCGCTGCGTACCAGGCTTGCAAGTCCATCTGCGCGATGACCAGGGTTGGCTAGCGACCTTTGTTTTGCAAGAGGATTTACGTCCGCAGGCCGCTGCCGTAGTAAGTGCTTTGGGTGGCCTGGGTGTGGCAGTTCATATGTTGTCGGGCGACAGCCCGGTTTCGGTGGCCCGTGTGGCCGCGCAGGCCGGTATTGCCAGTGCGCGCGGCGCCTGTACACCAAACGACAAGCTTGCCTTTCTACGCCAACTGCAGGCACAGGGGCACAGCGTGGCTATGGTGGGTGACGGACTGAACGACGGGCCCGTGCTGGCAGGGGCCAATGCTTCATTCGCGTTCGGCCAAGCCGCCCCGCTGGCGCAGGCCAAGGCGGATTTTGTGATTCTGGGTGATCAATTGATGGGCGTTGTGCTTACGCTGCGGCTGGCACGGCGCACCATGGCTGTTGTGCGGCAGAACCTGCGGTGGGCGCTGCTCTACAACGCGGCTTGCGTGCCGCTAGCTGTCATGGGCTTGCTGCCCGCTTGGCTGGCCGGGCTGGGCATGGCCAGCAGCTCACTGTTGGTGGTGCTCAACGCCTTGCGCTTGGCGCGATCGCTACCCCTACCCACAGAGAAGGCCGCCTAATGGAAATCCTCTATTTGTTGATCCCCCTGTCGGTGGTGTTGGTGTTCTTCATTTTGGGCGGCTTGTGGTGGGCCATTCACCGCGGGCAGTTTGAAGACATTGAGTCCGAGGGTGAGCGCATCCTGAAAGATACCTGAGAGATTTCAAGGTCTTTGGCCCGAAGTTGATATGGGTCAAGGTCAAAAAACCTCCAAGCCACAAAATCATATCCAGGCTTCAACACTTTAGAGAAGAACACAATGGCTTTTGCAAATCAACAAGCGACGGTTTACAACGACACGGTTGTGCGCCAGTTCGCCATCATGACCGTGGTTTGGGGCGTGGTGGGCATGCTGGTCGGTGTCATCATCGCCGCGCAACTGACCTGGCCCGAACTCAACTTCGGCATACCCTGGCTCAGTTACGGCAGGTTAAGACCCTTGCATACCAACGCGGTGATTTTTGCGTTTGGGGGTTGCGGTTTGTTCGCGTCGGCCTACTACGTAGCGCAGCGCACCTGCCAGGTGCGGCTGTTTGGCGACAAGCTGGCGGCCTTCACGTTCTGGGGCTGGCAACTGGTCATTGTTGCGGCGGCTATTTCGCTGCCCATGGGTTACACGCAGGGTAAGGAATATGCCGAGCTGGAGTGGCCGATTGACATCCTGATCACGCTGGTCTGGGTGTCTTACGCGATTGTTTTCTTCGGCACCATCGGCACCCGCAAAGTCAAACATATCTATGTGGCCAACTGGTTTTTCGGCGCCTT
>NZ_JANXUQ010000180.1 GCF_025356155.1 Rhodoferax sp. | reverse complement strand
CGGCGAGAGTTACCGGCTCAAGCATCAGCGGCAGGCCGGAATTGTTCAGGGCATCCGGACCGATAATGCGGCCTGAGAGGCCGTGAAAAGAGTAAAAATCCAGCATGTGCTGGTAACACAGGTGTATCAGTTTTAAATCGTTGTGGACGCCAAAACTGTATCAGTTTTAAATCGCTGTTGACATCGTATTCCCCATCGTGGTTGTAGACAAAGAGCAGCCCACACATTTCTGCTGAGACATTTGAGTGAACGAATTTTTCGTGAAAGTCTTGACTCTTCTCTGCGCATGAGAGTGCTTTTGCCAAACTTTCTATGGCTTCGCGGATGTTCCCTGCATTGATAGTGCCCTTTGCATAGCTCTTGAGGTCGCAGTTCACATACGTTCGTGATTGCGAATATGGCTCGTCGTACCAAAACACAACATCAGAGGGATGGGTTTTTACCTCATGCTTTTCTTGATCTTCGCAGGGCCAATTTAGATTTGTGTGTTCCATGCGCTGCCAAAGAAATTCGCCGAATATGCCCTTAGATAATTTTTCAGCCATCTTTGCGATGTTTATGGTTTCAGCCATAGGTTCTCCTAATTCACAAGCAGGGATTGAACAAGGGATGGCAACATGGCATCCACTACCGGTTTTTGTTTTGCACGTTCTTCCGTCGCTTGTTGCAGTGCTTGCTTCAGTTTTACAAATTGCCTTTGAGTAGCGAGCGAAGGCACTGGTACGCGGATAGCCTCCAATGCCGATTGCTTGGTTGTTCTATTTCGGTCAGCGGTACCGGGTGAAGCCTCATTGACTGCGGTAAGTCCAGTTTCGGAAAGTAAGTAGTACAGCAAATACTCCGGAAGGGCGAGTTCTAGTTTCACCACTGCTGTGAGATAGCGATGGGATGCGGTAAATCCATCATGCTCTGGCTTGGCCACACCGATGGCTCCTTCCCAAGCTTTGATATTGCTAAAAACGATGTCGCCTGCCTTTATCCAAACTGGCTTTTCCCATGTTGCGGCATCAGCATCAAAGTCAGGTTTGACAAACAAGCCCTTGCCAAAAGAGCGAGCGCCAAGTTCTTTGTACTGCTTGTTTGCCTCAAGTTGGACATTGCGTCTGACCAGCGGAGCAACTTCACGTATAGGTAGCAAAGGCGCTTGTTTCAGGGTTTCCTGAAATCGAACCGCCAGCAGGCTCGCAATGTCTTTGTCTATTGAGGCGCGCAACTCATCTGCGGACTTCAATTTCTGCTGTACAGCATCAATACGGGCGACGATTTTCTTCTGTTCTGCCGGGCCAGGAATTTGAATTTCAAGCTGAAGGAATTCATCTTCTTTCAGACGAACACGGTTAGTCGTTCCCTCGCTTGCACGCGCACACAAATCAACGAAGGCAGGGGTACGGCATAGCCATTCCATGTATTGTGGGTGGAGTAGTGCTTGATTGACCTCAAACAACGGAAAATCGTTCGTTACGAGTGCGCCGTCAAGAAATTCTGGGACAACGCCCATTGCACCATTCCTGGCATCAATACGTGAAGCAATGAACTGATTTTTACGGGCGATAAATCGCCGCCCATTGACGGCAGCGCCTCCGATTCGACCGCGCTCAATTACGCCCTTTCCCCAAAGGCGAATGGTGATCTCTTTATATTCAGTGTCAGCGGCAGGCTGCGCAGCCTCACCAGATCGGATGAGCAAGTCGGCCAGCTTGTGCCTGCGCCATCTATTCTTCACACTGATTCCTTCAACAGTGCCTGTGCCTGCTCCATGATCGCAATGATCTGACGCTCTTTGTCCAAGATGCTGGCCACAAGTTGTTCAGGCGGTAGGTGTGTGATGTCTTCTTTAGCCGTGGGGTTCTTGCGGTCAAGGTTGCAGCCGTTTGCCAGAATCTCTTTGGCAGGAATTTTCCATGCCTGCGCATTCACTTTTCGTTGTTTCCACCATGCCAGCAGCCCACCAAATTCTTCAAACTGGAGCGGCTGGGTCTTGGTGTAGTTCTTGCGGCCCACACCGTTTACGATTGGCAATGGCTGCTCGTAAAACCACACGTCTTTGGTCGGGCCACTCCGGTCAAAGAACAGAAGGTTGGCAGGGATGTTGGTGTACGGCGCAAACACCCCATTGGGTAAGCGCACGATGGTGTGCAAGTTGAACTCGGTGAGCAGTTCCTGTTTGATACGGCCACAGATGCCATCGGCAAACAAGGTTCCATTGGGTACGACGACGGCAGCACGGCCGTAGCTGGTAGCGCCGCCACCGGCTGCGCGTGGCTGCCTGCGCAACTTACGCATGATGAGTTGCAGGAAAAGCAGGGCGGTTTCTGCGGTTTGCTTGTCGTCTGGGAAGTTGCCCAAGATGCCGCGCTCTTCTTCGCCACCAAATGGTGGGTTGGACAGAATCACATCTACCCGTTCACGGTCACCAATCTCTTTGAGTGGAAAGCGCAGCGCGTTGCCGGGGTCAATGTCGGGTGACTCCAAACCATGCAGCAGCAGGTTCATGTTCACCAGCAGATAGGGTAGTGGTTTGGCTTCGCAGCCTTGAATACTGCTTTGTTGAAGTTGCTGGCGCTTCTTAACAGTGGTCGCTTGTTTAGCAAGGTGGGCGTAGCTCTCTACCAAAAAGCCGCCTGTACCACAGGCGGGGTCTAGCACCACTTCGCCCAATTGCGGATTGACCAGTTCCACCATCAGGCGAACCACAGGTCGCGGGGTGTAGAACTCACCGGCATCCCCAGCCGCATCGCGCATTTCGCGCAGCAGGGTTTCATAGGTGCGGCCAAGCACTTCC
>NZ_JANXUQ010000266.1 GCF_025356155.1 Rhodoferax sp. | reverse complement strand
GTTTTGCGCAGGTAAAGAAGGAGCCAGCGCAGCGGGCGGGTGACACGGAGCAAAACGCTCTGGCGCCCAGCCTCTTCCTGCTTCTTCCCAGACCCTTCCTAGGCTAAGTCTTTGAGGGGATGGTTTCCTGCCGGCCAGGGACTGACAAAAAACGGTGTGACCATGTCGGCCTTCACATCGGTTATGCGCGCAGGGTTCCATACGGGCTTGTGGTCCTTGTCGATGGCCAGGGCGCGGATGCCCTCCACCGTCTCGCTCGTCACGCCCGAACGGTCCAGATGTGCCGTGTAAAAGCAGTGTTGCACCAGGTCACGCTCCATGCGCAGGTCGTCGGCCAGACTCATGCCGCGGGCGCGGCGGATTTGCTCCAGCACCACGTGCAGCATCAACGGGCTGCGGTGGCGCAGCGTTGCGGCCATAGCGCGTGCGGGTTTGGTGCCTGAGGCTTCGAGCGCGGCCACAATGGCGGCGACGCTGCCCAAACCGAATGCAGCGTAGTCCTTTACATCAAACAGGCCGCTAGCCCTCGTCGAATCTGGGTTAGTAGCTATCACATTCGTAGCTATCCACTGCTTCAGGTCTTCCACAGAACCCTGTGTCTGCATGGCGGCCCATAGGCCAGGCAGTGTTTCGGACGGTACACACACATCGGCCAAGCCCCAGGCAACGGCCTGCTCTCCGCCGATGGTGTCGCCAGTCAAAGCGAGGTACTCACCCACATGGCCCGGGCAGCGGCTCAGGAAGTAGCCACCACCGACGTCCGGGAACAGGCCGATACCGGTCTCGGGCATGGCCATCTTCGTAGTTTCCGTCACGATGCGCAGGCTGCCACCTTGGCTGATCCCCATGCCGCCACCCATGACGATGCCATCCATAAAGGCGATGTAGGGCTTGGGGTAGTTGTGGATCAGGTGGTTGAGCGTGTATTCGTCGGTAAAGAAGGTGTCCAGCGCGGAGTCACCGGCCAGCGCGGCCTGGTGGAAGAAACGGATATCGCCACCTGCACAGAAGCCGCCAAACAGCGCCTCCAGGCTACCGGGGCGGCCGATCTTGTTGCTACCGCGGATGGCCACTGCAAACACCGCCCGATCGTCGCGCCAAGCTTGCAGCGTGGCTAGCAGAGCCTGCACCATGGGCAGGGACAAGGCGTTGAGCGCCTTGGGGCGGTTCAACGTGATCAGGCCGATGCCACCGGAAACGGTGGCGTGGACTTCGGCGACGGTGCTATCTTGATTCATGGTGTTGTTCCATTCCTTTGTTTCCAACCCAGCAGCTCGTTGGCTACCAGAGCGCTCAATACCAATGTTCCGCCCACCAGCACGTTGGTGCCAGGCGCCTCCCCCGCACCCAGCCAGACCAGCAGAATGCCAAACAGCACCTCCAACAAGGCCAGCAAGGACAATTCTGGTGCCTTGAGCACACGGGCGCACAGCACCGACAGCACGCAGGGTATGGCCAGTTGGAAAACGCCCAAATAGGCCAGCAGGCCCAGATCGTGCGCTGTAGCCTGAAACGGGTAAGCCAGTGGCAGTGTCACCAGCGAGCTGATGACCGCACCCACAAAAACAGCAGGAACCAGATCAACATCGTGTCCTTGGGCATGGGCGTTTTGCGTGACCGTCCAATTGGTGGCGCCGGCGATAGGCACACACAAGGCCACCAAGGTGCCCAGAAGCTGACCCCCGGCGATTTGCGGCCCGTACATGTAGGCAATACCAAACCCGGCCACGGCGATAGCCACCCAGGTGCGCAGTGCAATATGGTGGCCTATGAAGATGCGGGCAATCAAGGCCGTCATCAGTGGGCCCAAGGACATCGTGATCAGCACATTGGCCACGCTGGTCAACGTGAGCGCCACCATGTAGGCGGTGAACATCACACTCCAACACACACCGGATATCCAGAAGGCCTGGCCGGCGTGGCGTGTGTTGGCAAACACACTGCGCCCCCGAATCATCGGCAAGATGACCAGTAAGGCCAACACCGTGAACAGCGCCCGCCAGAACGTCACCTCAAAGCTGCGGGCGGCGTCCAGGTGGCGCGTGACCACACCTGCCGTGGACCACATCAAGGCCACAGCCACCATCAGGAAAACCGCGCGGTTGTGTGTGAGTTTCATTCTTAAAACCGAGACTTCCCTGAAACACGTGGCCTACACCAAGGCTCAACACCAAGCGCGCGCCTTCTTTTCAGGGTTACCGACGGAGTCGGCTTCGCCGGGCCGCTGGTAACGCCCCCTGAGGGGGAGGCGGCCAAAGGCCGCTTCGGGGGGAGTCTACCTGCCAGCGCGCTTGCGCTCGCTCTCCGTCAGGTGGCGCTTGCGCAGACGCACCGACTTGGGCGTAATTTCGACCAGCTCGTCGTCCTCGATGAATTCCACGCCGTACTCCAGCGTCAGTTCGATCGGGGGTGTGATCTTGATCGTGTCTTCCTTGCCGGAGACGCGGAAGTTGGTCAGCTGCTTGGTGCGTGTGGCGTTGACGACGAGGTCGTTGTCACGGCTGTGGATGCCCACAATCATGCCTTCGTACACCGGGTCGTTGGCGCGCACGAACATGCGGCCGCGGTCGTCCAGCTTGCCCAGCGCGTAGGTGAAGATTTCACCGGCGTCCATGGAGATCAGCACGCCGTTCTTGCGGCCACCAATCTCGCCCTTGTGCGGCTCGTAGCTGTCAAAAATATTGGAGATCAGGCCGGAGCCGCGTGTCAGATTCAAAAATTCATTGGTGAAACCGATCAGGCCACGGGCCGGGATGCGGTATTCAAGGCGCACACGGCCACGGCCGTCCGGCTCCATATTCACCAGATCGCCCTTGCGCTCGCCCAGTGCTTGCATCACACCGCCCTGGTGTTGCTCTTCGATGTCGGCGGTTACCATTTCGATAGGCTCGTGCTTCTCGCCGTTGACGTCTTTCATCACCACGCGTGGCTTGCTGACGGCCATCTCAAAACCTTCGCGGCGCATGTTTTCCAACAGGATGGTCAGGTGCAATTCGCCGCGGCCCATGACTTCGAAGATACCTTCTTCGTCGGTTTCCTTGACGCGCAACGCCACATTGTGTTGCAGCTCTTTTTGCAGGCGGTCCCAGATCTGGCGGCTGGTGACGTACTTGCCTTCGCGGCCAGCCAGCGGGCTGGTGTTGACACAGAAGTTCATGGTCAAGGTTGGCTCATCCACCTTCAGCATGGGCAGCGGTGCAGGTGTGACGGGGTCGGTGATCGTGACGCCAATACCGATGTCCGTCAGACCATTGATCAACACAATTTCGCCGGGGCCGGCTTCGGTAGCCTGCACACGCTCCAGACCCTGGAAAGTCAAAACCTGGTTGACACGGCCTTTGACGGGCTTGCCGTCCGGGCCTTCCATGACGACCACGTCCATCATGGGCTTGATCGTGCCCTGGCTGATACGGCCCACGCCGATGCGGCCGACGAAGGTCGAAAAGTCGAGTGCGGAAATTTGCAATTGCAGCGGTGCTTCAGGGTCGCCCTGTTGGTGCGGCACGTGTTTCAAAATGGTGTTGAACAGGGCCGACATGTCGGGGCCCCACTGTTCATTGGGCTCGCCCTCTTCCAGCGACGACCAGCCGTTGATGCCGGAAGCGTAGACGACCGGGAAATCCAGCTGTTCGTCGGTCGCGCCGAGCTTGTCGAACAAGTCGAATGCAGCGTTGACCACGTAGTCAGGGCGCGCACCGGGCTTGTCCACCTTGTTGACCACCAGAATCGGTTTCAGACCCAAGGCCAAAGCCTTCTTGGTCACGAAACGGGTCTGGGGCATGGGGCCTTCTTGGGCATCGATCAGCAGCACAACGCCGTCCACCATGGACAGGGCACGTTCCACTTCACCGCCGAAGTCCGCGTGTCCCGGGGTGTCGACGATATTGATGTGCGTGCCTTCCCAGGTCACGGCGCAGTTCTTGGCCAGAATCGTGATGCCACGCTCTTTTTCAATGGCGTTGTTGTCCATCACCGTGTCCACGATTTTCTCGTGTTGGGCAAAGGTGCCGGATTGGCGCAACAACTGGTCGACCATGGTGGTCTTGCCATGGTCAACGTGGGCGATGATCGCAATATTGCGAATTTGTTTGCTAGAGCTCATGGTTCACTACTTTCTCGTTTGAATCTGTTGTTGTGCCAGACGCACGGGGCGCTCAGGCAGCTTCCTTATTGCTGTCCGCTTGCTGGGTTTGAGACTGTTCAATCTCAAGCGGGCTCAGCAAGCGCCCCGGTATCAATTCCCCCGCCTCGGTGTGGGCCGTGCCCAGCAAAGTGGGTGGTTCGGTGCTGTACACCGCAACCTGTTTCTCATCCGGCCAGTTTCCACGGCGGCGCACGCCACTCAGAAACCGGACCGTATTCTCGTTGTCCAGCGTGACGGCGGTGTGGCGCTCCAGCAGCGCATCTACCGGCAGCAGGCAGGCCATCCGTTCATCCTCGG
The DNA here is from genome assembly GCF_025356155.1 of Rhodoferax sp. GTDB lineage: Bacteria > Pseudomonadota > Gammaproteobacteria > Burkholderiales > Burkholderiaceae_C > Allorhodoferax. The sequence continues at coordinate 6,358 of NZ_JANXUQ010000266.1, read as the reverse complement.
TCATCGCCTCCAGCGCTGCCAATGTCACGCACTGCGCTTCGGTGAAACCACCGGTTGCAGTCCTGCGCAGGCGGGTCAGGTGGGCACCACAGCCCAGAGCCTCTCCGATGTCTTCACCCAGCGTGCGGATATAGGTACCTTTGCTGCACTTCACTACCATATTGATAGCGGGATGTTCAATATCTGCGAGGGCTAGCGCCACATCCAGCTTATAAATGGTCACGCTGCGAGCCTCCCGCTCCACCTCGATCCCCGCGCGCGCATACTCGTACAAGGCCTTGCCGTCTTTCTTCAAGGCGCTGTGCATGGGTGGCGTCTGGCGGATAGGCCCGGTAAACAGGGGCACAACCCGCGCAACATCGGCCGCGTCCACGTGGACCGGCCGCACCGCAATCACATCACCTTCCGCATCGCCGGTGCTGGTTTTGCTACCCAGCAGCGCCGTTGCTTCGTATTCTTTGTCCGCATCCAGCTGCATTTGGCTGAACTTGGTGGCTGCACCAAAACACAGCGGCAACACACCAGTAGCCAGCGGGTCCAGCGTGCCAGTGTGGCCGGCCTTCTCCGCCCGCAAAAGCCATTTGACCTTTTGCAACGCGTCGTTGCTCGACCAGCCCAACGGCTTGTCCAGCAACAGCACCCCATGCACGGGGCGCCTAGTGATTTTCTTGCCCCCACGCTCCGCCGCTCCGCGGGTCGCTGCCCCCCGAGGGGGCCGTGTTTCGCCTTGGGACGGCTCGGCGGCGAAACGCCCGCCTCCCCGGCTCACGTGGTGTGCATCGCTGCCCCCCAAGGGAGCCTGCGCACCTTGGGTTGGTCCAGCAGTGCTCATGTTTATTCGACGGGGTCGTCCTTCGAGCGGGACGCAACAGCCTGCGCAATCAAGGCATTCATATCCGCCGCACGCTCCGTGGTGCGGTCAAAGTGGAAGTGCAGTGTGGGTACGGTGTGGATGTGCAGGCGCTTGAACAAGCCGGCGCGCAAAAAGCCCGCCGCCTGGTTCAAACCCTCTGCACAGGCCACCGGGTCGCCGGTCAGCATGCTGAAAAACACCTTGGCGTGCGCGTAATCCGGCGTCACCTCGACGGCCTGGATCGTTACCATGCCGACACGCGGGTCTTTCAACTCGCGCGCGATCAGCTCGGTCAGATCCCGCTGGATCTGATCGGCCACGCGGAAACCGCGGTGGGGGGTGGCTGATTTCTTTTTCATTGCCAAACTCCGCTCGCCGCCGGGCCGCCCCAAGGCGAGCGACGGCCCCCGTGGGGGGCAGCGCAGTACACAAAGTGACAAGCGTGGGGGCTCATATTTTTACAGCGTCCGCGCAATTTCGCGGATTTCGAAGAATTCCAACTGATCGCCCACCGAGATGTCGTTGTAGTTCTTAAGCTTGATACCGCACTCAAAACCTTCCTTGACTTCGCGCACATCGTCCTTGACGCGCTTGAGTGAATCCAGTTCGCCGGTGTACACCACCATGTTCTCGCGCAACAGGCGGAAACGTGCCGTGCGATTGACCAGGCCGGAGGTGACCATACAGCCTGCCACGGTTCCGATCTTGGATGCCACGAACACGGTACGGATCTCGGCGGTGCCCAGAATTTCTTCACGCTTGTCGGGTGTCAGCATGCCGGACATAGCCAGCTTCAAGTCATCCACGGCGTCGTAAATGATGTCGTAGTAACGAATGTCCACGCCATTATTCTCGGCCAGCTTGCGCGCACCGGCATCGGCACGGGTGTTGAAACCAATAATGACGGCCTTGGCAGCAATCGCCAGATTGACATCAGACTCGCTGATGGCGCCGACTGCGGCGTAGACCATTTGCACCTTGACTTCGTCGGTCGACAGCTTGAGCAACGACTGTGCCAAGGCTTCTTGCGAACCCTGCACATCCGCCTTGACAATAATCGGAACCATTTTGACTTCGCCGGCATTGATGTCGGTAAACATGTTCTCCAGCTTGGCGGCTTGTTGCTTGGCCAGCTTGGTATTGCGGAACTTGCCGGCGCGGTAGGTGGCGATTTCACGGGCACGGCGCTCATCGGCCATCACCATGAATTCATCACCGGCTTGTGGTACTTCTGTCAGACCCTGGATTTCGACCGGAATCGACGGGCCAGCAGTTTTGATCGCTTTGCCGTTTTCGTCCAGCATCGCGCGCACGCGACCGTAGGTTTGGCCAGCCAGCACCACATCGCCTGTTTTAAGCGTACCGGATTGCACCAGGATGGTGGCCACGGGGCCGCGGCCCTTGTCCAGACGGGCTTCGATCACCAGGCCCTTGGCCATGGCATCGACTGGCGCGCGCAGTTCCAACACTTCAGCTTGCAACAGCACTTGTTCCAGCAGTTCATCAATGCCTTGACCGGTTTTGGCAGATACGGCAACAAAGGGTGAGCTACCACCGAATTCTTCAGGAATCACCTCTTCCACCACCAACTCGTTCTTCACGCGCTCGGGGTTGGCATCGGGCTTATCGATTTTGTTGATTGCCACAACGATAGGAACACCAGCCGCCTTGGCGTGCTTGATGGCTTCCTTGGTCTGCGGCATCACGCCGTCGTCAGCTGCCACAACCAGAATCACGATGTCGGTCGCATTGGCACCACGGGCTCGCATGGCCGAGAAGGCCTCGTGACCAGGTGTATCCAGGAAGGACACCATGCCGCGTGGTGTTTCCACGTGGTAAGCACCAATGTGCTGGGTAATACCACCGGCTTCACCCGACGCAACCTTGGCGCGGCGAATGTAATCCAGCAAAGATGTTTTACCGTGGTCAACGTGACCCATGACGGTCACCACCGGTGCACGTGGCAAGGCCTCGGCGTGCTGTTGTTGCACTTCGTCGTCGGTGAAGGCTTCGGCATCGTCCAGCGCGGCCACGATGGCCTTGTGTCCCATTTCTTCGACCAAAATCATCGCAGTGTCCTGGTCCAGCGGCTGGTTGATGGTGACCATCTGGCCCAGCTTCATCAAATGTTTGATGACCTCGGACGCCTTGACCGCCATCTTGTGGGCCAGTTCAGCCACGGTGATAGTTTCGGGCACGTGAACTTCAAGCACGCGCGCCTCCACTGGAGCGGAGGCCACCTGGTGGTGGTCGCGGTCACGGTCATTGGCACCACGTCGGCCACGGGGGCCCGCGCGCCAGTTGGTAGATCGACCAGCGCCTGCACCGGTGTCGCCACGGGTGGGAATAGCTTTCTTCTTGGCTGGATCACCTGCCCAGCTGGAAGACAGCTTGGCAGACTTGACTTCTTTACCTGCGCCAGCGCCGGCAGCTGGCGCTGTGGTCGCTCCGGGTTTGGCAGGCTTTGCAACGGTCGAACCCGCTGCGGGCTTATGCAAAGTACCCTTGATGGCTTTGGGATCCGCGACAGGTGCCTTGACGGGCTCGGGCTTGTGGGCCACCAGAACTCGCTTGGGCGCCGACATCATCGAGCGAATCGCGGCGGCCTCGGCTTCGGCCTTGCGACGGCGGTCACCCAGGTCCACGGCACGCGCCACTTCTTCGTCAGCAATGGCTTTGGATGCAGCGGCTGCAGCGGTAGATTTTTCGAGTGCCAAAGCCGCGGCGCGAGCGGCATCAGCCGATTCTGCTTGTGCATGGGCTTCAGCGGCTTCGCCAGCGGTCTCAGTCTTGACTTTTTTGCTTGCCTCGAATGCCTTATGGACTTGCAACTCTGCGGCGGCCTTTTCAGCCGCTTCACGGGCACGCGTTTCCTGCTCTTCGCGGTCACGGCGGCGCTGGGCCAATTCTTCTTCCTGGCGGCGGATCAGCTCGGCCTGGCGGCGGGCTTCTTCTTCGCGGCGTGCCAGCTCTGCGTTGTCAATCAGCGGCTCTGCGGGTGCGGCAGAAACCACCTCAGCTTCCACGGCTTCGGGGGCAATGGCCACTTCATCGTCGCGGCGTACAAACGTGCGCTTCTTGCGCACTTCCACCTGGATGGTGCGTGCCTTGCCCGTGGCGTCCGCTTGTTTGATCTCTGTGGTCTGCTTCTTGACCAGGGTGATCTTTTTGCGGTCAGGGCTCACTGTGCCATGGCTGCTCTGCAGAAAATTCAACAAGCTGTGCTTGTCGGAGTCTGTCAGGACATCGGAGGCGGCCGCTTTTGCGACTCCTGCCGACTTCAGCTGCTCAAGCAGCGTGTCAGTGGATTTTTTGAGTTCATTTGCAAACTCGGCGACGGTCGTACTGGACATTTGTTGTGTAACCTTTGGCGGCAGCCCAACCACCCCGAGGGCGGTTGTTAGCCTAAACTGAAATTTAATTTACATAACCATTACTCTTGAGAAGCGGCTTCATCGGTAAACCAATGTTCGCGCGCCTTCATGATCAGGGTCTTGGCTTCGTCCGCAGACTGGCCGGTAATATCGGTAAGCTCGTCAACTGCCAGATCGGCCAGGTCGTCGAGTGTGTGCACGCCAGCGTCGGCCAATTTGCCGATCAATTCGGGCGTCAGACCTTCCAGGTCACGCAGGTCTTGTGACACTTCTTCCACGCTCTCTTCGTGCGCGATTTCCATGGTCAGCAAGGCGTTCTTGGCTCGGGTGCGCAGCTCGGTCACGGTCTCTTCGTCGAAGCTTTCGATCTCCAGCATTTCCTGCAGCGGCACATAGGCCACTTCTTCCAGGCTGGTGAACCCTTCGGCAATCAGGATGTCGGCGATTTCTTCGTCCACATCGAGCTTTTCCATGAACAGCTTGCGGCCCTGGTCGGTTTCGCTGGCTTGCTTCTGCGCCGACTCTGCGGCATCCAAAATATTGATGCGCCAGCCGGTCAGTTCAGACGCCAAGCGCACGTTCTGGCCGCCACGGCCAATTGCGATGGCCAAGTTCTCTTCGTCAACGACAACATCCATCGCATGGCGCTCTTCGTCCACCACGATGCTGGACACATTGGCCGGAGCCAAGGCGCCAATAACGAACTGGGCAGGATCTTCGCTCCACAACACGATGTCGACGCGCTCGCCGGCCAGCTCGTTGGTCACGCCATTGACGCGGGTGCCACGCACGCCGACGCAGGTGCCGATAGGGTCCACGCGCTTGTCATGCGACAGCACGGCGATCTTGGCGCGTGAACCGGGGTCACGGGCGCAGGATTTGATCTCCAGCAGGCCTTGTTCGATTTCAGGCACTTCCTGGCGGAACAACTCGATCATGAACTCGGGTGCTGAGCGCGACAACACGATGGGTGCGCCGCGCAAAGTCAGATCCACTTCCATGATCATGGCGCGCACGCGGTCACCGGTACGCAGATTTTCCTTGGGGATCATCTCGCTGCGGCGCAGACGGCCTTCTACGCGACCGCTCTCCACAATCAGATCACCCTTGTCCATGCGCTTGACGGTACCGACAAAGATCTTTTCGCCGCGCGACATGAAGTCGTTGAGCAGCATTTCGCGCTCGGCGTCACGGATCTTTTGCAAAATGACTTGCTTGGCCGCCATGGCGCCGATACGGCCGATCGGCACGGATGGCACGGACTCTTCGATGTGCTCGTCCACTTCGATGTCGGGAATCTGCTCTTTGGCTTCGAACAGCAGAATTTCCTGGTCCGGCAACTGCAGACCCGCTTCATCGGGAACCACATGCCAGCGGCGGAAGGTTTCGTAGTTGCCGCTGTCGCGGTCCAGGGCGACGCGAATATCCACGTCGCCGGGATACAGCTTCTTGGTCGCTTGGGCCAGGGCAGCTTCCACAGCGCCCAACACCACATCACGTTCCACGTTTTTTTCACGTGAAATTGCCTCTACCAGCATCAACAGTTCGCGATTCATGCCATGACTCTCCTGAACACTCGATTTAACCAATACAAAACCTGAAAACCCTGTGGACGCAGACCCCTTGAAGGTCTGCCACCCTTACTCTTTATTCCATGTCGCCTTCGACGCCAGCTTCTGCACCGTCCGTCCCACCAGGGCCGCCGCGGCCTTTGAAACTGACGATCGGTGCCAGACGTGACTCGCGCAACTCATCCAACGCAAAGCCCAGAGCCTGCAGCGGCGGTGGAACGCGCTTCTTGCTGACCTTTTGGCCTGGCTTGACCGGTGGCGCATCGCTCCAGACGATTTGCCAACCTGTGGCGCCATCGGCCGCCACAATTTTCTCCAGCGTGCCGCGAAACTTCTTGCGGCTGGCATGCACATGGCCACCAGCAGCGGCACCCATGGGCGCCTTCAACGTGATGTCGATCACAGCTCCGACAAAACGCTCGTAATCCTGAACATGGCGCAGGGGACGGTCTATACCGGGCGAGGAAATCTCAAGCCGCTTGTATTCGACACCATCCACTTCCAGTGCAAACTGCAACTGGCGATTGACTTTTTCGCAGTCTTCGACATTGATGAACTGC
>NZ_JANXUQ010000211.1 GCF_025356155.1 Rhodoferax sp. | reverse complement strand
CCTGTTTTGGTGGCCCGCATTGATGGCACGACCGGCCAGGTAGGGGCCTGGGGGGTGCTGACCACGGCCTTGCCGGTCGATGCGGCGGTGATTTTCACAGCCCAGCAAATTGAGGCGGCTTTAGGCCAAACGATGACGGCCTCCGACCGGCCACGCCTGCGGATCAGCGGTGTTTCTTCTCCTATTGAGGTGCAGTCGCTCTTGCGCCAGCCCGGCGGTCTGTACAACGAGGTATCGGGCTTTCAGACCGGCAGCACCGTCAAATCGCGCTACTACATTCCGTACGCAGATCTCGCCACTAGCGGCTATACCAGCTTTGTGCGGGTGATCAACCCAGGTCCAACCGCTACTTCAGTGAGCATCGCGGTCATCGATGGCGTCACCGGAGCGACCGGGCCTACCTACACCTTGATTGGGTCGATGGCGGGCGGGGGCGCCAAGACCATTTACTCGCAGGACCTTGAAGCCATTGTTGGACCGATTGCGGTAGGTACGCGGCCACGTCTAAAGATCAGCGCCACCACGACGCTTGAGGTGCAGTCGTTCATCGTGCAGCCTGGAGGCGCATTTACTATTATTTCTACTGGGCAGTGAACGCCTTTCCGGCGTGGATTTCGGGTGAGACTTGCCTAAGCCGCCCCCGTTTTGGTGATGTCAAAAAGGCATCAGTACATTTACTTTCAGCTAAATATGCTCAAGATGCTCAAAATTACTAAATATTGCGTCCAGCGAGGTTCGCCATTGATTCTTGACAGAACAAATGCTCGGTACTGCTCTGTTTTGGTGTTTTTTCTGATTGCTCTGGGAGAGGGATTCCCTTGATGGCACCGCAAGCAACTCAATGGCTATTGGCACAAAATTGGCCTGCGATTAGCCGTCTTTTTGAGAATCGCCAACCAAACTGCGCGGAAGAATACTGCGTGCGCGCTCTATTGAATTTGTATCTGGGCAAGGGTTCACCTGATTGGACTTGCGTCATTGACGATTTGCGCCACTCCTCAGAGATGAAGCCAACCGACCCCTTGCTGACCTGCAATCTGACGCAAGCACTGTTGGATACCCGACAAGTTGATCTGGCGTACAGCACGGCAGAGCGGACGTGCAACGCCTACCCCAACTCCCTGCCCGCTTTGGAGAAGCATGTCTTGGCTGCGGTTGCAACGCACAGATGGTCGCAGGCTTATCGCTCACTGGTACACGCTAAGAATTTGCTGGGCGATAGACAGCGTATGCCAGATTGGGCGGCGAACCTGCTGGCCGAATTGTCCCCACAATGGTGGGTTCCATTGGAGGCCGGCGGAGTGGTAATGCGTACGCCGGATGCATCGGATGCAGGTTTCCTGAAGGAGACTTTCAGTAACACTGAATTCATGCAGCACTATCATCGCTTTCAGGGGGCAAGTGACGAATCGATTGAATCCTTCATTTCCAATGCAAGACTGTCCCCTCGAAACACGGGACGTCTGGATTGGGTCATTCTTGACCGAAACCATGAACGTGTGGGACTCTTTGCATTTGTGGATATTGATTGGCGCAACGATAGAGGTGAAATGCTGATTGGGGTGCCAGGAAAAAGGACGCCCACGATTGCAATCAAAGCTGCTGTTGCGGCTATAGCGTTTGCTTTTGAAAGAATGGGATTGCAAAAGATAGTCAGTTACGTCTATGCTGACAATCCTGAAGCTCAGGCCAACACATTGCACCTGGGATTTGTGCAAGAAGGGTTGCTGCGGAGCCACATCAACAGTGAGTCGGGGAGGCTGGACATCTTTGTCAATGGTCTGACTCCCTTCGACCTTGCGGGCAATCGCTTTATGAGCAGTCTTGCACGCAGGTGGCTGCAAAAACAGTCTTGTGACCTGAATACCAAATCATTCGCAGATTCTCCAACCAGCAGAGATGCCGAGTTTGGTATAGGTGGCAACATTCGCGCCTTGGTTACCTTCACACCTTTGAATGCAGGCGCCTATTATCTCGGCGTCCAGGATTTTTCTGCAACCGCTTGAAGCAATCTCGCCAACCAATTCCTGATACATTCAAAAACGCTAATTTAGTTGCAAAATGAATATAGCCCAGCGACACACAGCGTCGCCGACAATGAACACCATTTTCTTCAACCGATTTGTGACTGTTAAATCCTCTACGGCCAGCACCGGTATACAAATCAATCACATCACTATGGGGTCACGATGAGTTTCAAACCAACGGTCAAGACAAAGTCTTCGCGTGGACTGCGCTCTTCCTTGTACACGCTCAAACCTTTGTTGCTTGCCATGCTTGCCGGTTTGCCCGGATTGGCACGTGCTGGTTCATGCAATGTCGCGACCCCCAGCGCTGCGATCTGTGCTATTCCTGCTGGCGTTACGTCGGTCAACGTAGTGGCCACCGGCGGCGGCGGTGGTGGCGGTGGTGGTGGCGGTGGTAATGGCGGTGGTGGTGGTGGTGGTGGTGGCATCGTCACAACAACGCTAACCGGAGTGGGCGGTACCACGCTGAGCCTGTTTGTCGGCGGCGGAGGAAACAGTAGCGGTGTATTAAATGGCAGCAACGGCGGCGGCGGCGGCGGATCGAGCAATGTGAATGCAGGAACTGCAACTCAAATTATTGCTGGCGGCGGCGGCGGCGGTGGCGGCAGCGGCAGCGGCAGCAGCGGCAGCACCGGCGGCAGCGGCGGCAGCGGCAAATGCAACAGCAACACATGCGGCAGCGGCGGCACCGGAGGCAGTGGCGGGGGCGGGGGCGGCAGCGGTGGTGCCGGTAGCGGGGGCAGCGGAGGCAGCGGCAGCGGCAGCGGCGGCGGGAACGGCAGCAGCAGCAGCACAGGCGGTGGCAGCGTCGGCGTCGGCGGCGTCGGCGGCGGTGGCAAATGCAGCGGCAACATATGCGGCGTCGGTGGTGTCGGCGGTGGCGGTGTCGGCGGTGGTGGCGGTGGTGGGGGTGGCAGTGGCTTTGGCGGCGGCGGCGGGGGTGGCTACGCCAGCAAAAGCGGCGGCGGCGGTGGCGGTGGCGGCAGCACGGGCGGAACGGTCACGGTAGCATCCAATGGCGGGGTTGCAGGTGGCAATGGCGCCAATGGCGCCAATGGCTCCATCGTCATCACATGGATTGACCCGGTGAACACCTTCAGTTCCACCGAGGACATGCGCACTTATGTGCCAGCGGCTACTGAGCCCGCAGGGTATGTGAGTTCTGTGCGTGTGATCAACAACGGCAGCGTCAGTACCGCTGTTTTGGTGGCCCGCATTGATGGCACGACCGGCCAGGTAGGGGCCTGGGGGGTGCTGACCACGGCCTTGCCGAGCGATGCGGCGGTGATTTTCACAGCCCAGCAAATTGAGGCGGCTTTAGGCCAAACGATGACGGCCTCCGACCGGCCACGCCTGAGGATCGCCGGCGTGACATCGCCAGTTGAAGTGCAGTCGCTCTTGCGCCAGCCCGGCGGTCTGTACAACGAAGTATCGGGCTTTCAGAGTGGCAGCACCGTCAAATTGCGCTACTACATTCCATTCGCCGACCTGGCCACCACCGGCTACACCAGCTTTTTGCGGGTCATCAACCCAGGGCCAACCGCTACACCGGTAAGCATCGCAGTCATCGATGGTGTCACCGGAGCAACCGGGCCTACCTACACCTTGATTGGGTCGATGGCGGGCGGTGGCGCTAAAACCATTTACTCGCAGGACCTTGAAGCCATTATTGGACCGATTGCGGTAGGTACGCGGCCACGTTTAAAGATCAGTGCCAACACGACGCTTGAGGTGCAGTCGTTCATTGTTCAACCTGGAGGCGCGTTCACCATCATTTCCACTGGGCAACAGTGATCGCTTTTTAACAAAATAATGAGAATGCAGAAATGACAGTGTCAAAGTGGGTAGGCTTGGTCATCGTCAGTGCCATGGCTTTGCAATTTAGTGAGGCCGGTGCGGCCGAACGTATGTTTCTGGGTAACAGCCAGCGGTCTACATTGGCCGCCAACGCCGATCCGGCCATTGCGAAAAACATTCAGACGTTACGCGCAATGGCCAATGTGCAGGGTACCACCCGCGTAATCGTGGGCTTGCGCGCAGCGTTTGCACCCGAGGCGGGGCTGTCCAGTGCGCAGGCCAATACGCAGCGGCAAGATATCGCGGGTACGCAGGCCACGGTCCTTAGCAATGTGGCAACTTTGTTAAACAAGCCGGGGGCAGTCAAACGCTTTGAGACTATTCCATTCATGGCATTGGAGGTCACCGCGGCGGAGCTTGACGCACTGTCTCAGCTCGTTGAAGTCAGTTCAATCGAAGAAGACCGTTTGTCTAAGCCCAGCCTTGCAGTCAGTGTGCCCCTTATTGGTGGCACTGCAGCCTGGGCGAGTGGTTACACAGGCGCCGGTCAGGTCGTCGCCATCATTGATACCGGCGTTGATTCGACGCATCCCTTTCTTGCTGGCAAGGTCGTCTCAGAGGCTTGCTATTCAACCAATAGCACAACGAACAGTTCTTACTCCAATTGCCCGGGTAGCGTGACATCGTCAACGTCCACGGGGTCTGCCTTACCCTACGCCTCAGGCACCTGCCCAGCAGGGGGATGTGATCACGGAACCCATGTTGCAGGCATTGCAGCGGGGAGGGGTTCTTCGTTTTCGGGTGTCGCAAAAGACGCCTCGGTATTGGCCATTCAGGCGTTCAGTACTTTTTACAATTCGAGTGCTTGCGGTAGCACTGCGCCGTGTTCGTTATCCTACCAATCCGATCAGATATTAGCGCTACAGCGGGTCTATGCCTTGAGCACAACCTACAACATTGCGTCTGTCAACATGAGCCTTGGTGGGGGGAGCAACAGCAGCCAAAGTACATGTGATTCGGCAAACCTCAGTACCAAAGCAGCCATTGACAATCTCCGTGCAGTAAACATTGCCACGGTTATTGCTTCTGGTAACAGCGGCTATACATCCAGTATGGGTGCTCCGGGGTGTATATCTAGCGCCATCAGCGTGGGTGCCACGTGGAGCAGCAGTTATCCGAGCGGCTTAAACTGCACGAGCAATCCTTCCCCCAGCAACTACATTGACTATGGCGGCATCGACAAGGTAGCTTGCTTCTCAAACTCAGTGTCGTTCCTGAACCTGCTTGCACCCGGCGTTTATGTTACATCCTCTATCCCCGGGGGGGGATATTCAGGCTATGCAGGAACATCAATGGCCGCCCCGATGGTCGCGGGGGCCTGGGCACTGCTCAAGCAAAAGGTCCCCAATATCTCGGTGACAACTGCGCTCAATGCCTTGACAACCACCGGCGTACCGGTCACTGATGCGCGCAACGGCATAACCAAACCCCGCATCAATGTCAATGCCGCGCTCAACAGCCTGACCACGGGACCTACAGTACCTGGTACGCCCACCAACGTGATTGCAACGCCGGGCAATGGCAGTGCCTCCCTGGCATTCACCCCGCCCGGAGCCAACGGATCCCCGGCCATTTCTAATTACACGGCTACGTGCGCGGCCGGCAGTAACAGTCTTTCGGGCTCAGCCATTAGCTCGCCCATCAGCGTTACGGGTTTGACCAATAACGTCACCTATAGCTGCGTGGTTCAAGCCTGGAACAGTGTGGGTGGTAGCGCGCCTTCAACGGCGGTCATGGTGACGCCAGGCGCAACCAGCTGTACCTATTCACTGGCAAGCAACAGTTTCTCTGGGGGATCAAGCCAGATCAATGCCAGCACAGGCGTCAATACCAGCGCCGGATGTCCGTGGACTGCCACCAGTAACGTCGGCTGGATAACGGTGACGTCTGGCGCTTCATCTAGTGGAAACG
>NZ_JANXUQ010000209.1 GCF_025356155.1 Rhodoferax sp. | reverse complement strand
GCTCTGGCGGTGGAGCAGGCTCGCGCCTACGGCGCGCCGGTTATCTGGGTGCAACACGCCGACGAAGACCTGGTGAAAGACAGCCCCGGCTGGCAGTGGGCGCCCGAGCTGGTGCCGGCTGCAACGGAGTTGTTGATCCATAAAAACTTTAACTCGTCGTTTGAGCACACACCGTTGGATGCAGAGCTGGCCAAGCTGGGCACTACCCATATCGTGCTGGCGGGTTGCGCCACCAACTGGTGCATTCGCGCCACGGCCTATGGCGCGCTAGAGCGTGGCTACGACCTCACCCTGGTCAAAGATGCCCACACCACCAAAAGCATGGATCTGGAGAATGGCGCGAAAATGGATGCGGCGATGCTGGTGCAAGACCTCAACATCGCCATGACCTGGCTGAGCTATCCGGGCCGCAAGAATGCGACGGCCAAGGCGCACGAGCTTGTCTTCGCCGGCGAACCCGTCGAGTCCGTCACCTTATAGAGCCTGAACGCGCCCCAGATCGGGCTTGTCCAGCCAGGCGGCGAACTCATCCACCAACTGGGTGCTGGCACTGCAGGCTGCATTCCAGACCTTCACACGCCCCGCCAGATCGTTGCCGTAGTGGGTGAAATCGGTGCGGTCCGGCAACTTGCCATTGGGCAGCGTCTTGACCCATTCCGGGTTGGGTGCCAGCAGTACCATGCTGTCCAGGTTATGGGTGGCGTGGTGGCGCCACTTCAAACCCTTGTCCAGCCAGCCCGGCACCACGGCTTTCTGAAAATGCGGATACAGCACCAAACCGCTTTGGTTAAATTGGCCGGTAGCCCTCGTATCTATTGGGTTGTTCGCTCCTGAATTAATAGCATTCACGTTATCCGTCTGGTAGTTCAGGTGCAAGTGGTAGTCGGTGATGCCGCCGTCCCAGTAGGCGCCAGGTGGCGCGCCGGGTATGTTGTGCACGGCCTTGAGCACAAATGGGATGGAGCAACTGGCCTGCAGCGCCAGATTGAAATTGCGCTCGCTCAAGGCCACCTGGCGGGTGCGGTAGTCGTCCGTGCCAAACGGTAAAGCGGCGCAGACAGCAGCGTCGCCTTCAGCGCGGGGCGTGGAAAAAACAACCCGCTCCAGCCAGGCACCCATGGCCTTGCGGCGGACCACATTGGTCACGAAAGCACCGAAGTACCCTAGTGGCGTGCGCAGGCCATGCTCGGTGCCTAGCAGGTGTCGCCCGCGCGAGGTGACGATGTGCAGCCGGTAGCGCGGGTGCTGCAAGATTTCCGCCACCCGGCCGCTGTAAAAAGCTTGCAGGTTCAGTCCAAACAGCTCGCTGACCACGGCGGCGCTGACCCGTTTTTGCCCCGGCGCCAGCGCGTAGTGTTGATGGATGTAGTCATGCTCCAGGCGCCGGAATCCAAAGGCAGATTGGTTCAGGCAAGCCGTGGCCATGCGCCACGCACCGATGGACGCACCGACGAGATCAATGGTTTGCGTCGAGCCGTTCAGCCAGTCTCCAAAGATATAGCGGTCCAGTGCCCCCAGGATCAGCCCCTTGGGACCTCCGGCTGCCGCGGGAATAGTGCGCACGGCACCGGGTTGCAGCCCGTTTTGGGCAATGGTTTGGCGTGCCCGCGGACCGGCGTAAATGTTGAGTGCTTGCATGCTAAAAATTAGATTGGCGGGGGTTGGGGCAGCGACCCGCGACGCGGTGAAGTGTGGGGGCCACAAATCCGCGCCGGGACGCCCCAAGCGGATTTAACCCCCTCGGGGGGCAGCGACCCGCAAGGCGGCGGAGCGTGGGGGCGCATCAACTATGCGCCGCCCAGTCAAACGGGTCTTGCTGCAGCACTGCGTCAATGTCCAGATCTAACGCCACACCTACCGCGTCCGGGAAGGTCACGGCCATGGCACGCTCGTCCATATGGGCCTCGCGGGCACGGGCGCGCCAGGTCGCCAGGTGGATGACGCCAGCCAGCGGCTCGTAGACATTGTTCTCGAAGGGTGCATATTGGTGCTCCAATGCGTCCACCATGGGCTGCGGGAAATTCCACATGCGGGCATAACCGGCGCCGACCGATGCATAGCAATAGCCGAACTCGCGGCGCTCCTGGCGGGCGCGGCGCAGGTCCAGTAGTGGCACGTCCACATTCAGCACGGCCATCGCGTCAGGCATGGCCAGGTGCATGGCCAGTTCTCCAATTGCGTGTACCAAGCCACAGGTAAAAGCGGCCTGCTGGTTTTGCCGCACCAGGCCGGCCAGCGCGCGTGAGACCTTGCCAACATTCAGGCTGTATTGCCAAAACTGCGCCAGTTGAATGCCGGGCACCGCCTTGGGGGATGAAATACCCGCGGCGGCCTGGGCCATGGTTTTCACATGGGCCAGCTCCAGCACGGCCAGCCCTTCAGACACGCTGCTGATCTTGCCCTGAAGCTGGAAAAAATCGGAATTGGCCAGTTGCAACAGCCGGGTAGTGAGCGCTGGATCGGTGCTGATGAGCTGCGTGATCTTGCGCAGATCCACCTCGGGTTTTTCCAGCTCGGACAGCAGCAGCGCTACCACCTTGGGGATGCTTGGCAGGTCGAACTGCAGCTCCAGCAAGGCACTGAGATTCATGGCAAACACACTCCGGAAAACAGTTGTACGGGCAAAGTAGCGCCCGCCCAAACATTATGGCGGCTTTGTATGGGCATCTATTTGTGGTCTGCACGCTAGTTTTCAGAGTCGTAGCGATGTTTGCTTACCGAGGCGTACAAATTCAACGCGAATAAGATTAGTTCGCATTTACAAAGATATAATTTCCCGCATTCGTTAAACAGACACCGCGTAAAGCCTGCCGCGAGCGGCAAAGCGCAAATTTGCAAAAAATAATGAGAACCGACACCCAAATACCGCTGAGCCAAGGGCTTCTTCGTGCCACATCGCAGGGAGCAACGGTCGTTGCTTTATTGGTTGCGTCGCTGCTCGTCGCCTGCGGTGGTGGTGACACAGCACCAGTGACAACGGGTGTGTCGTCTGCTCAGACACTCACCCCTGCAGCAGCGCTGGGGGAAAAGATATTCAAAGACACCAGCCTGTCTGCGTCTGGCCGCATGGCCTGCAGTACCTGCCATGATGCTGCGTTGGGGCATGCCTCTCCGTTCTCCACACCCGTAGCCATGGGGGGTGCCAATCTTGATCAGCCCGGTACACGCCTGCCTCCAGCCCTGGGTTACCTGCGTTTCAATACGACGTTTCGCATACAGGCAGATGGCACCGCCGTCGGCGGATTCACGTGGGATGGACGTGCCGACACCTTGGCAGACCAAGCGCGCCGCCCGTTTCTGAGCAGCAACGAAATGGCGAATCCAGACGTCGCCAGTGTGGTCACCAAACTGAGCAAGGCCCCCTATGCTGCCGCGTTCAAGGCCACGTTTGGTGCCGATATTTTCAACAACCCGATCGTGGCTTTTGACCGCATGGTGTTGGCATTGGAGCGCTACCAGCGCGAGGACGCAGACTTCGCTGCGTTCAGCAGCAAGTTTGATGCATTTACCGCCGGCAAAACTGCGTTTAACGGTGCGGAATTGCGCGGACTGGTGCTGTTCAACCGCAAAGACAAGGGCAATTGCGCGGCATGTCATCCGAGCACCAAAGCGGCAAACGCACCCGGCGCGCTCTTTACCGACTTCACTTACGACAGTTTGGGCGTCCCCCGCAACAACAGCATTGCCGCCAACGCAGATGCGGGTTACTTCGATCTCGGCCTATGTGGACCTACCCGCTCAGACTTGGCCGCACGCAGTGATTTGTGTGGCAAATTCAAGGTGCCCAGCCTGCGCAACGTGGCCCTGCGCAAGCGCTTTTTTCACAATGGGCAATTTGACTCATTGGAACAGGTGGTGCGGTTTTACGTTTCACGCGATACCAGCGCCACCACTTGGTATTCGCTGGACGCGATGGGCAACGCGACAGGGTACGACGATCTACCGGTGGACCTGAGGGGCAACGTCAATGTCACTGAAGGCCCATACAACAGACTAGTCGGCGACGCACCCGCTTTGAATGAATCCGAAGTGCAAGACCTTGTTGCCTTTTTGCGCACACTTTCCGACGGCTACGCGCCGTAACGATTTACCCAACCTACAGGAGCCATCCATGCAACATCCCTTCAAACTAGCCATGTTGGCGGCGGCGTTAGCGGCCTGCTTTCATAGCAGTGCTGGTGCCCAAACCAACACTGAAGTGCTGACTGAACTCAAACGCCTGCGCGAGGAACTGCAGCAAGTGCGCAGCGAACTCGACACGCTCAAGCGCACGAATGCACCCACGCAATCGGCCCCCGCCATCGCCGCCAGTCCGCAAGCGCTGGCCGCCAATACTGCAACGCCGCCAAACGTGCCAGCCACTCAAGAAGCGACGTCCTATAACAACCCTGGCTCTGCGCTGAGCTTTTTTGGCTACGGTGAGATGGGGTACAGCCGCCCCAGAAACGATAGCGCCAGCGCACAAGCTTCGGTCAGCCGTGGCGTACTTGGCTGGGCCTATCGCTTCAACGACAAAACGCGTTTTGCGGCTGAGTTGGAAATAGAAAACGCGGTCGTGTCGGCTGGCGACAAAGGCGAGGTCGCCTTGGAGCAGTTTTACCTGGAGCATGACCTCACTAACAGCATCACCGCCAAGGCGGGCCTTTTTCTGATGCCCGTGGGATATATCAACGAGGTGCATGAACCTACCCATTACTACGGTGTGAAACGCAACTTGGTCGAAACCGCGATCATTCCAAGCACCTGGCGCGAACTCGGTGTGGGGTTACGCGGCACCACAGAAGCAGGGTTACGCTGGGACGCAGGCTTGGTTACCAGCTTCGATCTGACCAAGTGGGACGCCGCTGGCACTGACGGGCAAACCAAACCGCTGGCCTCGATTCACCAAGAAGGGCAACTTGCCAAAGCCAAAGACCTTGCCGCCTACGCTGCACTGAACTACAACGGCATCCCAGGTTTCAATATCGGTGGCAGTGTGTTCAGCGGAGGCGTTGGGCACCAGCAGCCGGGCTTCGCCGCACCTGACGCCAGCATGCAACTGGCAGAGCTTCATGCGCGTTGGCAACCGGGCAAGTGGGACCTGTCGGTACTGGGCGCGGCCGGGCAGTTCAGCAATGTGGATAGCTTGAACGCCACATTTGCCGGACAAACCGCACCGGTGCCTAACAGCTTCGGCGGTGCGTATGTTCAGGCCGCCTATCAACTGTGGCGGCAGGGAGATTATTCATTGGCACCGTTCCTTCGCTATGAACAACTGAACACGGCCCGGGGCTACTCCGGATTGGCGGCCGGATTGGCGCCGACCGTGATGCCGGATACGCGGTTGTGGACGGTCGGTGCAAACTTTTACCTGCATCCGCAAGTGGTCCTCAAGCTGGATGTGCAGCGCTACCTGAACGACAGCGCGCTAGACCGCTTTGGCTTGGGCGTTGGCTTTCACTTTTAAGAGAAAATAATCGGGTTACCTCCTCAAAAAAGCAGCACGCATGATTTCACGCCGCCAGTCGCTCCGACGCATTGCCATGGTTGGCGTTGGTGCCCCTACCGTTTGGCACCAGTGCGCCTTGGCCACAACGTTTTTGGAGATTGACCAGGCGCAAAAACTATTGTTGCCCCAGGCCAGCGTGTTCACGGCGATGCCGTTGTCACTGGACGCGGCGCGCCTGGCGCAGGTTGCCACGGCGACGCAAGTGCCCGTGCCACGCAGTTTTGCTCCGCAATGCTGGACCGCACTGGACAATGGGCGCCTGCAAGGCTGGGTGCTGGCCGACCGCGTAATCGGCAAATACGAGCTAATCGACTATGCCGCAGGCTTTGCAGTTGACGGCAGCATGACGGGTCTTGAAATCTTGGCATACCGCGAATCGCATGGCGCCGAAATCCGAAACCCGGCATGGCGTAAACAATTCGCGGGTAAAAAGGGGCCCAGCCAGATACGGCTGGGTGACGACATCCGCAATATCTCGGGTGCCACGCTCTCCTGCCAACACGTTACGCAAGGGGCCCAGCGCCTGAGTGCCCTTGTGCAACTGCTGTACCAGCCCGCGGGTGGAATCTGATATGTCCGTATGTGAAGGCGCCAACGCGACCGTTCATGTAGTGCAACGTGCCCGTCCAATGCTAGGAACCTTGGTGGCGCTGCAGGTTCGACTGGTTCAGGCTGCAGTCCCCGGCGGGCAACAACTGGAGCACATCCACGGGGTCATGGAAATGGCGTTTCGCCGAATCCTCAACATTGAACACGCTATGAGCGCCCACAGCCCGAACTCGGATCTTGCCCGCCTGGCGCGCGCGATTCCGGGCGATGCGCTTACCCTGTCGCACCACACCGTGGCGGTATTGCGCCTCGCGAAGTATTGGTATCGGGTCAGCCTGGGTGCTTTCGAT
The DNA here is from genome assembly GCF_025356155.1 of Rhodoferax sp. Classification (GTDB taxonomy): domain Bacteria; phylum Pseudomonadota; class Gammaproteobacteria; order Burkholderiales; family Burkholderiaceae_C; genus Allorhodoferax. The sequence goes on along the minus strand of NZ_JANXUQ010000209.1, from coordinate 20,599 downwards.
CCAGCGGTTGCCGGCGACGAGCTGGCGGCGCGGGGTGCCCGCCCAGCCTTTCGGGGCCTTGCATTTGCCCGCAAAGCGACGTTGCGCGACGTGTGCGTTGTCGGCGACGATACTGTGCGCTTGCAATGCCCCATCCGTCTGGACTTTGGTGGCATCGCCAAGGGCTACGCAGTAGACCAAGCGCTTTCCATCTTAAGTAGTGGCGGGCTCGCGAACGTATTGGTCAATGCAGGTGGGGATCTGCGCGCTTGCGGCGACTGGGGGTGGCCCGTGCGTGTGCGTAGCCCGGGTACGCCAACACACAGCGGAAGTCTCAAAGGCCTGCAATCGGTCCGCAACGCGGCATTGGCCACTTCAAGCGGGGCCAACACCAACGTTGAATTCGTTCGCACCGCGCGCACGCGGTTTTCGCAACACTGGAACAGTTGCACCGTTCGTGCGCCGGACTGCGTCACTGCAGATGCGCTGACCAAGTGGGGGCTGCAGTCGGATCCCAAATCGCCACGCCTGGAGCGCACCTTGCGCACCCACCGCGCCACCATGTGGAGAGCATGACGGTGCACCAGTTCAAGCGACACGCAGGATGGGATCGGTTGGGCCTGGCATGGCTTGCTGCACTCACCATGGCACTTTGGGCAACCGGTGTCGCCATGCGCGCATGTGCGCGCGACTCGGTTATGGACCTGCCCCTGTGGCAAGAAAACCTGCATCGGTGGGCCACTGTTTCACATGGAGCGCTGACATGGCTCTTTTGCATCATGGTCGGACGCTGGATCTGGCCGCACGCGACCCAAGTGTGGCGCCGTCGTTCGCAGTGGTGGAAATGGATTTTGGGTATGGCAACTGCGGGCGTTGGCCTGCTGCTGTCAATGGCTGGCCTCGGGCTTTTGTATGGTCCCGGCGATTGGCGCGAAATACTGGCAACAACCCACTGGTGGGTGGGACTGTTATGGCCGTTGATTTGCGGTCTGCACGCGGGGCGGCGAATCTACAAACGCCGTTAAAAGCAAGCGGGTCGCATGTCGGCCGTGTTATTTAACGCTTGAGTTTTGCGAAGGCCGATGCCATGGCGGACGAGCCCAATGCGCCCCCGCCCTGCCCGCTTGAAGGGTTGCTGTATTGGCTCTGGCCGCGCCCTGCTGACTGGTAGCGGTTGTCCCCAGTCTTGTCGCTGGCCGACCGGGCTGGTGCCGCGCCAATTTTCATCGTTAGTGCAATGCGCTTGCGTGCTACATCTACCTCGACCACCTGCACCTTGACGATGTCGCCGGTCTTGACGACCTCGCGCGCATCGTTGACAAACTTGTGTGCCAGCTGGCTCACATGGACCAGACCGTCCTGGTGCACACCCAGGTCAATGAAAGCGCCGAAGGCCGCCACGTTACTGACCGTGCCCTCCAGAATCATGCCTTCCTTCAAATCCTTGATGTCTTCCACGCCGTCGTTGAAACGGGCGACCTTGAAATCCGGGCGCGGATCGCGGCCGGGTTTCTCCAGCTCGGTAAAGATGTCTTTGACGGTGATGACACCAAACTTGTCGTTTGCAAACAGCTCGGGGCGTAGGGTCTTGAGCATGTCGGCGCGGCCCATGATTTCGGCCACGGGCTTGCCAGTTTTTGTGATGATCTGTTCCACCACGGGGTAGGTTTCGGGGTGCACGCCGGTCATGTCCAGCGGATTTGTGCCGCCGCGAATGCGCAAGAACCCTGCTGCCTGCTCAAAAGTCTTGGCACCCAGGCCAGTGACCTTGAGCAAATCCTGTCGACTGCCGAACGCGCCATTGGCTTCGCGCCAGCGCACCACGGCCTTGGCGACCGTGCCGGACAGGCCGGACACGCGGCTTAGCAGCGGCACGCTGGCCGTGTTCAGGTCCACACCGACCGAGTTCACGCAATCTTCGACCACGGTGTCCAGCGTGCGGGCCAGTTCGCTCTGGTTGACGTCGTGCTGGTACTGGCCCACGCCAATGCTCTTGGGGTCGATCTTGACCAGCTCGGCCAGCGGGTCTTGCAAACGCCGCGCAATGGAGGCCGCACCGCGCAGGCTGACGTCCACATCGGGCATTTCCTGCGATGCGAATTCGCTGGCGGAGTAGACGGACGCACCGGCTTCGGACACCACGACCTTGTCGATGGCGGGGCCCAAGGTTGCGCTTGCGTTGCCGTTTCCGGTTGCTTGCTTGGCCATCAGTTTGATCAAATCCGCCGCCAATTTGTCGGTCTCGCGGCTGGCCGTGCCGTTGCCTATGGCGATCAGGTTCACGCCGTGGCGCATGCACAGCGCGCCCAAGGTGTGCAGCGAGCCCTCCCAGTCCTTGCGCGGCTCGTGGGGGAACACGGTTGCGGTCTCCACTAGCTTGCCGGTCGAGTCGACCACAGCCACCTTGACGCCAGTGCGGATACCAGGGTCCAGGCCCATGACGACACGCGGGCCAGCCGGTGCGGCCAGCAGCAGGTCGCGCAGGTTGTCAGCAAACACCTTGATTGCCACCTTTTCGGCGTCTTCCCTTAGCCTGGTGAACAAATCGCGCTCGGTGGACATGCTGAGTTTGACCTTCCAGGTCCAGGCGACGCATTTACGAATCAAATCATCCCCCGCACGGCCTGCGTGGCTCCAACCCAGCCTGATCGCAATGCGCCCTTCGGCCAGCGACACCACGGGAACGGCACGGGCAGGCGTGGTGGTTGCTCCTGTTTTGAGAGCAGCTTGTCCAGTACCGGCGAGGGCTACCGGCCGATTTGATCCAAGCTCAGGCTCTGGAAGCACCAGCTTTGCGTCCAGAATGTCCAGCGCCCTACCCCGGAAAACGGCCAGCGCACGGTGGCTGGGCACGCGGCCAATGGGTTCGTCGTAGTCAAAATAGTCGCGGAACTTGGCGACGTCGGCATTCGCCTCGTCCTTGCCGTCCATCAGCGTGGATTTCAACAGACCCTCACTCCACAGCCATTCGCGCAAATCCTGCACCAGGGCCGGATTTTCGGCCCAGCGCTCGGAGAGCAAATCGCGCACGCCATCCAGCACCAATTGCACAGTGGAGAAGTCAGTTTGTTTGTCTTCCCCCTCCACCACCGGCCGCATGGGGATGACATAGGCCACTGCGGCGTCAAGCGGGACCCGTGTGGGGTCGTTGAACAAGGCGTCGGCCAACGGCTCCAGCCCGGCTTCCTTGGCCAATTGGCCTTTGGTGCGGCGCTTGATTTTGAACGGCAGGTAGATGTCTTCCACCTCCTGTTTGGTGGCGGCGTTGTGCACGGCGGCCATCAGAAGTGGGGTCAGCTTGCCCTGTTCGTCAATGGCTTTGCAGACCGCCTCTTTGCGGTCGCGCAGTTCGCGCAGGTAGGACAGGCGGGCTTCCAGCTCGCGCAACTGAATGTCGTCCAACCCGTCGGTCACCTCTTTGCGGTAGCGGGCGATAAACGGCACGGTGGCCCCACCGTCGAGCAGCGCTACAGCAGCTTCGACCTGTTGGGGGCGGATACGGATTTCTTGCGCGAGTTGCGCGATGATTTTTTGCATGACGAAAAGAGCGGGCGCTTGGGGAAAAATACCAGAAGGCCGGGAGTGTGCCACAGCCCAATGGGGTCACCGGCTCCAGCGGTCAGCGGGCTGTTGCGGCCTCAGTTGGCTTGTCATAAAAACGAATCCGGTCTCGCCCCGCATCCTTGGCGTCATACATCGCCGCATCGGCCCATTTGATGATATCGGCCATGGACGCTTTATGGCCCTGGAACAGGGTCACGCCCATACTGGCTGTACACCGGTGTTCTATATGCAGTGTCGAACCGTCTTGCTGCGCCATGCTCAGCTTGTAGGGTTCGGCCAGGGCGTTGCGGATTTTTTCGGCAACGGTGGACGCGCGCGTTGCGGATTCGCCCTCGTCCGCGGCGAGCATGCTGAGCACCACCACAAACTCATCACCCCCGAAGCGCGCCACGGTATCCACCTCTCGCACACACTGGCGCAGTCGCTTGGCCACTTCGATCAGCAACACATCGCCCACTTCGTGCCCATGTACATCATTGAGCGGTTTGAAGTTGTCCAGGTCCAGAAACATCAGCGCACCGAAGTAGTTGTTGCGCTGGCTGGCGGCCATGACTTGGCCAAGGCGGTCATTGAGCAGACGGCGGTTTGGCAGGTCTGTCAAAGCGTCGTGAAAGGCCAGTTCCCACACCTGGTGCAGGGCCCTGCGAAGTCTCAAATGGGTTTGCACCCGTGCACGCACCACCGTAGCGTTGACCGGCTGCTGGATGAAATCCACAGCGCCCAACAGCAGGCCTTTAGCCTCTTCGTCCGGATCATCTTGTACAGTAATGAAAATAATGGGAATATCCCGAGTGCGGACATCGGCCTTGAGTCGGCGGCAGACTTCATGACCGTCCATGTCCGGCATCATGACGTCCAGCAAAATCAGATCGGGCAACTGGTCCGCACATACGGCCAAGGCCTGCGCTCCGCTGGTAGCAGTCAGTACCCTATGGTCTGGACCAAAAATATGCTTCAGGATCTGGATATTGAGTGGCTGGTCGTCCACCACCAGCAGCGTTGCTGATTTGGGTTCGGTTGCATGTGCTGTCATATTTATGTCCTCTCGTCGCTATGGCTCTATCTACAGCTCTCGGTGGCTCTCTATTACTTTCTCTACGCCGCTAGTACGCTTGCTGACAGGGTTTGCACTGCAAGCGCCAGTTGAGCCCCCAGCGAAACCAGCGATTCATTTACCCTTGTCAACGCCTGCGGCTGTGCGTCTGCAGCAACCAGCCGCTTGAGCAGGCTTTCGGTGTGAGCCGCCGCCGCCGCCAGCGGATTTGCGCCCACCGTTGCAGCCAGACCTTTGAGTGTATGGGCGTTGCGCAGGGCATTTGCATTGTCACCTCGTGCAACGCGCTGTACCAGCTCGTTGTATTGGGCAAGCCCGTCGTGCAGAAACACCGCGGCGATGGTTTGGTAGAACTCGTGGCTGCCGCCCAAGCGTTCTATTGCCGCGGCGCTGTCCACAATGGCGGCCGAATCGGACGGCGCCTCTACAGGGGGCCTAGTCGCCGGGTCGCCTGCACGGCGCCCAACGTGGCGCAGGATGGTGCTGATCAATTGCTCCAGATCAATCGGCTTGCTAACGTGGTCACACATGCCGACAGCACGGCATGCCAGTTTGTCCGACTCCATGGCGTTGGCCGTCATCGCGATGATGGGCGTCGTGCGCAGACGGGGCTGCGCGTAGATGCGCCGCGTTGCCTCAAAGCCATCGATATCGGGCATCTGCAGATCCATCAGGATGGCATCAAACGGGGGCTCTGCCGCCAGCGCCAGTGCAACACCGGGCAACCCGCCTTCTGCGATGGTGACCTGCGCACCACTGCGCTCCAGCAGCTCCCGGGCGACCTGCTGATTCAGCACGTTGTCTTCCACCACCAGCAGGCTCAGCGGGGCGAGTCGCTTGGAGCCGAGGGTCTCGCGCTCCGGGCGAGCTGTGACGCGCTGCTCCGCGATCGCCAGGCGTATCTGGAAGAAAAACCGACTGCCCTGGCCCACCGCACTTTCCACCTGTAAATCGCCCCCCATCACCCGCACCAGGCGCTTGCTGATGGCAAGCCCCAAGCCGGTGCCGCCAAAGCGGCGCGTGGTTGATGACTCGGCCTGGCTAAACCCCTCAAAGATATAGCCCAGCTTATCCGGCGCAATGCCGATGCCGGTGTCGCTGACAGAAAACTCCAACTGCACGTGGTCGGCCTCTGTTGACATCACACGAATGCCCACAACCACTTGGCCTTTTTCGGTGAACTTGAACGCATTGCCCGCCAGGTTGAGCAAAATTTGACGCAAGCGCAAGGCGTCGCCCACCAGTGCGGTGGGCACATCGGGCCCGACAGAAAACAGCACTTCCACCGGCCGTTTGTCGCCGGTGGCCGATAACATGACCGAGAGTTCGTGTAACAGATCGCTCAGCGCAAAACGTGCGGTGTCGAGCTCCAGTTTTCCGGCATCTACCTTCGAGAAGTCCAGTATGTTGTTGATGATGCCCAGCAGAGACTGTGTGGCGCGCTCGGCGTTGCGCGCGTAGTTGGCCTGGCTGGTGCTCAGTTCGGTGTGTTGCAAGAGTTTGAGCATGCCCAGGATGCCGTTCATCGGCGTGCGGATCTCGTGGCTCATGGTGGCCAGAAAGTCCGACTTGGCATGCATGGCCGCTTCGGCAACATCCCTGGATTGTGAAAGCGCTACCGTCTGCCGCTCCAGGGCGCTGATCATCTGGTTAAAGGCGCGAGACACATCGCCAAACTCATCGCGGCGGCCCTCGGACAATTTTGTGCCAAAGTTACCGAGTGCAACCGACCGGCTGACTTCTTCGAGTTGCAACAAAGGACGGATCAGCCGCCGCATCGCCACCGTCACTACCAAAACCAGCGCCAGCGAAAACACCCCCAACAAACACCTGGCAGCCCAGCGCAAGGCATTTTCGTTTTTGGCGCGGTCCTCAATCTCCAGATTTTCCCAACGGTCGGTATCCTCGACCATGGCCTCCACTTCGATCAGTAGCTGGCCCATCAGCAGCGACCGGCGCCGATTCATCAGCTTGGCGTCTAAAACCACGCTGTTGTCGAATACCGACCTGAACAATTCACCAATTCGCTGGTGCCGTTCGCGCAGGCCGTCGAGCAGGGGTGCAATAGCGTTGTCGGGCTTGGCGAAATCCGTTGGCGCCAGACCAAGGGCAATATCGCCATGGCGCACCCACCACTGCTCTGCGGCCCGTTCTGAGTGCTCCAAAACAGCATCGTTGGTAATCAGCAGCAGTGACGTCACGTTATCGGCTATGGACTTGGCGCGCTGTAGCTCAGCCGCCACCGCAGACAGGCGTTGCGAGAACTGAAGGACGAAGAAACCCACCGTCAGCGTCGCAACCACGGTGACCGCGCTGATGAGTTTCAACAGTCTGCGTACGCGCATGCCGGTGCTCTATTTCACCACCGTGACTGCGGATGGCCGCACGCGCTTGAGTGGGCGCACGTCGATGAAATCCAGGTAGTTGGGTGGCGCAGCAGCTTTGACCAACTGCTCCTGAATGGCCCAGCGCGCTGTGGATTCCAGCGTTGCGATCAAGGACTGGCTCAGGGTCAAGGCAAATCGGTAGTCGGGCCAGAGCGCAGCAACATCGCTGGCGTCCATCTTGAGGTGTTCGCGCAGAATGCCCATGCTGACGGCAGGTTCGGCCTTGATGAAGTCCACGGCACGCTCCAACGCGCGCAGCACTTTGCGCTGCTCGTCCTCCGACACGCCCGACTTGTCGCGCAGCACGATCAGATTGAAGGTCAAGGTATAGAGGTGGGGAATTTTTACCACCACAGCATCCGCGCCCAGCAATTTGACCAATTGGTTGGCGCCTGGTTGGAACAGCGCGAAGGCATCGACCTGCCGATTGACGGCCGCCTGCGGCAGGCGATTCACGTCCAGGTCTACGGTGGTAACAGTGCGCGGGTCCAGGCCCGCGGCCAGCACGGTAAGGTCCAGCACATACTGACCCGAAGAACCGCGCACCAGTGCAACCTGCTTGCCCTTGAGATCGGCGCTGGACTTCACGCCGGAGCCCGTGCGCGTGACCAGTTTGATGTCCTGGCTGGAGGTCGCAAAGGTCGCCAGAACTTTGAACGGCACGGCCTCGAAGCTTCGGAACATGATGGGAAGATCGGATGCCGTGGCGAACTGCACCTTGGACTCCAGCAATTGTTTCAGGCAGGCGCCACCTGTGGGGCATTCGACCATGACCACATCCAAGCCCTCGTCCTGGAAGTAGCCCTGCTTTTCTGCCACAAAAATCGGCGTCGACAATGGACTGTTCGCGACACCGACCGCGATAGTGGCGCCCCAGGCACCCGCACTGAGTGGCCCGGTACTTGCGCACACCAACAGAAAGTGCAACAAGAAACGCCTTAGCACTGTGTTGTAAAGTTGCATATTGTTCTCGGTCTAGCTATTGACGATCTGGGACAGTCGGTCAAACGCAATGGGTTTGGCTGCATAGTCGTCCATGCCCGCATCCAGGCACATTTGACGGTCGGATTCAAATGCACCAGCGGTGAGCGCGACGATGCGTAGGCGCGGGGCACCGCTGGTTTGCTCGCTGGCGCGTATCGCGCGGGTGGCGGCGTAGCCATCCATGACCGGCATCTGGCAGTCCATCAATACCAGCGCTGGCGGGTCTGACGCGTTGGCCAACAGCATGTCCAGTGCCTCCCGGCCGTTCTCCGCAGAGCGGACCTGCATACCCAGCCGCACGAGCATGTTTTGCGCCACCGTGCGGTTGATCGCGTTGTCATCGACCACCAAGACCCAGTCCCCGCGCTGCGCGCCCTCGGCCACAGTGGAGGCCGGCTCGTATTGGCGCACCACCCGCCGCGTGTCGGTGCTGCGCGCCACCCTCAGGCAGCACACCGTGAACCAGAAGCGCGAGCCCTCGCCTACGCGGCTGAATACACCCACATCACCCTGCATGCGCTGCGCCAGGCGGCGAACGATAGAGAGGCCCAGACCCGTGCCACCAAAGCGCCGGGTGACCGACGCATCCACCTGCACAAAGGGGTTGAACAGCGCCGACAACTTGCCTTCGTTGATGCCGATGCCCTGGTCGCGCACCGAAAACTCCATGGTGGTATCGCCCTTGGTGTTGACGCCTTCGACCAGCTCGATAGCGATCTCGCCTTTTTCCGAAAACTTGATTGCATTGCTCACGTAGTTGGACAGCATCTGGCGCAGCCGTATCGGGTCGCCCATGTAGCGCGCGCCGTTGTCCACCACCCGAACGACCAGGCTCAAGCCCTTGGTCTTGGCCGACTCGCGGAACAGTGCCGCTACATCCTCCACCAAGGCGACCGCGTCGAAAGCACTCACGTTGAGTTCCATCTTGCCGGCCTCGATCTTCGACAAATCCAGTATGTCGTTCAGTATGGCCAGCAGGGTCTGGCCGGACCCCAGAATGGTCCGCACAAATTCCTTGCGATTGGCTTCGCTGACGCTGTCCATTAGCAGCAGCTGGGCCATTCCCAAAATGCCGTTCATGGGGGTGCGTATCTCGTGCGACATGGTGGCCAAAAACTGGCTTTTGGACAGATTGGCACTTTCCGCCTCCAGCTTGGATTGCTCCAGCGCATGCTGGTAGGTTTTGCGCTCAGCAATTTCGGCGTTCAGTGCGGCGGTTTTCTCTAGTACCTCGGCTTGGATGCGCTCCTGCTCGCCAGTGCGTATCAATACAAAATTGGCAACCACGCCGCACGCAAACAAGGCCATCATCAGCACCAGCAGTGGGCTGTTGCCCGCATCGGCCACCAGCCGGCTATGGGGCATGTGCAGCAGCATGTGCCATTCTTTGCCCCCCAGCTTTACACGTTGCTGGCTGTAGACGCCGACCCGGTCCAGGAATGTGCTTCCGGCAAACTCCGGCATCGTGGTCTTGCTGCTCTTCCAGATCGTCTTCTCGCCAGAGCCGGAGGCTTCGCGCAGCTCCCACACCGCGCCCGGCGTGGCCTCCAAAGCCTTGTCTATGGTACGCAGGTTGATAACGCCCGACAGCACACCCTGTGCTGCGCCACTTTGCACGGGGGCTAGCAACAGCACCGCGCCCGGGCCATCAAGGTCTTGCATCAACCGCAGCGGCGATGTCATGGTCAACTGGCCGCTGGTCAGGGCCAGGCGCACGGCTGCGGCACGCGTGGGTTCTCCCAGCAGGTCCACGCCCAAGACGGTCTCATTCCCGGGTGAGGGGTAGACCACGGTCACCGGCGCTACCAGGCCATCTGCGCTGCGAACAAAGCCGGTCGGCCAGTGCACGGGTTTGAGCGCTCCCTTACTGGCTTGCACTTGTTTGGCATAGGCCGCCTGGCCTGCGGCATCCAGCACAGGCGCCCACGATATGGTCGTGAGGCTTGGTAAAAACTTGTAGATCTCGGCCGCCACCGGAGCGAACTCGGGCCCCGGCGCTTCAGCCCGCAAACTGTAGCTGGCCGCGAGTTGGCGCAGTGCCTGGCCATTGGTTTGCTCCAAAGACCGCAGCTCATGCTCAAACGGCGCCACCGCAGCCGCAAAGTCGCGCTGCAGCTGGCGTTCATCCGAATCGCGCACAAACAGATAGATGACGCCAGACAACAAAAAGGCCACCAACAAGGGCAGCCCTACGGAAAAACGGCGTTGTTTCCACACCGGGTTGGGCGCGAACGCCACAAGGGTCAGCGGTGCAAATATCTGCACCCCAAATGCGTCGCCCAGCCACCAGGTGGCAAAGCTCTGCGGCAGTTGCGCCAGGGAGATATAACCGTGTGCGATCAGCGTCAGATTGCCCACGGTAGCGGCGATCAGGCACGACCCAATACCTAGCAGCGAGAAGCGCATCACGGTGCGCGGGTCGTTCAGTTCCAGATGGGGCATGAGCCGCTTCAGCGCAGACCCGCCAACGATGGCCTGCAGTGCGGACCCAGCCGCGATGCACGCTGCGACGGTATCCACATGGAAGCCTCCACCTACCGTGGCATTGGTCACAAGGGAGCCCAAAAAAATTCCCAACACGGTCGCCCGCACACCCCACAACACAGCAACGGCAAAGGCAAACCCAGCAGCAGGCCAGATGGCAGACACAAAGCCCGGTGGCAGAGCCGTAGCAAGGCCCAATTTGCCCAGCAGAAAGTAGCACAGTGCGATGCTTGCAGTCAGTGCTCCTCCCCGCGCTATGGTGTTCATCCACACATAATAAAGCAGGCCACAAACATTGCAATGCGTATAACGCAGCGCTCGTAGTTGGGGCGGTGCCGCGCGCTCAATGAACCATGAAATGGGGTCAACCTGGCGCAACAGCCTTGGCTACCGTGCTGTACAGCGGTATTCCCACCAGGATGTTGAGCGGAAACGTTACGCCCAGTGACAGCCCAAAATACAGCGGTGGGCGTGCTTCTGGAATAGCGTAGCGAATCACTGCGGGTACGGCGATGTAAGAGGCGCTGGCAGCCAATACCATGAGCAGGATGACATCGCCCAGCTGCAAACCAAGTAGTACGGCCAGTGCCAACGCCATTGCCGCGTGCACCAACGGCGCAAACAAGGCGTACGCCAACAGCAAAGGCGAGATGCCCTTGAGTTGGGGAAGATTGCGTGCGGTCATCAGTCCCATATCCAACAAAAAGAACGCTAACATGCCCTTGAAAAGATCACCCGAGAAGGGTTGCATGGCAGCCTTGCCGGCGTCACCAGTCAGTATTCCAACCACCATGGCCCCGAGCAGCAGCATTTGCGCACCGTCGGTGAGAGACTCGTGCAGCAACTTGCGCAGTGGCAGCTTGCCAGCTTTGGGCAGGCCACCCGGTGTTTGCTCTCGGCGGAGTTTGCTGGCCAGCACAACAGCCATGATGATGGCGGGAGATTCCATCAAAGCCAGCGCCGCAGCCATGTGCCCGCCATAGGCTATGTGCTGACTTTCCAGATATTGCACGGCAGTCACAAAAGTAACTGCGCTGACGGAACCGTAGGTTGCAGCTATTGCCGCAGCGTCAAACCCCGGCAGAAAACGCTTGAGCAACTGGTAGCCCAGCAATGGAATAGTGATCGCCAGCACAACGGCCGCAGCGAGGCTTGTTGCAACGTCTACCGTGAGGCCAGAGTGCGCCAATGAAAAACCGCCCTTCAGGCCCAACGCCATCAGCAGGTACAGCGATAGAAAGCGTGCTATCGGCTGAGGAATTTCAAGATTCGACTTGAGCGCGCCCGCCAGCACGCCAAAGACGAAGAAGAGTATTGCGGGGTCCAGTAAATTTTGCATGTTTGCTCCTTGACTGGCATCGTAGGGAGAGTCGATAAATAAGTAAAATCGATTCTTCAATCAAAACACATAGATAAAACTCTATGAATGTAACTTTTCGTCAATTGCGTTTATTCCAGGCTTTGGCCGACACGGGCAGCGTTGGCGCAGCAGCACGCGCAATGCACGTCACACAACCCACGGCGTCCATGCAGCTCAAAGAGATCACTCAGGCGGTCGGCTTGCCGCTGTATGACGTGATCTCGCGCAAAGTGCAGCTCACCGAAGCCGGTTTGGAGCTGGCGAAGACGGCGCGCGCCGTAGCCACTGAGTGGGAAAATTTTGTGCAGCATGTGGATGCGATGCAAGGCTTGACCCGGGGCAAACTGCGTATTGCAGTCGTGAGCACGGCCAAGTATTTCGTGCCCCGCTTGTTAGGCGGTTTTTGCAGCCGTCATCCAGATGTGGAAATTGCGCTGGAGGTACTCAACCGCGATGGCGTTGTGGCGCGTTTGCGCGACAACATGGACGATCTTTACATCATGTCCAGGCCACCAACGGATCTGGATTTGGAAGACCAAGTTTTCATGCCCAACCCGCTGGTCGTGGTTGCACCGGCACGGGATTCTTTGACAGCGCAGCGCAGCATTCCGTTACTGGATTTGCAGAAGCACCGTTTCTTGCTGCGCGAGCAAGGCTCAGGCACACGCATGGCAGTGGATGCGCATTTCAAGGCAGAAGGATTCTTACCGCAGGTGCGGCTTGAATTGGGGAGCAACGAGGCCTTGAAGGAGGCTGTTGCTGCTGGCTTGGGCTTGTCTGTAGTGTCACAGCACGCATTGCATGGTCAGAAGAGTGAGCACGGTGTGGCAGTGTTGGACGTCCAAGGCTTCCCCATCAAATCCAATTGGCATGTAGTACACCTGCGCGGCAAGCGTTTGTCGCCGATTGCGCAGGCGTTTATGACCCATTTGGAACGCAAGGCGCGAAGTTGGCGTCAACAGACGTTTGCTCCTCTTTTGGTGCCCGGTGAATCTTGACCATCTGTCCATGCAGGTGGTGCCTGCCAATCTGAGACCCAAGCCGGAATCTGCTCTGCTGCCATGGGGCGCGCTATGGCATAGCCTTGGCCCCATTCACAACCCAGGGAGAGTAGCGCCGTACCATGCGCGGTAGTTTCCACGCCCTCTGCGATGACCTTGCGATTGAACGCTTCAGCCAGACCGATAACGCCTTTGACGATGGACGAATTGCCAGCGTCTACCAGCATGTCGCGGATGAAGCTCTGGTCGATCTTCAGCGTCGACACCGGCAAGCGTGCCAGATAGGTTAACGAAGAGTAGCCCGTGCCAAAGTCATCCAGCGAAAAGTGCACGCCCAGCGCGTGGCAATCCCGCATGATCTTCTGCACGGACACCATGTCTTCCAGAGCGCTGGTTTCCAGAATTTCAAGTTCCACGTTAGCAGGCACAACGTACAAATACTTGGCGAGCAGTTCTGCCAGCTTAGATGCAAAACTCTCGTCCTGGAACTGTCGCGCACTGATGTTAATGCTCACAGGTAGCTGCAAACCGACGCAGCGCCAAGCATCAAGCTGCTGGATGGCTGACTCCAACACCCAGGCGCCAATTTGTTCGCACAACGGGTTCTTTTCAATCAGCGGCAAAAAAGTTCCTGGCAAAAGCAGGCCATGATCAGGGTGCTGCCAGCGGATCAGCGCCTCCACGCCAACAACCGCGCCCGTACGCATATTGACCTTTGGCTGGTAATACAAGGCGAATTCATGCTGATGCAGCCCCTGCGCGATTCTGGACTGCAAGATGCTGCGGTTCTTAACCTCCACGTCCTGCACGGCGTCAAACAGGTTGAAGCGGTTTTTCCCAGCCCGCTTGGCCTCGTACATGGCGTAGTCGGCATGGCGTATCAATTGGTCTGCATCGACGTCGTCATTGGGGTACAGCGTGACGCCAATACTGGTCGTGACACTCAGCACATTGCCGTTCACCTCAACCGGTCGCGCACAAGTGGCGAGCAAACGATTGACCAATTCTATGCAGTCCTGAACACTGCCCAGCCCAGTCAGCACCACAACAAATTCGTCGCCACCCATACGTGCAAGGGTGTCTCCCTCGCGCAGCGCGGCACGCATTAGCAGGGAAAATGCGACGAGCAGCTCGTCCCCCGTTGCGTGCCCATAGTTGTCGTTGATAAACTTGAAGCCGTCGATGTCCAAGTACAACACGGCCAGCATTCGTTGTTGGCGCTGGCAAATTACCATGGCCTGGTGCAGCCTGTCCGACAGCAACATTCGATTGGGCAGGTTAGTCAATGTGTCGAAATGGGCACCGTGTTCCAGTTGCTCCTGTTGCAGTTTGAGGGAGGTGATGTCAGAGAGCAAGACGATGTAATTCTTAATCTCGCCCGCGCCATCGCATACGCGGCAGACTGTCAACAGCACGGAATAGTCTTTTCCATCGGGGCGTCGGCTCCAAATTTCACCCTTCCATTCCCCAAAACGTTGCAACGCCCGGCGCATCCGCCTGAATACTGAAAGGCTTCGGCGGCTGGAACGAAAAATCTGTGGGCTTTTTCCAGTCACCCCTTCGCGTGTGTAACCGGTGATGCGGGTGAAGGCGTTGTTCACGTCGGTGATCAGACCGTCGCTGCCTACAATCAAAATGCCTTCGCTGGTGTGGGTGAAGACGTTGGCCGTAAGGCGCAATTGGGCCTCAGCCATCTTCTGAAACGTGATGTCGCGCGCGATTTTTGACGCACCAACTACGATACCGTAGCGGTCACGAATGGGGGATACGATGACCGAGACGTGGAGACGTTTGCCACTTTTATGCAGACGCTCCGTATCGAAGTCTTCTACTCTAGATCCACGAAGAACCTGTTCAAGGATTTGTGTCTCTTCCGTCATACGGTCGGGTGGAAAAAGAGCCAATAGGGATTTGCCCAGCATTTCCTGCTCGGTATAGCCAAAGATGGACTCAGCTCCAGGGTTCCAACTGGTGACCAAGCCGTCCAGTGTTTTGGTGATGATGGCGTCGGCCGAGCTTTGCACAACGGCGCGAAAATGCTCCAGCGTATGCTCAAGAGCACCCCCAACAGAATGACCGCCCAACCTGTTCAACCCATGGGTGATGGATATACTTTTAACCAATTGGCACTCCTTAACCCCGTGCATAAAAAGTTCATCAAGCCCTATCCTTGTTTGATTCTCTCCAGCACTTCTTCCACGTGTTGCTCGGCAGCAACCCTGCGACAAAAATCCAATTCAAATTGGTGATCGTGCAACGCCATTGCGGTCAGGGTCAAAGCATCGCGCCATTCAGCCAAGGACTTCGCAAGTTCGCCCATGGTCAGTTGCGGCACGCCGTCGTCAGGCGAATTTGGCATGGTGCACCCCTCGTCAAAAGGCAGCCCAGTCGGCATCCCCAGCGGATTGCGTCGATGGGAACCGCTGGGCTGTTTTGGGTGGCGCTAACTGCGCCGCAGGTTTGCGCGCGGATTGTGTGAGTGACCCGGCGCGCATTCCAACGGCCGTGCGTTCGGAGTTCCCAAATGCCTGCGTAGCCGGGCGACTGGATCGCACCGTAGCCGACGGATGCGCCGTGCCTTGCGGTTGCCCCTGTAACTTGAATACGCCTACAACCTGCACCAACTCTTCAGCCTGCGACTTCAGGCTGCTGGCGGCGGCAGCCATCTCTTCCACCAAAGCTGCGTTTTGCTGCGTGGTTTGGTCCAAGGCGGTTACAGCCTCACCCACTTGGGCCACTCCCACAGCCTGTTCATTACTGGCAGCGCTAATTTCACCCATCAGGTCGGTCACCCTGCGGATCGAGCTGACCACCTCGCTCATGGTGGCGCCCGCCTGATCAACCAGCGCGGTGCCGTGCTCAACCCGCTCTACGCTGGCATTGATCAGGCTCTTGATCTCCTTGGCGGCCTCGGCCGAGCGACCGGCCAGGCTGCGCACTTCGCTGGCCACCACGGCAAAACCTCGCCCCTGCTCGCCGGCACGGGCCGCTTCTACAGCAGCATTCAATGCCAAAATATTGGTCTGAAATGCAATGCCGTCAATCACGCTGATGATGTCCGATATCTTGCGAGACGACTCGTTGATACCCTTCATGGTTTCCACTACTTGGCCCACCACTTCTCCGCCCTTGACGGCCACGGTAGATGCATTCATGGCCAGCTGGTTGGCTTGTCGCGCGCTGTCGGCGTTTTGTTTGACTGCGGCACCCAACTGCTCCATGGAAGCCGCAGTTTCTTCCAAAGAGCTGGCCTGCTGCTCGGTGCGGGCAGACAGGTCGTGGTTGCCGGATGCAATTTCAGCACTGGCAGTGGAGACGCTTTCAGAGCCTTGGCGCACGGTGCCAACAACCCGCGTTAGCGACTCCTGCATGCGCTGCATGCCCGCCATCACGCTGTCTTGTCCGGCAGCGGGAATGTCGGTGCGCGTGGTCAAGTCGCCGGCGGTAACCGCGTTGGCCATTGCCAGCACCTCGCTGGGCTCACCACCCAGCTGGCTCACAATGCTGCGCGATACGAACGTGCCAAAGCCCACTGCAAAGACCACGCCGGATAACAACGCCAGTAGCGACAGCGTCTGCAGCGTGCTGGCGCGGGAGACCGATGCTTCGTATTCAGACTTTGCTGTCGATAGTTGTACGCCGATCAGTTCATGCAAGGTATCCAGGGCTTTGGGCGACAACGGGCTGAGTTTTTCTTTGTAAATGTGCAAAGCATCTTCGGGCTTGTTGGCACGAATGGCGTCAAACATAGGTGTTAAGCCCTGTTGGAGATAGGCTACTCGGGCTGTAACAAATTCTGATGCTAAATTCTTTTCTTGGGAGGGAGATAAGGTCGCCATATAGGCGTCCCATATTTTTGTGATTTTTTCGGTATTGGCGCGCAACTCGGTGCCCCGTTTTTCAATATTGGCGGCCTCAGGGAACAGCGCCATATCCATCACCAAAATGCGATTACGCTGGTACAGGCGGCTGACGGCCTCTAGCTGCCCCAGTGCAATCACACGGTCGTCGTACACGGCCTTCAATGATGCGTTGGATGCCTGCATGCCATACGTCCCCACCCCGCCAACCAG
Organism: Rhodoferax sp.; assembly: GCF_025356155.1. Classification (GTDB taxonomy): domain Bacteria; phylum Pseudomonadota; class Gammaproteobacteria; order Burkholderiales; family Burkholderiaceae_C; genus Allorhodoferax. The sequence goes on along the minus strand of NZ_JANXUQ010000209.1, from coordinate 3,713 downwards.
CAGCAGCAAGGCGCACAGCACCCCCATCAACAGCAATAGCCGAGTGGAAATTTTGAGATTTTTCATGACTTGACTTTCAAAGGCGGTAGTGATTTTTTATGAAGGGCTGAAACACTTGGGGTAAATGTTCAGACCTGCACCGGCGGCAGGCAGCAGTGCCCGGCGTGGAAAGCCAAGTAGGCAAGGTTTTGGCAGTGAGTAAGGCTGGCCGCGTGTGCCCGTATCCATCGCTGAAAATGGTTGCATCGTCATCCCTCTCAAGCACAGCCATACGCCGTTATGAAAACAGGTTAACGAGGCGGGGGCGGGGCCTCAGAGGATCTGGCGCCGGGGTCAAGGGCTAACCAAACTGCTCTTTTAATATAACGTGTCTATATGCCCCACGCAAGCGCACGCGCAACGGTTGCGAAAAACAGACGTTGAAAAATCAGGCACTGGTTACCGTGCTCAGTCCTTCATTCAACAAAACGACTTCCGTGGCAATCTGGGCCAGGCGCAGGTTGCGGCTGCGTGCACTTTTGCGCAGCAAATCAAACGCCGCATCGCGTTTAACCCGGTATTGCACCATGGTGATGCCAACCGCAACATTGATATTGCGATCACTGTCCAGCGCGGCCTGCAACTGTTTGTGTGTAGCCCGCAGGGCATTGAGTTCACCTGCACGGGCCAGGGCCGCCTCGATGACGGGCAGCAGTTGCGCCTCACCTAGCGGTTTGACCAAATACCCGAGCGCGCCCTGTTGGGTGGCGGTATTTACCGTGGCCGCATCGCTGTATGCACTGAGCATCACGAAAGGTATTTGGTCCAGCTCGCGCAGACGCTGGGCCAGGTACAAACCGCCCTGCCCCGGCATGCGCACGTCCAGAATGACAAGGTCTGGGCGCCGCCCGCCGGCAAGAGATTCTTCCGCCTCTTCGGCTGACTCGGCCCGCGTGACCCGGTAGCCCGCCCGCACAAGGCTGGCCGCCAGTGTGGCCAACACCAGGCGGTCGTCATCGACCAGAAGGATATGCAAACCAAGATCAAGGTTCATGTTTTTTGTCGTGGGGGGTGATTTCAAAAAGCGGCGGACTAACGACCGGTGGATACAGATCGAGCTGCGTGTGTACTTCGCCTTGCAATTGCAGGGTCTGCAAATGGGCGCCTTCGCGGGGCATCAGGCTGTCCACCAATTGGAGGCCCAGGCAGGCAGCCTGATCGCTAGCAAGGGCTCGGTGGTAGTGCCCATGGTTAATGATATTGACCCTGACTGCTGAGGTGGTGGGGTTATGACTCAGCTCGATGCGCACATCGGTACACGCGCGGTCACTGTGTTTGGCAGCGTTGGCAACCAGCTCGTTGAGCACCAGCGCCAGCGGGACGGTTTCTGTTTCAACCAGTGCCACGTCTATCCAACCTGGAACAAAAATTACATCCACCTTGGCGATCCAGATTTCATGCACCTGCGCGGCTATGGCGCAAATCAGACCACACAGGCGCACTTCGTTGGCATCGTTGTAACCCTGCAGGCCATGGATGGTGGCGATACTGTTGACCTGGCCAATGGCCCGGTTCAGCACCGGCGCTGTCTCGGGGTGATTGAACGCGAATTCGCGCAGCAGGCCGGTAATGCCATGCAGGTTGTTCTTGATACGGTGGTGTACCTCGCGCACCAGCGCGTTGCGCTGGGCTGCCTCGTCCAAACGGTGTTGTTCGGACTGGCGGTGTTTGTCCGTCACATCGATGAGGGTGATGACATAGTTTGCGACGCGTCCGCTGGTATCGGATACGCCCCTGGCGGTCACCGATAGCAGTGACTCATGGCGGAGCTTGTGGCGGCTCCACATTTGGCCTTCCCAACTTCCGAGTTGCTGGATACGGTCTACGATTGATTCGAAAAAAGATTCGTCATAACGACCAGATCGCAGCAGCTCCGTATGTTGATCCTGAACTTCTGATGCCTCAAAACCAGTAATGCGTGTGAACGCTGCGTTGACGCGCAATATCACGCGGTTGGCATCGGTGACGATGATGCCCTCCTGGCCCTCAAAAGCGATGGCCGCAATACGCAAGGCCTCGTTGGTTTTTTCAAGTGCGCGCATTTCGCTGGCTCGCCTATTGGCCGGGTCGCGCGCGACTTCCTGGTAAACGGTCCGAAAACCACCGTCTGGCAACGGACTGTGCCTGACCTCAACCGTACGGCCGTCGGGGCGCTGGCGCTCGTAGGTCAGGCGCACGGATTGCTTGAGTTCATCCAGCCGCCGCTCGACTTCCGCCTGCGGGTCACAAGGACCAAACTCACCCGCCTCGACCTGCATGCGCAGCAAGTCTCGCAGATGCACGCCAGGCTTGACCCGATCCGCAGGAATGCCGGACAACACGATGGCGCGCGCGTTGCACACCACAAGCTGCAACTGCGCATTGAAAATGCTGACACCTTCGTATAACCCTGCAATGGTGTCATGCAACAGGCTCACACTAATTTGCGCATCGGCTGGCATATTGTTTTGCAGACTGGGTCCTTTTGCGGTCCATTATCAATGCTTCGTCGGGCGGGCTTGCACTCTCGCCGCGCCCTGCCAAAATGTCGCATCGCTCCATGCCGTTCGCACTGCGCGCGAGCCCGATGAATACCGCCAAAAAAAAATGACGACCGATTTTTCATGGGCCCTGATTGGGCCGGGGCGCATTGCCCACCGTTTTGCCGAAGCGGTTGAAGGCCTACCCAACACCCGCTTGGTCTGCGTGCTGGGGCGCGATGCAGAGCGCACCCAGGCCTTTGCCACACGCTGGTCAAACCCCGCCAGCGGCACAGTTCGCCCAACGGCCCATTGGGACGATGTGTTGAACGACCCACGCGTGGACGGCGTCTATATCGCCACACCCCACGCTATGCACCAGGCCGCCGTGCAGCGCTGCCTGACTGCCGGTAAACCTGTGTTGTGTGAGAAGCCCCTGGTGCCCAATGTGGCCCAGGCGCAGACCCTGGTGGCGCTCGCGCAGAGTCAAAACATCTTTCTGATGGAAGCCCTGTGGACGCGGTTTTTACCGGCTTACGCGCATATGGCCGAGTGGCTGCGCAGTGGCGCCATCGGCCCTGTGCGAGCCATTCAGACCAGCTTTTGTTTTGCAGCCGTCGAAGACATGAACAGCCGCCTGTACGCGCCCGAGCTGGCCGGTGGCGCCCTGCTCGACATTGGCATCTACAACCTGAGCGTGACGCGCTGGGTGCTGCAAACTGCGTTTGGCATTTGCCCCGAACTGCAAAACTTGCAGGTGCACGGCGTGTTGGCATCCACCGGGGTGGATCGCCGGTTGGCGGCCACGCTGGCGTTTGAAGGCGATGTTGTGTCGCAGTTTGTGTGCTGCTTTGACGGCCAGGCAGACAACGCATTGCGCATCGTCGGCGAGCATGGCTGGATCAGCGCACCGCACAATTTCTGGGAAGCCACCGAAGTGGTGTTGCAGTCGCGCAGCGAGCCACAGCTGCGGGTGCAGACCCCGTTCGCGATCAATGGCTTTGAAGGCGAAATCGTAGAAGCCATGCGCTGCATCCGCGCGGGCCTGATTGAGAGCCCGCAGATGCCGCACGCTGAGACGCTGGCCACGCTGGGCTGGATGGACACCCTACGCGCGCGCCTGGGTGTGCGCTACCCGTTTGAAGCCTAGGCGCGCAGCGCTTTCTTCAGCTCCACACCCAGCTCGGGCTTGTGCGAAAACGGATCGGTCGGGTT
>NZ_JANXUQ010000172.1 GCF_025356155.1 Rhodoferax sp. | reverse complement strand
AATCGCCCACCGTGGCTACCACGGCAGAGGCGCTGACAGGCCCAACCCCGATGAGTTGCACAGCCGCCCGGGCTTGCGCATCGTTCTTGATATGTACGGCAATGCGCTGGTCGCACCAGTCGATATGTTCGTCGAGTTCTTTCCACTGCGTCTGCGCCCTGTGGATGACCAGACGGACCAAGCCCGACAGTTCGCTGCTGGCATCTTCGATGACTTCACTCAAGCTTTCTCGTAATACCGTGGTGCTTTTGGGGATGACCACGCCAAATTCAGCCAACAAGCCGCGAATGCGGTTGGTGCAGGCGGTCCGCTCTTCTTTGAGCCCTTCACGCAATCGGTGCACGCTAAGCATGCTTTGCTGGTCGACGGTTTTGATGGCGACAAAGCGCATGGTGGGGCGACTGGCCGCTTCACAGATGGCAGCCGCATCGTTGGCGTCGTTCTTGCCACTCTTGCCCTGTGATCGGTAGGGCTCAACCAGGTGAGCGGCGATGATGCGGGCTTCCAGACCCAGGGCAACCAGTTTGCGTGCCCAGTGGTGGGCCCCGGAGCTGGCCTCCATGGCGATCAGGCACAGCGCGGGAAGCTGGGCGCACCAGGCCAAGAATTTGTCTCGCACCAACGCACGGTTGGTGACAAGCTTGCTTTGCGCATCCACGGCGTGAACCTGGATGACATTTTTAGCCAAATCAACGCCGACTCGTGTAATCTCGCCCATGGGACTTCTCCTTCTAAAGGTTACAGATTGACTTCCAAAACCAATCTTGGCACTTGATGCCGTTACCCGGAAGTGGGAAGTCCCTTCGTATTCGTGAAATATGCGCGAGCCGCAGGAGTCATTCCAGATGGCCTGATGGCGGAGTGGCCGCCTTGCAGTGCTTAGCGATTGCTCGGTGCTGTCCGCGCGCTAGCCAACACCCGAGGCCCGACTCGCCGCGGCAGCACCCGCCCACGCCGTAATGTTGAACTTTTTTCGGTGTCGGCACATCTACAATGTGACTACCCCCCAAACTCGACATGATTGCCCTACGCCGCCACCGCCTATTCACCGTGCTTGTTGCACTGGTGAGTCTGCTGTTGATGCAGTTGGCCGTGGCGGGTTATGTTTGCCAGGGCAGCATGTCTGGCATGGCGCAGAGTTCAAAGGCAACGGTATCGGTCCACGCCGGTATGCCCTGCGCGGGGGACATGTCCGCGACAAGCTTGGATGACGCGCAACCTGCTTTGTGCCACGCCCATTGCCACTCAGACCAGCAGTCGGCTGACACCTACCAGTTGCCTGATGTGCCGGTGATGCCCGCCATCGCCCCGGTATTTAGCCAACAAGACGTACTATCCATTTCCCCAGGCCTGGCACGCCAAGCCCCCTTGCTTCAACGTACGACTGCGCCGCCGTTATCGGTGCGCAACTGCTGCTTCCGCATTTAGCCTTTTCCGACTCTCTCGTCCTGCCATGAGCCGCTGCGCGCTCGTAGCAGACCGTTGTGTGTTGTCTGGAGAGGCGTTGTGCCAATTTCATTTCACTGGTTTCGGGCCGCATCTGCTGCCTTCGTGATTCTCGCTATCGGGCTAGCGTCGTGGGCCGATACCCCTATCACCGATTCTTCGCCTTTGACGCTGTCTGAAGCGTTAACCACCGCCGTGGACCGTTCACTGCAGCTTGTGGCCCAGGACGCGGTCGCTGCATCGGCGCGAGAGCAGGCTGTGTCCGCAGCCCAACTGCCAGATCCTGTGCTCAAGTTGGGTGTCGACAACTTGCCCGTCAACGGCGAAGACCGTTTCAGCCTGACCAATGACTTCATGACCATGCGCCGCATCGGCGTCATGCAGGAATTGCCGCGTTTCGAGAAGCGCCAGCTCCGCGCCGAACGGTTTGAGCGCGATGCCCAACGTGCCCAGGCCGAGCGCCAGTTGGCCATCGCCACCGTGCAGCGCAGCACCGCGACGGCCTGGTTGGACCGCTTCTACACGCAGGCGATGCGGGAGCTGCTGCAACGCCAAATGGAGGAAACCCAACTGCAGGTGCAGTCTGCACAGACCGCATTCGCGTCCGATCGCGGCAACCAGGCCGACGTGTTTGCCGCCCGCGCGGCACTGGTCATGCTGGAAGACCGCATAAGCCAAATCGATCGCCAGTCACGCAGTGCGGGCCTGGTGCTGGAGCGCTGGGTGGGTGCTGCCGCAGGGCGTCCTGTGGCCGGGCCACCGCCCTGGCAAAACACGTCCCGGGAGGGGGCGCTGATCCGTGAGCACCTGGCGCAACACCCCAACCTGTTGGTGCTGGCCGCGCAAGTAGACGCCGCCCAGACGGACCGCAAGCTGGCGCAGGCCAATACCGCGGCCGATTGGAGTGTGGAAGCGAGCTATAGCCAGCGCGGCTCGGCCTATGCCAACATGCTGTCGTTTGGCGTCACCATACCGCTGCAGCTGGACCCCCAGAACCGGCAGAACCGAGAGGTCACCGCCAAGGCAGCCCTGGTGCGCGAGGCACAAGCCCGCTTTGACGACATGCTGCGCAGCCACGAAGCCGATGTGCGCAGCCTGCTCAACGACTGGCACAGCGGCAAAGAGCGTGTCGCACGTTTCAACGACCAGTTGGTCCCCATCGCGCAACAGCGCACGCAGGCGGCCCTGAGCAGTTACCGCGCTGGCAAGGGTGATCTGGCCAGTGTGCTGGCCGCACGGCGCGACGAAATCGACATCCGCCTGCAGGCACTGGGTGTGGAGCAAGACACCGCGCGCGTGTGGGCACAACTCCACTACCTGACGCCGGATACCGGAACCCCCTCCAACCGCCAGGAGCAACAACCATGAAGACCAATACACTGACCCTTGTTGCGCTGGCTACCACGCTCGTCCTGGGGGCTGCCGGATGCGGTTTGTACGCCCTGGGTCTACAGCGTGGCAGCGCAAACACAACCAACCATGCGAGCCCCACGATGGCGATGCCTGCCAAGGAAGCGGCCGTGCCAATCGCTCCCAAGACGACTGCCCCCCAAAGCATTGCCGAGGGCGAAGCGGCAACCCGCCGGCATATCGCCTCGGGCATCAAGGCCGGTGACATGGACCCGGTCACCGGCGGCAAGGTCTTGTATTACCACGACCCCATGACGCCGGGCAATAAGTTCGACAAGCCGGCCAAATCACCTTTTATGGACATGATGCTGGTGCCGGTCTATGCCGATGGTGGAACGGACTCGGGCAGCATCAATATCAGCCCGCGCGTCCAGCAGAACCTGGGGCTTCGTACCGCGGAGGTTGTGGAGGGCACGGTGTCACCGCAGGTGTCGGCCGTGGGCAGCATCGCGTTCAACGAGCGCGACCTGGCCGTGGTACAGGCGCGGGCCACCGGCTACGTGGAGCGCCTGCATGTGCGCGCCACGCTGGACGCAGTTGGCAAAGGCCAGCCACTGGTTGACCTGTTTGTGCCCGACTGGGTAGGGGCCCAGGAAGAGTTTCTGTCGCTCAAAGCCATGCGCAGTAATAACGTGGGCGACCTCGGCCCCCTGGTCGATGGCGCGCGCCAACGCATGCGTTTGCTCGGCATGAACGAAGAACAGATTGCGCAGGTCGAGCGCAGTGGCAAGCCGCAAACCCGCACCACCATCCCTGCGCCGATCGCCGGTGTGGTGACAGAGCTCGCTGTGCGTGACGGCATGGCCGTGGCGGTGGGCGCAACACTGTTTCGTATCAATGGACTATCTACGGTGTGGGCCAATGCCGAAGTGCCAGAGAGCCAGGCGGGCTCGCTGCGACCGGGCGCCGCGGTGCAGGCCCGCAGCCCGGCCGTGCCCGGCGCAACGTTTGACGGCAAGGTGCAGGCCATCCTGCCGGATGTGAACGCCGCCACCCGCACGTTAAAGGCCCGCGTGGAGCTGGCCAACCCCGGGGCACGCCTGGTGCCCGGCATGTTTGTCAGCATGCAGTTCATGGACAGGGGCGCCAACAAGGCGTTGCTGGTCCCCACCGAGGCCGTCATCATGACCGGCAAACGCAGCGTCGTGATGCTGGCCGAGGGCGATGGCAAATACCGGCCGGTCGAGGTGGAGGCCGGTGTCGAATCCGGTGGCCAGACCGAGATCAAGCGCGGGTTGCAAGTGGGCCAACGCGTGGTTGTGTCCGCGCAGTTTTTGATCGACTCAGAGGCTAGCTTGAAGGGTGTGGAGGCGCGTTTGAATGCCGCACCGGCAACGGAACCCAAGCCATGATCGCCCGGCTGATCCGCTGGTCCATTGGCAACCGTTTCCTGGTGTTGCTGGCCACGCTGGGGCTGTGCGCCTGGGGCATCTACGCGGTCGTCAAGACGCCGCTGGACGCCTTGCCAGACCTGTCCGACGTGCAAGTCATCATCCGCACCAGCTACCCCGGCCAGGCCCCGCGCCTGGTGGAGAACCAGGTGACCTATCCGCTAACCACCACCATGTTGTCAGTGCCCGGCGCCAAGACCGTGCGCGGTTACTCGTTCTTTGGCGACTCGTTTGTCTATGTGCTGTTTGAGGATGGCACCGACCTGTACTGGGCGCGGTCTCGGGTGCTGGAATACCTGAACCAGGTGCAATCGCGCCTGCCCGCTGCGGCCAAGGCGTCGATAGGGCCGGATGCTACCGGCGTTGGCTGGATTTACCAATATGCGTTAGTGGACCGCAGCGGCGTCCAGGATGCATCGCAACTGCGCGCGCTGCAAGACTGGTTTTTAAAGTACGAGTTAAAGACCGTGCCGAATGTGGCCGAGGTGGCGTCGGTGGGCGGCATGGTGCGCCAATACCAGGTGGTGCTGGACCCCGACAAGCTGGCCGCCTATGCCATTCCCCATACCAAAGTCGTGGAAGCCATTCAGAAGGGCAACCAGGAGGCCGGTGGATCGGTGCTGGAGTTAGGCGAGGCCGAATACATGGTGCGTGCGTCGGGCTATCTGCAAAGCCTGGACGACTTTCGCGCCATACCGTTGGTGACGACCTCTGCCGGAGTCTCGGTGCGCTTGGGTGATGTGGCACGCATCCAAATGGGCCCCGAAATGCGCCGCGGTATCGGCGAGCTGGACGGGGAGGGTGAAGCGGTTGGCGGTGTCATCGTGATGCGCTCGGGCAAGAATGCCTTGGAGACCATTGCCGCTGTCAAAGCCAAGCTCAATTCCCTGCAGGGCAGCCTGCCCAAGGGCGTGGAAATTGTGCCGACCTACGACCGCTCGGGCCTGATCACCCGAGCCGTAGACAACCTCACCCACAAGCTGCTGGAAGAGTTTGCGGTGGTCGCCGTGGTGTGTTTTATCTTTCTGTTCCACCTGCGCTCGGCCCTGGTGGCCATCATCTCGCTGCCGTTGGGCGTTCTGGCGGCTTTTATCGTCATGCACTACCAGGGCGTCAATGCCAACATCATGTCGCTGGGCGGCATTGCGATTGCCATTGGCGCCATGGTCGATGCGGCGGTGGTGATGATAGAAAACGCCCACAAACACATTGAGCAATGGGGCCACGACCATCCCGGTGAAACGCTGCAGGGCGAGGCGCGCTGGCAGGTCGTTGGCGATGCCGCAGCCGAGGTGGGCCCGGCGTTGTTTTTCTCGCTGTTGATCATCACGCTATCCTTCATCCCCGTGTTTACGCTGGAGGCGCAAGAAGGGCGCTTGTTCTCGCCGCTGGCTTTTACCAAGACCTATGCGATGGCCGCCGCCGCTGGTTTATCGGCCACGCTGATTCCGGTGTTGATGGGATATTTAATACGTGGTCGTATACCCGATGAAAAGGCCAATCCGCTGAATCGCCTGTTGATTGCCATCTATCGGCCGCTGTTGAGCGTGGTGCTGCGTGCGCCCAAGTTGACGCTGGTGGTCGCGGCCATAACATTGGTACTTAGCCTGTGGCCCCTGCAACATATAGGCGGCGAATTCATGCCACGCCTGGACGAGGGCGACCTGCTGTACATGCCGTCCGCGCTGCCCGGGCTGTCCGCGGGCAAGGCTACCGAGTTGTTGCAACAGACGGACCGCTTGATCAAGACTGTCCCCGAGGTGGCCAGCGTATACGGCAAGGCGGGCAGGGCGGAGACCGCCACTGACCCTGCGCCGTTGGAGATGTTTGAAACCACCATCCAATTCAAGCCGCGTGACCAATGGCGGCCTGGCATGACGCAGGACAAGCTGGTCGAGGAGCTGGACGCTATCGTCAAGGTGCCGGGCTTGTCCAACATCTGGGTGCCACCGATCCGCAACCGCATCGACATGCTGGCCACTGGCATCAAGAGCCCGGTCGGGGTCAAGGTGGCGGGGACCGACCTGGCCACCATTGATCGATTAACCGGGGAGATCGAACGCGCATTGAAGGACGTGCCTGGCGTCAGCAGCGCCTTGGCCGAACGCCTGACCGGTGGCCGCTATGTGGATGTCAACATCCGGCGCGACGCCGCCGCACGCTTTGGCCTGAACATCGCCGACGTGCAATCGGTCATCAGCTCGGCGGTGGGCGGTGACAACATCGGTGAGGTGGTGGACGGCCTGCAACGCTTCCCCATCAATGTGCGTTACCCGCGTGAAACACGCGACTCGCTGGACAAACTGCGCAGCCTGCCCATCATCACCGAACGCGGCCAGCGCTTGGTGTTGTCCGACGTGGCCGATGTGCGTGTCACCGACGGCCCACCCATGCTGCGTAGCGAAAACGCGCGTTTGTCGGGCTGGGTCTATGTGGATATTCGTGGCCGTGATTTGCGCTCTGCCGTGCAAGACATGCAGGCGGCTGTTGCCAAGCAAGTGGCGTTGCCACCCGGCTATTCCATCTCCTGGTCCGGGCAGTTTGAGTTTCTGGAGCGCGCTACCGCCAAGCTCAAGCTGGTGGTGCCCTTCACGCTGCTGATCATCTTTGTGTTGCTGTATCTGACCTTCAACAGCCTGGGCGAGGCGCTGCTGATCATGCTGACGCTGCCGTTTGCGCTGGTGGGCGGCATTTGGCTGCTGTACCTGCTGGGCTACAACCTGTCGGTGGCCGGGGCGGTGGGCTTCATCGCGCTGGCCGGTGTGTCGGCAGAGTTCGGCGTCATCATGCTGCTGTACCTCAAGCAGGAGTGGGATGCGCGCATCGCCCAGGGTAAGACCACGGCAGACGATTTGCTGGACGCCATCATGGATGGGGCCGTGCTGCGGGTGCGCCCCAAGGCGATGACGGTTGCGGTGATTCTGGCTGGCCTGTTCCCCATCATGTGGGGAACAGGCACCGGCTCCGAAGTGATGCAGCGCATTGCCGCGCCTATGGTGGGCGGCATGATCACGGCGCCGCTGTTGTCGATGTTTGTGGTTCCGGCGGCGTATTTGCTGATGCGGCGCAGGCGGCTGCTTCACAGCAAATAGCCTGGAAATAAGCCTGCATACCCCAATTTAGGTTTACTGCTAATTTGTCGTGATGAAATCGGGCTGTAGCCCTCGTGGAATATGCGTATGCCGCTATCAAGTTGATAGTAGTGCCGACAGGCATCTTCCTTCTATCTCGCCCGCGCGATCACCGTCGTCGTTCCCGGGGACGATACGTCGTTCTTTTTTGCAGTTTCTCCATTAGGTCCAGTTTTCATCTGGCTTGACCTCGCCATGCCTGTCTAATATGTACATATTATGTGTGCATGAAAGGTCTTTATGTCTATTTCAATCGCCCAATCGCGCCAGCAACTGTCGTCCCTGATTGCGCTCGCGCAGCAGCAGCCCCAATTCATTACCAACCGCAATAAACCGGTGGCGGTACTGGTGTCAACCGACTACTTTGCACGCAACCAAGTCGCTGTGCAAACCGATGCGCGAAGTCTTTTTGACCGCGTGCAAGGCCTGCGGGACAAATTTGCGCCGCAAGACGAAACCGGGCTTGACGCAGCACAGTCTTCCCCACGGAAAACCGCGTGGCAACGTGGCAATGCCTTTTCTGACACCGTCCAGAACTGACCCGCTGTGAGCACCACCATTGTTTTGGCCGACACGGATGTCATCAGCGAATTCGTCAAAAAAACAGCCGACGCACACGTGATGCAGTGGTTGCAGTCGGTGGAGTTGATGGCTATTTCGACCATCACCTTGGAAGAAGCGCACTGTGGCCTGGCTTGGCAGCCCAACACCCGAAAATTAGCGTTGTTCAACGCGCTGGTGGAGCAACTGCATGCGGTTTACCCCATCACGCCAACCGTCGCGCAGCGCGCTGGCGCCATGCGCGGACAATTTCAGGCCTAAGGCATTGTTCGCAGCGCCCCCGATATGCTGATCGCCGCCACGGCCATGGAGCACCAGTTGGTGCTGGCCACACGCAATGTGCGCGACTTTATGGGCTGCGGCGTGCCAGTGGTGAACCCGTTTGATGATTAGCAAGTAGGCCAGACATTACCCATATCGCGTCTGCGCGATCACGTGGGCCATTGCGCAATGGAACATCACTTTGTCTACCACAGGCGCAGCACCTCGTCGGCATCAAAGCCGGTGGCCGCGATAGCGCGGTCAAAGCGGGGGTGGCCTTCGGTGAGGGTACCCACCTTGTCGCCCACGCGCTTGCTGACCGGCAGTGGTTCGCCCGTCAGCATCGATTCGTCTCCGGCACAGCTGCCTTATGTCACCACGCTGTACACATAGGCCGTATCGGTGCCCAAGCCGATCAGCGTCCACATGTTGGGGCTGCGGTGGATGATGGACTGCGCGCCGCGCGCAAGGAAGGGCCAACCGGCCCACAGCACCATCGGCGTGGCCAACGCAAACTCGACCTAAATTTGCACGGCCATGTCCATCCACTGCAGGCGATGGCCCGCCATGGCCAATACAAACACGATGGCGGTGAACGGTAAGGTCCACCAGAAGCGGTGCTCGAAGTTGCGCAATTCAGAGTTGTCGTCTTCCTCCAAAGTGGGCATCACCGGCTCCAGCGCCATGCCGCACTTAGGGCAATTGCCGGGGTGGTCCTGGCGTATCTCGGGGTGCATGGGGCAGGTGTAGACCATGCCGATTGCTTGAACCTGCTGGATAGCGGGAGCCGCGTTCGCCGGGTCAGGCTTGAGGTGATCGCGGTTCATGGTTGCGACTCCTTCACTTGAATGGCGACACAGCGCATATCGCCGCGTCACAATCCATTTTTGTGTGCATTCAGAGTGGCGGGGTTGATGAATATCAACTGCTGAAGACTCTTAGGGTGCTAATCTTTGCCTGGCTATTCGACGCAGTAGCCATTAGGAAACAGGAGACCGTATGTGCACGATTTTCAAGTTCGCGCGTTTCGCCGCTTCGGCCATGCTTTTTGGCAGTCTTGCGCTGAGTGGCTGCGCTGACACGGCAAAGTCCGCACCAACGCTGAATTTGCAACAGCGGATTGAAGCGGCACATACCCGCACCGACCATGAAGCGCTGGTGGCCTACTACGACGGTGAAGCGGCGGCGGCGCGGGTCAAAGCGGCAGAGCACCGTGACATGATCAAGGCCTACCAACGGCAAGTGGCCAATGGGCGCGGCAACGCCAATATGGAAACCCATTGCAACTCACTGATCACGGGTTATGAGGCCATGGCTGCGGACTACGACATGTTGGCCACGCATCACCGGCAATCGGCTGCGTTGGCTAAACCCTGAAGATTTAAAAGAGGAAACCATGCGAAAACTATCGACGGCCCTTGCGGCAACCCTGGCACTGAGCCTCACAGGCTGCGGCTACAACACGTTTCAAACCAACGATGAGCAGGTCAAGGCGAGCTGGTCCGAGGTTGTCAACCAATACCAGCGTCGTGCGGACCTGGTTCCTAATTTGGTCAGCACGGTCAAGGGCGAGGCAAAGTTTGAACAGGACACGCTGACCAAGGTGGTCGAAGCGCGATCCAAGGCCACATCCATCCAGGCCACGCCAGAGCTGGTCAACGACCCGGCGGCCTTTCAGAAATTTCAACAGGCGCAGGGCCAATTGACCGGTGCGTTGTCCCGGTTGATGGCCGTTTCAGAAAGTTATCCGTCCCTCAAGGCCAACCAGGGTTTTCGCGATCTGTCTGCCCAGCTGGAGGGTACTGAGAACCGCATCACCGTCGCCCGCAACCGTTATATCACTGCGGTGCAAAGCTATAACGTGACGGTGCGCTCTTTCCCATCCAATCTGACCGCTATGGCGATGGGCTACAAAGAGAAAGCCAATTTCACCGTCGAGAATGAAAAGGAAATCTCTAAACCGCCCACGGTTAGTTTTGACGCCGTGCCGACCAAACCCACAGGCCCTGCGTCTGGGGTAGCCCAGTGATCACCGGCAAGGCCATCCATACAGTCGGCCGGGCACTGCTGCTGGTGTTCGCGCTCGCCTGGACTGCGCTGGCCGCAGCGCAGGTTCCGGTTCCCCCACTGACCGGGCATGTCATTGACCAGACCGGCACACTCACTGCGGAGCAAAAAGCGACTCTGGAGCAAACGCTGGTCGCGTTTGAGGCCAAGAAGGGCAGTCAGCTGGCGGTGCTGATGGTCGCCACGACAGCGCCCGAAGAAATCGAGCAGTTCGCTTTGCGCGTTGCCGAAAAGTGGAAGCTCGGGCGCAAGCGCGTCGATGACGGCGCCATTCTGGTGGTTGCCAAGAACGACCGCGCGGTGCGCATCGAGGTCGGCTACGGGCTCGAAGGCGCGCTGACCGACGTCACCAGCAAACGCATCATCAGTGAGACCATGCTGCCGCAGTTCAAGGCACAAGAATATTTTGGCGGTATCACCGCTGGGGTCGCGCAAATCATCCGCGTTGTAGAGGGCGAACCCCTGCCAGTGCCTAGCGGCGTGCGTGGCGAGAGCCAGAGCAACATGCAGCAGTCGTTACCCGTATTCTTTATCGTTGCCCTGGCGGTTGGCGGGGTGCTGCGCAGTGTTTTGGGCAAAGTGATGGGCTCGGTGGTGACGGGTGGCGTCGTCGCTGTGATTGCCTGGTTTGCGCTCGGCGCGGTGGCGATGGCCGTGGGGGCTGGTGTGGTTGCGCTGTTGGTCACGCTGCTGGGCGGTGGCATGCTGGGACGTGGAGTCGGTGGTTATTACGGCGGCATGGGAGGCGGCGGACGTGGAGGTGGGGGTGGCGGTTTTAGTGGCGGTGGTGGCGGTTTCGGTGGTGGTGGCGCGTCGGGGAGGTGGTAATCATGAAATTCAAACGCATCGTCAAGCATTTGCTGACCACCCAACACCAGGTCACAAAGGCTTTTCCTCCACACACGTTGAAGGCGATTGAGCAGACCATCAAGGCCAGCGAGGCCGCGCATGTTGGTGAGATCCGATTTGCAGTGGAAGACGCGTTGGACGGCGCTGCGCTGTTCAAGGGACAGTCACCCCGAGACCGCGCGATTGAACTGTTTGCGCAACTGCGCGTTTGGGATACCGAGCACAACAACGGTTTGTTGATTTACCTGTTGCTCGCGGACCGGGCGGTAGAGATCGTGGCGGACCGCGGCATTCACGCCAAGATAGATCTTGAAGCGTGGAGCAAGATTTGCCGTCAGATGGAGGGCGACTTCAAGCAGTCGAACTATGAAGGCGGCGTCGTCACCGGTATAAAAGCACTCACCCAGCACTTGTCCAAGCACTTTCCTGCTGACGGAGTTAACCGAAACGAGTTGCCAGACAAACCGGTTCTGGTTTGAAATGATCCGGTGTGAAAAATGGCTTCACTAGTTAAAGCCCAAGCGGTTTCGACCTCGATGCTGACCGCTTGCGGAGCTTGGCTTGTGGTCCTGGGCCTGTACTTTATTTTTCTAAGACCTCCTTTGTTGCCAGAAGACCTGCGTTTTATGGGCGTCGCAGGCGATCAGGTCCGGTCCAATACCCCGGGTCTTGAGGTTTGGTTGCAGCGGGTGTTTATCGTCATGGGAGGCTTCATTACAGGCTGCGGCGTACTGACCGTGTATGTTGCTCGCGTAGCGATGCCATTGCGATTGCGATTGCGATTGCGATTGCGCAGCACATGCTGAACCATCGGTCTTACCGGTATGTTGACCGTTGCGTTGATGAGTGCAAGTAATTTTTTACTGCACTCTGATTTTCGTTGGGTGTTGTTAGCCCCAGCGCTATTGCGGCTCGCGGGTTGTGTGCTCTATTTCGCCAAACGATGAGTGGCAAACCAAACTTTTCAACAACTTCGTAGTCATTTTTTCTTCGTCAGCCACTGGTCAAATTGGGCAATCTCTTTCTTCTGCCCTGAGATGATTCTTTTCGCCATGGCTTTCAACTCCGTTGATTTTCCATGCGCCAATTCCATGTCCGCCATGTCCAAGGCTTGCTGATGGTGCATTCTCATCATCATCGCAAAGTCCTTGTCCGTGTCGCCGGACATCTGCATCTTTTGCATGTCGTCCATGCCGGCTTTCATCGATTGCTTCATATCGGGCGAACCCATCATGCTGCTCTGCATCTCGGCTTTCGGTGCGCTAGTGGTAGCGGTCATGGGCATAGCGGTTTGTGCCCACACCGCTGTAGAGGCAAGCAAGAGCGCTGCAACAAGAATGAGGAATTGAGCCCGAACTGATTTGCGTACTGTGTAGTTCATGAATGCTTCCTTGGTTGAGAGTTAAAAATTACTTCGCCATGCTGTGGCAGGCATCAGCGCAACGCTCGCACGCCTCGGCGCATTTTTGGCAATGGTCCATCGCATGTTTGGCACATTCAGCAGCGCAGGCTTTGCATGCGGTGGCGCAAAGAGCGCACAAGGCGACCATTTGCGTACCGCGGGAAGCGATGGACGTAGCGGCTAAGCGGCATATGTCTGCACACTCGAAGTCCAAGGCGATGCAGCGCGCCATCGGCTTTGGGTTGTCTTCCTTCAGACATGCTGTTGCACACTGAAGGCAAGCTGTTGCGCATTCTTGGCATGCGCGCAGACATTCGATTTCTGTTGGGGTAAGCATTTCGTTCTCCTGAATCCCTTGATAGATAGGATGCCCATCGTCGCCCTATTGGTTCACGCTGACGGTGCGGCAACACACGCGCGCACACCACGTTGTGCTGTTTCTTGTTGGCACCCAATGCTTAGGCCCCGTGCAAGATGGGCGCACTACTTCCTTGCCCGACAATCACGGTATGAACCGCAACGTCCTCTTCGCGCTCCTGGCTGCCGCCCTGTTTGGCGCCAGCACTCCATTTGCCAAGTTGCTGGTGGGGGACATCTCCCCTGTACTGCTGGCCGGGTTGCTGTATCTAGGTAGCGGCCTGGGGCTTACGATCATTCGCCTGGTGCGCGACCGTGGGTGGCAATCGTCCGGGCTGACCCGCACCGAGTGGCCTTGGTTATTGGGTGCTATTTTCTTTGGTGGGGTGGTAGGCCCGGTGGCCTTGATGTTTGGGTTGATGACAACCAGTGGGTCCAGCGCATCACTGCTACTGAATCTGGAGGCTGTGTTGACGGCTGTGATCGCCTGGGTGGTCTTCAGAGAAAACGCCGATAGGCGCATCGTTCTGGGCATGGCTGCTATCGTCGCCGGCGGCTTGGTCCTGTCCTGGCCCATGCAGAATAGCCGCTCATCCGATTGGATAGGGCCATTGCTGGTGGGCGTGGCTTGTCTGTGCTGGGCCATTGACAACAACCTGACGCGCAAAGTTTCGGCTTCCGATGCCCTGTTTATCGCTGGCAGCAAGGGCATCATGGCCGGGATTGTCAACACGCTGTTGGCCTGGGTTTTAGGTGCCACATTGCCTAGTGCCGTCCTCACCCTGGAAACAATGACGGTGGGACTACTGGGCTACGGTTTCAGCTTGGTGATGTTTGTGCTGGCGCTGAGGGGGCTGGGCGCGGCGCGCACTGGCGCCTACTTCTCTACCGCACCATTTATCGGAGCGCTTATCTCCCTGCTGGCGTTTGGTGAGTCAACCGGGCTCCGGTTTTGGATGGCGGCTTTGCTGATGGGGATTGGTGTGTGGTTGCACCTGACGGAAAAGCACGAACATGAGCATGAGCACGAGCCCCTCGTGCACGAGCATCCCCACACGCATGATGCGCACCACCAGCACACCCATGACTTTGAATGGAATGGAAAGGGTGAACATGTTCATCTCCATACGCATGTAACGACCAAGCATAGCCATGACCATTTTCCTGATATTCACCATCGGCATGGACATTGATCACGGCTCTGGAAGTGCGAGCACGGGCTTGCTCCAAAGGTAGAAGAGTGCCTCAATGTCTTTTGGTTTCTGCGGCCGGTTGTTGCCCAACCACCAGGCCAACAGTTCAAACAATGCTCCGCCCAAATAGTGGGCCTGGGCCGTAGACTGCCAATTCCGCGTCTTGGCTTTAGGCGCGTTAGCCACTACCAACTCGATCAGCAATTCGCGAAAGCGGTCTTGCACATAGTGACCCGACCGACGTCCCAGCAAAGCGCGAAACACGTCCTGAGCTTCGTACACATGGGCGATCAGACCTGGCACAAACGCCAATTGCCCCGGTGCAGCGGCTTGCGCCACTGCCTGTGCCATCAGCGCGTTGCGCAACCCTGCGAAGTTCGCTTTGAGTAGTTCTTCCTTGTTTGCGTAGTGCTGGTAGAAGGTGGACCGCCCGATGTTGGCGTGGTCACACAGGGTTTGCACGTCAATCGCATCCCACCCACGCTCCACCATCAGTGCCATCATCGCTTCGCGTATGGCGTCACGGGTCCGTTGTATACGGCGGTCAACCACTTCCACGGATAAAGGCGGGCGTGTTTTCATGGAATTCTCCTGAACACCGACGGGTGTTGTGTCTGCTATCGAACAGTTTGCCTTGCGTGGTGCTTTGCAGGTTGGCATCACACCCCGAAGATAACGACCATGAAGTTACTTATTGAACATCATGTCCATTATCAAAAAGGTGATTCTATGCAATTCAGGAAACAGCCACGCCGCTCGCTGAGCGCTCGGTCAACGCTTATCGGCCTGTGTGTCTTGATTGGCGGCTTAGCACACGCCCAGGATACCGGGCATAGCGATTTATACGTTAACGTGCAGGGTTTGCAAAACAGCCAGGGTCAGGTGGTAGCCAATCTGTTTCACGAGGGGGAGGACGTATTTGGCAAACCCCACCTGAAGCAGACCCAGTTCATTGTGGAGCGCAGGGCGCAGCTGACCTTTGCCAATTTGGCAAATGGAAGATATGCGCTGATCGTGTTCCATGACGTCAATGGCAACAACGATTTGGACCACAACTTTCTGCGGCTACCCGCAGAGCCCTTGGGTTTTTCCAATGGGTTTGAACTGAGCTTGTTGTCCGGTATGCCCAGTTTTCGCAAGCTTGCTTTTACAGCTGGCCCCGACAGCAAGACCATCGATATTGCAGTGAGGTGAACACCATGACCAACTTTGTGACTTATTTTTTCTACCCGTTGCTATTGGCAAGCACGCTAGCGCTTTATTTTGGCGCATTGACGTTGCACTGGGACCTGGCAACGGTCTTTGCGTGGATGGCTGGCGCGCGTATGGGGGTGTTGCTGGCTGTTGAACACCTCCATCCAGCCAAACTTGAGTGGAAAATGAGTTGGACGAGTTTCAAGCGAGATCTGAAGTACATGGTCGTCAATGGCGGCATTGCCGGTTTACTGAAGCTGGGACTGGGTTGGCTTGCGTTGGATCTCAGTCGTCTAAACACTGGCATCGTCGCCAATACCTCCATTGCTACGGAATTTCTGGGGCTGCTGCTGGTCTTTGAATTATTTCAATACTGGTATCACCGGCTCAGCCATGAAGGTCCAGGCCGCTGGGGCGCCGCACTTTGGAAGGTGCATGTAGCGCATCACCTGCCTGACCGTGTCTATTTATTGATGCATCCGGTAGGCCATCCCCTTAATTTTCTGATTTCACTGGCCATCGTCCAGTTGCCTCTGGTCGTGCTGGGCGCACGGCCGGAATCCATCTTTCTATTCAATGCCTTGATGGGATTGCAAGGCTTGGTGTCGCACTTCAATGTGGACATCAAGGCTGGACCCCTGAATTACCTGCTGGTCGGTACCGAGTTGCACCGCTTTCACCACAGTACTGACTTGCACGAGGCCAAGAACTATGGTGTTTTGACCCCGTTTTGGGATTTGGTCTTCGGGACCTTTGTTTACCGGCCACGGCGCTTACCTGCCGGGTTAGGGGTCTTCGAACCCAGCCGATACCCGGAAAGTAACGCGTTGCGTGAGGTCCTGATGCTTCCGTTCAAAAAAGTTTGAAACGCTTTACGGTGAGGCTTGAATATCAGTCACCACCATGGCACCGCCCATTTTTTCTGCCGTGAAACGCACCTTGTCTCCGGCCTTGACCCGGCTCAGCATGGCGTCGTCCTTCACTTGAAACACCATGGTCATGCCGGGCATGTCGAGGTTTTTGATCTCTCCGTGTTTGATGGTGATTTTTTTGTTGTCCATATCGACCTTGCGAATTTCTCCTTCGGTCATGGCACCAGGTTCAGCCACCGTCGGGGTTTCTTTCTTGGTATCTGCAGACGCCATTGAGCTGCCCCCCACGGTTACGATGCCTTTCATGCCGGCATCGTAGTGACCCGGTTGCAGGCAGGCGAAATTCACTTTGCCGGCCTTGGTGAATTGCCAGATGATTTCGCCAGTTTTGCCCGGTGCGACGGTCACCATGTTGGCGTCTGCATGCTCCATCTCCGGGTTTTTCTTCATCACCTCGTTGTGTTCTTTGAGTTCCTTCTCCGTGCCCAACACCAGTTCGTGTTTGATAGCCCCAGAGTTTTTAGCAATGAGGCGAATCGTCTCACCCTGTTTGACGGAGATGGATGAAGGGTTGAAGCGCATGGCGTCACTCATATCCACAGTGACGGTGCGGCTTACCTTGGCGGCATCGCCGGCTTTGCCAATGGCATCTTCAGTGTGGGCATGGCCTCCGGCATGGTTGCCGGAAGCGAAAACGGCTGCAGCCCTCGTAAGCATTACGCATATCGCTATCAATTTGAGAGTGTTAATGGTTTTCATGGTGTTTCCTTCTATTTAATGGTTGATTAATGTTGCATGTTGCCCATACCGCCCACTACGGGTTTACGGACTTGGACTTCGACTTCTTTGGCCGGCATGTTCTGGGCCTTCATGGTCTGGCCGCCCTCGGCTGCAAATCGCGCGGGGTTAGGTAACGTTCCGGTCCACTCGTAGGCGACCTCACCGGGCGGATGTTTGTACCAACCGGGATCTTTGTAATCACCGGCCTTCTGGTTCTTGCGTACCTTCATCACCGAGAACATGCCGCCCATTTCCACCGATCCGAACGGGCCTTCGCCCGTCATCATCTTGGCGGTGTTGTCGGGTATGGGCATTTCCATCTCGCCCATGTCGGCCATGCCGCGCTCGCCCATGACCATGTAGTCGGGAATGACGTTGGTGATCTCGCGTGCCACCTGGCGGTGGTCCACGCCAATCATCGTGGGTAGGTCGTGCCCCATGGCATTCATCGTGTGGTGGCTCTTGTGGCAATGGAAGGCCCAGTCGCCTTCTTCATCGGCCACAAATTCGATCTGGCGCATCTGGCCAACGGCCACATCAGTTGTCACCTCGGGCCAGCGCGCGCTGTGGGGTACCGGCCCGCCATCGGTGCCGGTCACGGTGAACTCATGGCCGTGGATGTGGATGGGGTGGTTGGTCATCGTCAGGTTACCCATGCGTATGCGAACCTTGTCATTTTTGCGGACCACCAGCGGGTCTATTCCCGGGAAGACGCGGCTGTTCCAGCTCCAAAGGTTGAAGTCCAGCATCGTCATTGTTTTGGGCGTGTAAGCGCCGGGGTCTATGTCGTAGGCGTTGAGCAGGAAAACAAAGTCGCGGTCTACTGTGGCGATCTGGGGGTGTTGAGCCTTGGGATGTGTTATCCAGAAACCCATCATGCCCATGGCCATCTGCGTCATCTCATCTGCATGCGGGTGGTACATAAAAGTGCCGGCGCGCCGCGCCACAAACTCGTAGACAAAAGTCTTGCCCGGTTGAATGGACTGTTGGGTCAAACCGCTGACACCATCCATGCCATTGGGCACGCGCTGGCCGTGCCAGTGCACACTGGTGTGCTCTGGCAGCTTGTTTGTGACGAAAATGCGCACCCGGTCGCCCTCGACCACTTCGATGGTGGGCCCAGGCGACTGGCCGTTATAGCCCCACAGGTGGGCTTTGAAGCCGGGCGCCATCTCGCGGACCACAGGTTCTGCAACCAAGTGAAACTCCTTGACCCCCTGGTTCATGCGCCATGGCAGTGTCCAGCCATTCAACGTGACCACTGGGTTGTACGGGCGACCAGTGGCAGGGGCCAGCGGCGGCATGGTGTCGGGCTTGGTTTGCAGTACCGGCTCGGGCAATGCGGCCATCGACACTTTGCTGACCGATGTGGCCAGTACGGCGCCGGTGATGGCGCCAGCGCCACTTAAAAAATTGCGTCTGTTGTTCATGGTGTGATTTGTGTTTGGGGTTTACCCAGCAAGGCTGTGGATAGGCCCGCATCGGCGAGCCAGAACTGTTGCTGCGCGTTGATGGCAGACATCACGCTGGTGATTTGCTCGCGGGTCTCAGCCAGTAGTTCGAACACGCCAATCAACATGCCGTTGTAGCGCAGCACGTTTTCCTCTGCCATGGCTTTGCGCAGTGGCACGATCTCGTCGCGGTAGTGCCGGGCCAGGTCGTAGCTGGTGCGGTAGGCGGAATAGCTGGTCCGCAGTTGCGGCGCTGCGGCGCGGATCACGCTCTCGTAGTGGTAGGCAGCGGCCAGTGTTTGGGCGTTCATGGCCGCGCGCTGATCACCTCCCCAGTCGAACACCGGCAGGCGAATCGCCAGCGCGTAGCCATTGCGATCGGCGGATGTGCCGCTGCTGGTGTCCGTCACGGTATCCCGCCGCACGCCGAGCTCCATATTGGCCAGCGTGCCCAGCAGGGTCAAGCCCTGGGCCTTGCCAGCGCCCTCCAGTTGTACTTTCGCTTGCCGCACATCCAGACGCTGTTCCATGGCCGTGGCGCCGAGCTCGCTAGCATCCCGCGGTTGATCGGGTAGGTCCGGCAGACGATCGGGCAGCTTCAGCATGGCGGTCTGCGCGTCGTCCAGACCCAATTGCCGGACCAGTTCCTCCCGAGCCGCCAGGGCCGCATGCCGGGTCAAGGCCAATTGCGCGATAGCGTCGGCATAAAACACATGCTGGCGCGCGCGCTGTAGCTTGTTGAAGTTACCGACCTGTTGCATGCGTTTGGCCAGCTCTGCACTGGCTTGGGCCGCTCTGTTGACCTGCTCGGCGTACTGGGCGGTCTGTTGGGCCGCTACCGCGCGCACCCAGGCTTGGCGCGCCTCGGCGACGCGGTCGACTACGTTGGCACTGAGTTGGATATTGGCCTGCGCAAGTTGGTTGCGCGCCATGCCCAAGCGCCGGGGCAGGGTCAGTAGATCCAGAAGGCCTATGGACAGCGATCGGTTCAACTCCACTTCGTTTAAGAGCTGGGTGCGCTCAAACGTTAGCAAGGGATTGGCTAGTCTGCCCGACTGGTTGATGTTTGCCATGTCGTCCCAGCTTTGCGCTAGTAGAGACTGCAAGGCCGGGCTGTTGGCCAGCGCCAGTTGCACCGCGTCGGACATGCTCAGCGGTTGGGACAGCAGTTGTTCGCTGCGCTTTGCGCTGGCTCGGCGTTGCGCATCAGTTTGTCGCAGTTCCAGTGTGTCGGGGACGAATCCCTGGCTGTTCTGGCGGGCTTCGTTCAAGGTCTGGTCGAAGTTTACCGTTGCACAGCCTGTGAAGAGCAACGCGGCAGCGCTGACGGAGATGAGTCTAAATGGTGTGTGCATGGTGGTTTCTGTCACTGTTTTCCATGGCCAGCATGGGGGTTAGCGGCAGGATTGGTGGAAGCTGCGGGCGCCCGTGGGTCTACGGCGGCGGGTTCCGCTGCTTCCTTGGCATAGGCTCGCCATCCGCCAATTTTTTCGACCGTGGCGTTGGTTTCCTTCCACGGCAATACCTTCTGGTCTGTAAACGGTTGGTAGCCGTCAAAGACGGATCGGTAGGAAAAAGTGGTAGCAGCGGTTGGGATTGCTGCTAGGGCTTTAGTGGTTGTAGGCGTCGGCGCGACGGGTGGTGTGTTCACTTGGGCCGTTGCTGTCAACACAGCCAGCGCAGGCAGAGCGAAAAGCCAAGAAATGGGCAATCGTAGGGGCATGAAGTCCTCGCACAATGAAAAAAATAAACGCCAGAGTTCCAGCGCGATGCTGGGCAATGGCAGACGTAGCAATGCATCCGCAGCCCGCTGTTGGTAAAGACAGCGGGCCGGGTTGGGTTCAAGCGCGAGGCGGCTTGTCGGGGACGGGGGAGGGGATGGTGTGAATCAGCACCAGTGGTTCGGCCAATTCAGCCTGTGCAGCAGGTGCTACCGCCATCGATTGCTGCAGCCCGACAAGGGCGACACCATTGCAACAGGCCGCGCAGATGCTGCACTTGTGCTGCTTATTGTTCTGTGTATTTTTCTGTGCATTGGGCAGGGCGCCGCGCGTGGCAACCGTCGCCTTGGTGTACGAATGTTCGTCGTCTGCATGCGCGAGCATTGCAGTGTGGTCGTGTGGCGCATCCGCGGCTGAGGCGCTGTGGTGTTGCGCACCCATGCCGCAAAACAGCATGGACGCCGCGGCGAATCCCTGCACGGGGAGTGCAGTCATCAAGATCCAGGCCAACAGGATGCGCAAGCGGAACATAGGGTTTCAATTCTACTGGGCGTGTGCTCTCGCTGCACCCCGCATCCACGCCATTAGGTCGATATGGCTGCCGGGGTCTGAAGGATTCTTTTCGGGCTGGCGGGCTACCCGTTCACCGCGCTTGGCCTTGTTCAGCGTGGCGCTGTGTTGGGGTGCCGTGGGGCTGTCCACCGCCAGATTGTCCAGAATGGCGCAGGCGGCATGGTCGTCGCCCTTGCAGGCCGTGACCAAGCGCTGCAGGGCGTCCTTCATTTCGGTGATTTCGCGCATTTTTTCTTCCAGCTCGTCCAGATGGCGTTGGGCCACGGCCTTGACCTCGCGGCTGGAGCGCGTGTCATCGCCCCACATGCCTATCAGCGCGGCAATCTGCTCCATGGAGAAACCCAGCCGCCGCGACTGCCGGATGAAACGCAGCACCGACACATCCCGCAAACCATACAAGCGGTACCCCGCGCCGCTACGCTCGGCCGGTGGCAAAAGGCCAATCTGTTCATAGTTGCGGATCATCTTGGTTGAGACGCCCGCCGCCTTGGCCGCTTCTCCGATGTTCATCAAGGGGTCCATGGTGTGCTCCATATCTGCTGTATGCATGCAGTCGATCCCACTATCAGGCTTTCCACGGTGGGAAGGTCAAGTGTGCCGGACTACCGCATGCGCGCCATTGTGAATGGGTATGGAGGGGCGGGTAAAATCTTCGCACTCTAACCCTGTGCCCATTCAGCGCACACTTCCTTCCAGGCCGCCCCAGTGACTCTGCACATCACCCAATTCGAGGGCAGCAACGCCCTGAGCAGCTTCCGCGTTCAACAACTCCTGCCCACGCTGCAGGGCATCCACGAGAAAATCTCCGGCATTTCGGCCCGCTTTGTGCACCTGGTTGCCAGTGATGTGGCGCCCGATGCCGCACTGAGCGCCCAATTGGCCGCCCTGCTGACCTATGGCGACCCCTACACCGGCCCTACCGACGGCCCGCTGATCGTGGTGTCGCCCCGCCTGGGCACCGTGTCGCCATGGGCATCCAAGGCCACGGACATTGCGCACAACTGCGGTCTGGCCGTCAGGCGTATCGAACGCCTTGTTGAATACCGCCTGACATTGAAGAATGGCCTGCTGAGCAAGACGGCTCTGACTGCGGAGCAACTCCAACAGATAGCCGCCGTGCTGCACGATCGCATGACCGAAAGCGCCATGCTGGAGCGCGCCCAAGCCTTGGGCCTGTTTGGCGCGCTGCAAGCCGCGCCCATGGACCATGTGGATGTGCTCAAGGGCGGCAAGGACGCCCTGGTCAAGGCCAACACCCAGTTCGGCCTGGCCTTGGCCGCTGACGAGATCGACTACCTGGTCAACGCCTTCACCACGCTGTGCCGTAACCCCACCGATGTGGAACTGATGATGTTTGCCCAGGCCAACAGCGAACACTGCCGCCATAAGATCTTCAACGCCCAGTTCACGATCGACGGCGTGGCGCAGGACCAGAGCATGTTCGGCATGATCCGCCACACGCACGCGACGAACCCGCAGCACATGCTGGTGGCGTATTCGGACAATGCTTCCGTCATGGAGGGGGTAGTCGTCGAACGCTTTGTTGCCAAATCAGCAGGCATGAAGAGCCAATCTGGCTATAGCCCTCGTGGAATAAGCCTGTCCAGCTATGAAAAGAGTAGCGAGACCAACCACATCCTGATGAAGGTGGAAACCCACAACCACCCCACGGCCATCTCCCCATTCCCCGGCGCATCCACCGGCGCGGGCGGCGAGATCCGTGACGAAGGTGCCACCGGCCGCGGCTCCAAGCCCAAGGCGGGTTTGACCGGTTTTACCGTGTCCAAGCTGTGGCCAACGCCCGGAGTTGATGACTTTGGCAAGCCTGAGCACATTGCCAGCCCGCTGCAGATCATGGTCGAAGGCCCCTTGGGCGGTGCAGCCTTCAACAACGAATTCGGCCGACCCAACCTCTTGGGCTACTTCCGCGAATACGAGCAGAGCGTGGCCAGCGATGTGGACACCGTGCAGCGCGGTTACCACAAGCCCATCATGATCGCCGGCGGCCTGGGCATCATCGATTCCACACAGACCCATAAGATCGAATTCCCGGCCGGCAGCCTGCTGATCCAGCTGGGCGGCCCTGGCATGCGCATCGGCATGGGCGGCAGCGCGGCCAGCTCCATGGCAACGGGCGCCAACGCCGCCGAGTTGGACTTTGACTCCGTGCAGCGCGGCAACCCCGAGATCGAGCGCCGGGCGCAAGAAGTTATCAACCAGTGCTGGATGCTGGGGCAGGGTGGTGAAGGGCATTCAGGCAACCCCATTCTGGCGATCCATGATGTGGGCGCCGGGGGGCTCTCCAACGCCTTTCCCGAATTGACCAACGACGCCGGCCGTGGCGCCCGTTTCGATCTGCGTGCCATCCAGCTGGAAGAGTCTGGCATGGCGCCCAAAGAAATCTGGTGCAACGAGAGCCAGGAGCGATATGTGATGGCGATTGCGCCCGAATCGCTGGAGTTGTTCACCACCATCTGCGAGCGCGAGCGTTGCCCATTTGCCGTGATCGGCGTGGCGACCGAAGAGCGCCAACTGCAATTAGTGGACACCTCCGTTCGCCCTGAGCTTGTCGAAGGGCTTGCTGGGGCTTCGACAGGCTCAGCCCGAACGGACAGTATGCCGGTGGACATGCCCATGAACGTCTTGCTGGGCAAGCCGCCCAAGATGCACCGCGATGTCAAAACCGTCGCCCGCACTTTCAAGCCTTTGGATTTGACCGGTGTCGATGTGCAAAAGGCCGTCATCGACGTGCTGGCCCACCCCACCGTCGCCTCCAAACGCTTCCTGATCACCATTGGCGACCGCACCGTCGGTGGCCTGACCCACCGCGACCAGATGGTCGGCCCCTGGCAAGTGCCGGTGGCCGATTGCGCCGTCACGTTGGCCGACTTCAAGGGCTTTGCCGGCGAGGCCATGTCCATGGGCGAGCGCACACCGCTGGCCGCGCTGGACGCGCCCGCGTCCGGCCGCATGGCCGTGGCCGAGGCGATCACGAATCTACTGGCCGCACCGATTGAGCTGCCCCGCGTCAAGCTGTCCGCCAATTGGATGGCAGCCTGCGGCGAGCCCGGCGAAGACGCCGCGCTGTACGCCACCGTCAAGGCCGTGGGCCTGGAGCTTTGCCCAGCGCTGGGTGTGTCCATCCCCGTGGGCAAGGATTCGCTGTCCATGCGCACCGTATGGACGAGCCCCTCCCGTAGCGGGAAGGATTCTGGCGTAGACAAGAAGGTCACATCCCCCGTGTCGCTGATCGTCAGCGCCTTCGCGACGTTGCAGGACGTGCGCGGCACGCTGACGCCGCAACTGAACGCGACAGAAGACACCACTCTGGTGCTCGTCGACTTGGGCCACGGCAAGAACCGCATGGCCACCAGTATCCTGGCGCAAACGTTGAACCAGGTGGGCGATGTTGTGCCCGATCTGGACGAAGCCAAGGATCTGGTCAACCTGGTGAACGCCGTGAACGCCTTGCGCGCCCAGGGCAAGATCCTGGCCTACCACGACCGCAGCGACGGTGGCCTGCTGGCTACCGTCGCTGAGATGGCCTTTGCCGGCCGCGTCGGTGTGTCGCTGAACGTGGACATGCTGGTTACCGAAGGCGATGGCATCAGCGACAGCCGCATGGACGTGGGCGACAGCAAAAACTGGGCTGGCCAGGTCGGCGCGCGCCGCGAAGAACTGACGCTAAAGGCCCTGTTTAGCGAAGAGCTGGGCGTGGTGCTGCAGGTGCGCACCGCTGAGCGCAGCGAGGTGATGGCCACGTTGCGTGAGCACGGCCTTTCCGCCTTCAGCCACTTCATCGGCAAGACCCGTCCCGCCTCGTCTGAAATCGACGCCGGCAAGAACGAGCTGCAAGTCTGGCGCGACGCCAAGGCCATCTTCAAAGCCCCGCTGGGCGACCTGCACCAGGTGTGGGACGCGGTCAGCTGGAAAATCTGCCAGCAGCGCGACAACCCCGCCTGTGCCGATGCCGAGCATGCGGCCGCTGGCGCGGTGACCGACCCGGGACTGCACATTTACCTGCCCCAATCCGGAAGCCTAAAGGAAAATCAGCCGCTAGCCCTCGTGGAATCTAACGGTATAGCTACAAAAACAGTAGCGCCCACAGCGCCCGCCAGTGCTGGCCTGATGCTGAGCCGCCCCCGTGTGGCCGTGCTGCGCGAGCAGGGCGTCAACTCCCACGTGGAAATGGCCTACGCCTTTACCGAAGCCGGTTTTGAAGCCTTCGACGTACACATGACCGACCTGCAAACCGGTCGCGCCAATCTGGCCGACTTCAAAGGCGTCGTGGCCTGCGGCGGTTTCAGCTATGGCGACACACTGGGCGCCGGCATTGGCTGGGCCCGCTCTATCACCTTCAACCCGGCGCTGGCCGACCAGTTCAAGGCCTTCTTTGGCCGCACCGATACGTTTGGCCTGGGCGTGTGCAATGGCTGCCAGATGTTTGCCGAGCTGGCCGACGTCATCCCCGGCGCACAAGACTGGCCACGCTTCACTACCAACCAGAGCGAGCGCTTCGAAGCCCGCCTGAGCATGGTGGAAATTCTGGACTCACCCTCGATCTTCCTGTCCGGCATGGCCGGCAGCCGCCTGCCGGTGGCCGTGGCCCATGGCGAGGGGTACGCGAACTTCAAGTACCGTGGCAATGCGACGAAGGAGGTGGCAGCCATGCGCTACACAGACAACCACGGTGTGGCAACAGAAGCATACCCGTTCAACCCCAACGGCAGCCCCGGCGGCCTGACAGGCGTGACCACGGCCGATGGCCGCTTCACCGCGTGGATGCCGCACCCCGAGCGCGTGTTCCGCAACATCCAGATGAGCTGGACGGACGGCGACCGCAGCGCCCACAGCCCGTGGATGCAGCTGTGGCACAACGCACGGCGCTGGGTGGGCTAAGCGACGAGCTCACGCCATGGCCAAGCCGCAACAGCACGCACACGCTGCAACGCTGAAAAAGCTTAAAGCCTTTGGCCTGAGCCTGCCCGGCACCACTCCCAAGAGTCCGTGGCCAGGGCATGACGATGTGGCGGTCAACGACAAGACTTTTGTCTACCTGAGCCTGCACGACGACGGCGCGCTGGCCATAGCCGCCAAGCTGCCCATCACCGGCAAGGCCGTGCTGGAGGTTTACCCAACCGCCAGACCCACGGGTTATGGCTTGGGTAAGAGTGGCTGGGTGTCACTAAACTTTGCGTCCGGCGCAGCAGTGGTACTGGACACGGTGATGCGCTGGATGATGGAGAGCTACCGCGCCCAGGCACCCAAGAAGCTGTTGAAGGCGCTGGAGGATGAGCAGCCGTGGGTGAAAGCGGGGGAGTTGCCGGATGGGAAGCGGCGGTAGCTGTTAGGTCAGGCCTACATATGTCTCGCTTTGTCATTCTTACCGGCCTCCCGGCAAGCGGAAAGTCTAGTCTTGGTGCTGTCGTTGCCGCATCGTTTGCGCTTCCGTTTTTCGACAAAGATGAAATCCTCGAATCACTTTTCGACACCTTAGGCGTGGGTGATACTAAGTGGCGAACGGAACTTAGCCGTGCCGCTGATCTCTGCTTGGAAAGACTGGCGCTGCGGTCCAACGGGGCGGTCATCGCATCGTGGTGGCAACACCCAAAATCTCAGATCAGCTCGGGCACCCCGCCCTATTGGTTGCGCTCGTTGCCAGGTGAGGTTGTTGAACTCCACTGCGAGTGCAGTCCGAAGGTAGCCGTCGAACGCTTCTTTGCACGCAGCAGGCATGCTGGGCATTTGGATGGTGAAAAGACAAAATCTGCAGAGCTCACAAAGTTTGAACACTTTGCGTCCTTCGGCTGCCTGGGCATTGGGCGCGTCATCGAACTTAATACCGAACAACCTGTCGAACTCGGCATGCTCTTGTCAAAGATTGCACCGCATGGGATTCACCACCTAGTTACTAGGCCCTCCACAAGCGGAAAAGTCTGAACAATTTGTAGTTGCGGTGCGCTGCGTTTTACCCGCGGGGGGCGGGCTGAGTTTAGGAGATACCTGGCCTAGACTTTGAAGCTACCGTCATGCCGCCCCACAGGGCTCGCACAACTGGCCGGTGTAGTCACTTCCCGATTCCCCGAGCCAGTCGACTGGTTGCTCTCCCACACCGCCGTGCTGCCATTCCACTTCACATACTTGTACTGAATGGCCGTGCTGACTGGCAGCGTGACGGTGCCCGTCCACGGCACATTGGCGCCGCTGCCTTGTATGGCCAGTGCGTAGCCCGAAGCAGGCGTCCAGTTGCCAATGGCGGTCTGGTTGCCAACCACATACAGGTTTTGTCCCACCGTGGTGTTGGCGTTCGCAATCGTGAACGTCACCTGGCAACCCGCAGGCGCCGCCAGTGTGGTGACGGATAGCGGGCTACTGGCGGCGGATACGTTTCCCGCTGCATCCAGCGCCTGCACGGTGTAGCTGTAGGTGGTGGAGGACGACAGGCCGGTGTTGGTAGCGTTGGTCGCTACCGACGTGGTGACCTGAGCGCCATTGCGCAGAAGGCGGTAGGTGGCAACTCCTACGTTGTCGGTCGATGCATTCCAGCTGATGGTGGCCGCGCTGGATGTCACATTGCTTTTGCTCAATCCCGTAGGCACGCTGGGGGGCGTGGTGTCACTGTTGATTTTCTGGTTTGCATGGATAGCCACCGCCGGCACGGCGCTGCCGCCATTGGCGGGCAAGTTGACGCTGATCTGGCCGCTGGCGCTGACCACAACGGTGCTGCCGGTGCAACCGGTTTGAGCCGCGTTGACCTGGCCGTCCACTACATTGCAATAGCTGCCGGCGGGCATCTGGGTTTGCAGCGTGGCGTTCCAGGAAGAGAACTCGTTGTTGATGGCGACAAAGCCCTTGTTGCCACGACCAAAGGCGATCTGGTTGGTGGTGCCGTTGACAAAACTGTTGACGTCTTGCCCTGATGTCGTGGAGCGGAACTTGACCATGTTGGAGATGTCGCCCCAGCGGTGGATGAAGTCCCAGTTCACGTTGATCTGCGGGTTGCCATTAGCATCAAACGGGCTGGCGCTGGGGCTGGTCTGGTCCTTGTTGGTGAAGCGAAAGCCGGAGTGCAGTTGCGCGTGGCCATAGGGCCAGGCCAGCATGAAGATGTTGGCCAGGTCGTAGCGTTTGGAGCCCTGGGTGTCGTTGGTCAAACCGGCGTAGTTGCTGGCCATCAGCGAGTCGCCGCTGCGTTCGGTGTCCCAGTTGTTGACAAACACCGTGGCCTTGGCGCTGTCCACAAAGCCCCAGGTGCCGCCCCAGTTGCCGGGTGTGCCCATGTAGGTGCGGATCTGCGACAGCTGGTTGCCATTGGTGCCGCGGAAGGTCTCGCGCATGGCGTAGGTGAACTTGAATTCGTTGACCGTGCCGCTGGTGAAGTAATCGGCCCGGTTGACGTTGCCATCGGGAATGATTTCATGTGTAACCCACACCGGCGCACCGGCCAGGGTGGTCTGCGCCACACCGCCGACTACGGCCTGCAGGTCGGCCGGTTGCATGTGTTTGGAGGCGTCAAAACGGAAGCCATCAAAGCCCATGTTCAGCAGCTTGGTCAGGTAGTTCTTGATCTGGGTGCGCACATAGGTCGACTCGGTGGCCAGGTCGGGCAGGCCCACCAGGCGGCAGTTGCGGATGCTGCTCTGGTTGCCGGGGCTGCCGTAGTCGGCGTCCTGGATGGCGCAACTTGCGTGGAAGTCGCTGGCGCTGAAGAAGGGGTAGGTCAGTGTGGTGGAGTTCCACGTTTGGCCATTGGTGGCCGTGCCAGCGCCCGCTGCCAAGTGGTTGACGACCACATCTGCATAGACACGCACACCGGCGGTGTGGCAGGTGTTGACCATGGTCTGCAGCTCGGCCTCGGTGCCCATGGCGCTTTTCAGGTCGGTGTAGTTCACGGGTTGGTAGATGTCGTACCAGAAGCCCAGATTGGCAGCCGCGTGCGGTGGCGAGATTTGCACAGCGCCGTAGCCTTGGGGCCCCAGCCAGTTGGTGCATTCCTTGGCAATGTCATTCCATTTCCAGCGGAACATCTGGACGGAGGTGTCGCTGGGGTTTAACGCAGCGTGGGCCGGGGTGGCGACTGTCAACGCGCCGCAGAGCAGGGCGCCAGCGGTAAAGAGCGTTTTTATGAGGGCGGATCGAATACCAGTTGTCATGTCTACTCCATCTGTTTTTTTGATTTCGTTTGCAACGGTTAAACCTCGATCAAGCAGTCCCGGCGTATGGGGCTGGCGCAGTGCATGAGTCCTTATGGGGGAGTGGCTTTTAGGAAGCACTGAGCTGAAGAGGTACGATGATTGTAGTTTTATTACTTAAATGTTTTCGTTGGTAGAAACACTAGGTTATTTGTATTTCATTGGTATTCTGTGGTTATATTTTTAATTTATGGTTTTTAAATATAGTAAAAATACATTCTTTTGGACATTCATAATAGGTGCATGAATATGAAACACACTTTGCCCTTTGCGCTACTCACCACCGTTTTGAGTCTGCTGGCCGCACCGGCCACCATGGCGCAAACCGCGTCTCAGTTTGCCAGCAAAACCGCGGCGGCCGCGGCCTGCCCAGCCATACTCCAACATGAGTTCCCCCGTCTGCAGGACGATGCGCCGCAGAACCTATGCCAGTACGCGGGGAAAGTGGTGTTGGTGGTCAATACCGCGAGTTTTTGCGGTTTCACCAAGCAGTACGAAGGGCTGGAGGCGTTGTACGCCAAATACCAAGGCAAGGGCTTAGTGGTGCTGGGTTTTCCGTCCAACGAGTTTGGTGAACAAGAGCCCGGCTCGGCCAAGGAGATTGCCGACTTTTGCTTCAATACCTATGGCGTGAAGTTCCCCATGTTCGCCAAGTCAGAAGTGGCTGGGCCTAAAAAAAATGCGCTGTATGCCGAGCTTAGCAAAGCGACCAAGACCGAGCCCAAGTGGAATTTCAACAAGTACCTGATCGACCGCCAAGGCAAGGTGCTTGCCAACTACCCCAGCAAAGTGGAGCCCACCAGCGCCACCTTGGTGGCGGCTCTGGAAAAGGCGTTGAACCAGCCGTAGGAGTGCGGCTCTGGTAGTGCTGCGCTAGAGCAGAAATGCCAGTGCCGCAATGGCCGATGGTGCCAACGCGCCGAGCAACAAGCCCCCGGCGCCTATGGATTCTTCGTTGAATCCGCGTTTGAGCAAGGCCACCCCGGCAGGATTGGGGGCATTGGCGATAACCGTCAGACCCCCACCCGCCACAGCACCTGCCACTAGCGCATATTTGGCGGGGTCGGTCATGCCCACGATCAAGGAACCCAGATAGGTCAGCGCGGCGTTGTCGGTCAGTGCCGTCAACCCCATGGCTCCAAAAAACAGGGCCGTAGGTTTGAGGCTGGACACGATAGGCTGCAACCACCACTGCTGCATGCCGCCCAGCACAACCAAGCCCGCCAGGAAAAACCCGACCAGTAGCCCTTCTTTCAGGATCAGCGGACTTTGGTAGTGGGCATACGCCTGAGAATAGCCCAAGAAAAATAGAAATAGACCCATAAATATGACCGGGTGGTGCGCAAACACCACCACACCCGCCAGGAACGCGAGGTGTATGCCGCGCACCGTCAGTGGAACGGTCCGCTGTGCAGCATCTGCAGGCGTCGGCTTTGCATCCGCCAAATGCTTGTGCAACAGCAAAGTCATGATGCTGGCATTGAACAGTACTGCGATGCTGGCGCGCCAGCCGAAGGTGCTGGCCATGAAGGCGCTGTCCCAGTTCCAGGTGCTGGCCACCATCAAGACCGGCGGTGCGGCAAACGAGGTAAGCGTGCCACCAATCGATACATTGACAAACAGCACGCCCAGGGCCGCGTACTTCAACCACTCGGGCATGCCGGGTCTGAACACCAAAGGAGCCAACAGTAGCGCGGCCAGTGTCATGGCGGCGGGCTCGGTAATCAGCGAACCAATCAAGGGCACCAGGGCCAGGCAGGCCCAGGTTTGCGCCACCACAGTGCGTAGCGGGGCAAGGGCAGACAAGGTGGCGATCAATGCCTCAATGCTGACCAAGACCGGCCGGGAGGCCGCCACCACCATGATGACAAACACGAACAGGGGTTCGGTGTAGTGCAGTGACTCGGCGTAGTGGATGGCCTGTGGTCCACCCGTGACCAACGCCATAACCGTGACCAGCACGAAGGCCCAAAAGCCAAAGACAACCTCTACTTCTCCCAACAGATGCAGAAGCCCGGCGTGTCGCGCGTGGCGGTGTGCCAGTTGCTCAAAGAACTTGGTGCAAAAGGTGTGGAGCAGGGCCAGCGCAAAAATGCAGGCCGCAATGACTTCTATGCTTGGCATCGGGAGTTCCAATCGGGTCAGGGCGTCGCGTCCACCCCCGCGAGAGCAGCCAGCTCAGGCGTGCCTATGGCACCATCACGGCCAACAGCTTGTCCGGTGCGCGCATCTTTGGTGACGATGAAGGGCACCGATTCCGCACCGAAGCTGTTGAGCAATTTTGTGTTGGCCTTGATGGCTTGTTCGATGTCGGGCGCCACGCTGGCCGGTGCAGTAGTGCCACCCTTTCCTGCGAGTAGTGATGCCTCGTGTGCGGTCATCAGCTCTGTAGGGTTGGCGGCAGTTAACAGGGCGGCGCCTTGCGGCAGGCTGGATGCGTTGATCCAGGCCACAGGTATCCACACAAACTTGATTTTGTTATGCAGTGGGGTAGAGGCTTGCCACAGGTGGCCGCAGTGCGGACACTGGGGGTCAAAAAAGACGTAGACCGTGTGGGCGCTCATCATGGAGCCCACGGTGAAGCCTTTGGCCTGTGCTGCCACGGTCTGTACGGATAGTTCTTGTTTGGAGGGCTTTGCGGCGCCCGGAGTGTCTTGCTGGGAACAGGCGCCGAGCAACAGGGCGGCAAGTGCGAGGGATGTGATCAATAGACGGTTCAATGCTTACTCCGTTTTTTTACGTACGATGGCAGCGAGCTCTTCGTCCAGCAAGGACGCGGGCACGGTATCGAGAAAATCGGGCTCTGGCTGGCGGGGCACGTCTGAAAACAATGCCCAACTGGATTCGGTATTGGCTTCGACGGCATCCGGTACGGGAATAGGGTCGCCCGGTATGTAGCGGTCTCGGGACTTTTCGGGGGATGAACCGGAAGAGGGTGAAGGCGCTGGGGGCTTGTTGGTTGTCACTACGATTCCCTCTGTTAGCTGCTCTGGCAGTACTTTAGCTGATTCGCAGGGGGCCTACAATTTTCGCACCCAAATACGGTTTTATGGACCAATATTGCATTCACGCCGCAACAGAGCCAACGCGTCATTGAGTGCGTAGTCCCTATCGCTTTGCAAAATGGGCTGGGCGTCTTCAATAAAGGCATTCCATAAGTCTGTGTAATCGTTTTGGTGATGCTGCGGCGCCTGGCCAGAAATGAAATCGGTGGCCAAGACCGGTTGTAGTCCGGATTTGCGGATCTTGCGGATCAACATGGCTGCTGCTTTTTCTGTCAACACGGTCTTGGGCGCACTGCCTGCAGCTACGCAAAGAAACAGTGTCAGCAGGGAGCCATCGTCGCCATGACCACTGGTGGCCTTGTTCCATGCGGCCGAGGCGCTACGGTCGAAGTGATCCACTTCGCTGACGGCGTCTTCCAGCCAGAAATAACGCCCCATGAAGGCAGGAGTCTGGTCGAACAGCTTGCGTGCGGGCAGGGCGGCGTCTAGCATCTTGGGCATATCTGTCAGTACGGATTGCCGCACACGCTCTACAACGGGTGCGAAAGGCGCAGGCAAGTCTTTGGGTAGAGCGATGGCGGGTGCGGCATCCGCCGAGGGGTACTTCTTGCGCAGAGCACTTATTAGTTTCTCAAACGCCACCCAGTCGGGCATTTCTGTGCGCCGGGCTAGGCGCGCCAACAGCGCGGTGCGGATGACGGCCTCTGCATCTTTGCCGGCTTCTTCGAGGTCTTCTGCTTTCAAACCCAGCGTTTCAGCCATCCAGATGGCGGCGTCTACAAGCAGCGTGGCTTGGCTGCGCTGGGCTAACTCAATTTGGTATTCCGGCAGCGTGCGCAGCGACCACTTAGCCAGCAGCGGGATTTGGTCGTCGGTAAAACCAGTGCCTTCGTTCATGCCAAAGTGGCTGTTTTGCGGCATGGCTATCAGCGCCTTGAGCATGTCCGAACCGCCCTTGGAGCGCGACATAAAAGAGTTGTCGCGCAGCGATTCGGCAGCCAGGTGGAGGTCGCCACCGCTGGAATTTTCAAGGTACAGGCTCACCAAATTGACCATGCGGTCCCGTGCTTTCTCCAGCTCGGGCCGCAAGAACTCTGTGCCAAAGTAGCGCGCAATTTGCACCATGCCCTTGGGCGCGTCCTGGCAGATTGCGTCCAGTTTGGCCTGGTCGATGATGCCGTGTTGTACGCCATAGGCCAGCGCTTTTTCAAAAAATGGACGCGCGTCGAACAGCGAGACTGACTGGGTCATCAGATGGCCGATTCCTCGTCATCTTCGCGGGCTGCGGGGGTTGCCTTGCCGCGGTCGGTGTCGCCGGTTTCTACTTTGCCATCGTCTTCTTCTTGCTCGGTTTCGGCGTCGTCATCACCATCCAGACCCAGGTCGTGGGCGCGTGCCTTGGCGCGCAACACCAGCACAGTTTCGGTGAACAGGTCCGGGCATTCGTGGCGCAACAGCCAGGCCAGTTGCATCCAGTCCTGGTCGGTGACCTCGTCCAACTCTATTCGGGGTGGCGCATAGGCCAATGAAAGCAGTGCGGTCTCGGAAAGCATTTCTCCGTCGTCTTCTACCGTGTCGAAAGTACCGGTACGGGCAAATGCTTCGATGCGACTCCATTTTTCGGAAAAATAGTCAGCCAATGCTTCGCTACCGCCTTCCAGGTCACCAATCGCGATCAAGAAGGCCACGGGATCGGCGTCTTCGCGGAAGATCACCGAATTGACCATGCCGCGCAAATGGGCGCGGGTCAGGTCCTTGTATTGCTTTTCGATGACGACCGCACGGGCAAACATCTCGGGCGTGACCATCAGGTTGATGACGGACTCCTTGGAGTTGTCATATTCGCGGATCACCGCCAATATGTCCTTGGCGGGCAATTGCTCCAGCACCACCATCAGGGCGCCATCGCCCTCAGCATCTGCCAGTTCAACCAGTGCGGCTTCAGCGGCCACGATGTCGCCAGCGGCGATCAGGCTTTGGGTTTTGGCAATGAGGGCGAGGGTGTTGTTCATGCCATTACTCCTTGCGGTCAAAACCTTGCGAGACCATCCAGTCGGCGGCGGCTTCTTCGCGGGTGCGTGCTTCGGCTTCTTCCGAGTCTTTCTCGTGGTCCTCGTCTTCGTCCTCGTCAGCGCCGTCATCCGAGTGGGCATGCTCTGGCTTGCTGTACATGTACTCCAGCGCAGCGGCGACGGTCAAAAACCATTCGCCCATGGGCTGTTTCTGCAAAACATGAACCAACTCTTGGGTCCAGGGGGCCATGTCAATCGCATGTGCCAAGCTGTCCCATTCGGGCAGGTCGTCAGACTCATGGCTCAGCAAATCGTCCATCGCGGCGAGCGACGTGAACCGGAAACCTTTGTGAAACACCACGGCCACCATCTCGGGGCTGATCTCCATCATGTGGACCAAAAATTCCATTTCCTTGCGACGCTGCTTCAGACGCTTGTCCAGGATGTGGACGCCTTCCGAGTCAAAAGTCAGGTCATCCAGTTCTGCGCCGTAGGCCGAGCGCAGGTTGCGAAAGTAGGGGGAAATGTTCATTCAGTGTGGGTCTAGATGGATGCGGTTGAAATAGGTCTGCCAAATTTCTCGTGCTGTGTCGATGGGGCTGTCTAACAGGTTGCGGCGTCGGTTGTCGTCATAAGCCTGGCGTTTGCTGTCGTCAGATAACACGTCGTAGGCTTCTTGCACCGCTCGGAACCGTGCCGGTGCTCCCGGATCATCGTTTCGGTCCGGATGGTGGAGAGATGCCTGTTGGCGAAAGGCCTTTTTGATATCGGCCAGATTGGCCGAACTGTTGAGCCCAAGGGATGCGTAGTGGTCCTTCACCTCAGATGCCGCGCGGTTTAGCAGAATTCACGGCTTGTGTGGCGTTGGCATGCATGCAGGGGGTTCCGAAAAATGGGCGTTTGTTATTTTACCAGTTCTGGCAAAAATGCCCCATGGCGCGGAGCAGACCTTAGGTTTCGCCGTTCATCTGAGCTTCCATCGCAATGTGTTTTTGACTATCTGGCATCAATTTTGCTTGGTAACATTGCGACTGAGGGTCGTCTCCTGGTGAGGTTGTTTGTCTAACCTCGCTTTATCCCCCAAGCCTTCGTTGGCTTGGGGGATTTTTTCTGGCCTCAGGCCTTTTGATCCAACAACGCCCCCGCCATCTGGTTGCTGGTTTTGAATACGGCCAGGTTCGCCAGGAAAGTGTTTTTGGCCTGTAGTTGCGCGACCATGTCGGTTTCCAGCGCCGCGCCCTCAACTGAGGATTTGCCCAAAGCGGTTGAAACCCCACCATCCTTTTGTTCAATCTGAATGACCTCTTGCCGTCGAAACGGAGTGGTTTCGGTATTCGCGACATTGTGGGCAGCCGAATCCAGGCGCGTTTGCGCGGCGTTCATGCCGGATAGGGAAATGGATGAAACGGATGCCATGGTGTGTGTGGGTGCGTGATGGTTGGTGTGCAGGGAGCTATACGCACACAATAGTCCATATTTGCCTTGGATACAAATGCGATAAAGACCAGAACGATTCGGCAGGCGCACAGGAATCGCCGACAGCGCGATCATCAGAGCGTCGCGGTGCAAATGCAGTAAGGTGATTCGCTTTGTTT
Source organism: Rhodoferax sp. (assembly GCF_025356155.1). GTDB lineage: Bacteria > Pseudomonadota > Gammaproteobacteria > Burkholderiales > Burkholderiaceae_C > Allorhodoferax. The sequence continues at coordinate 3,302 of NZ_JANXUQ010000172.1, read as the reverse complement.
TGGCGGCTCTTTGGGATCTGCCGAGTGCGGTTAAAATATGGCAGTCAACTTTTGTATAAGAGCGAGAAAGGCAATCTGGTTATGACACCGCGAACTACACCGGCGACTTCTTCAAGCGAATAAGGCCGTAGTCCGCGCGCCTTGTGCGCAGTCAGCTACCAAATTCATAGTAAAGCGCGGACCTTTCCGCGCTTTTTGCTTTTCTGATCGACTCCTTTTAGGCACCACCATGATTCAAATTACGCTCCCCGACGGTTCCCAACGTGAATTCCCCGGCCCGGTCACTGTGGCCGAGGTTGCTGCTTCCATTGGCGCGGGGCTGGCTAAAGCCGCGCTTGCGGGCAAGGTCCGAGCCGCAGGCGAGCCTGCTGATGCTGCGAAAGTTGTGGACACCAGCTTCCAGATGACAGCCAACAGCGCGCTTTCCATCATCACCGGCAAAGATGCCGACGGCCTGGAAGTCATCCGCCACTCCACAGCCCATTTACTGGCCTATGCAGTGAAGGAATTGTTCCCCGAGGCACAGGTCACGATCGGGCCCGTCATTGAGCATGGATTTTTCTACGACTTCTCTTACAAACGCCCCTTCACACCGGAAGACCTGGCGGCGATCGAGAAGAAGATGACGGCGCTGGCAGCACTGGACGAGCCGGTCACACGCCGCGTGCTGCCACGCGACGAGGCGGTGGCCTATTTCAAAAGCCTGGGCGAACACTACAAAGCCGAGATCATCGAAAGCATCCCGGCAGACCAGGATGTGTCCCTGTACCGCGAAGGCAAGTTTGAAGATCTGTGCCGTGGTCCCCACGTGCCCAGCACCGGCAAGCTCAAACACTTCAAGCTGATGAAGCTGGCCGGTGCCTACTGGCGTGGTGACCACAAGAACGAGATGCTGCAACGTATTTATGGCACGGCCTGGGCCACCAAGGATGAGCTGCAACAGCATTTGACGATGCTGGAAGAGGCTGAGAAGCGCGATCACCGCAAGCTGGGTCGTGAGTTGGATTTATTCCACATCGATGAGCATTCCCCCGGCACCGTGTTCTGGCACCCCAAGGGCTGGACGTTGTGGCAGGGTGTGGAGCAGTACATGCGCAAGGTGTACCAGGACAACGGCTACCTGGAAGTCAAAGGCCCGCAGATCATCGACAAGGGGCTATGGGAGAAGACCGGCCACTGGGACAAGTACCGCGAGAACATGTTTATCACCGAGTCGGAAAAGCGCGATTACGCGTTGAAGCCGATGAACTGCCCTGGCCACATCCTGATCTATAAACACGGCGTCAAGAGCTACCGCGATCTGCCACTGCGCTTCGGCGTGTTTGGTGCGTGCCACCGCAACGAGCCTTCGGGTGGTCTGCACGGCATTATGCGCGTGCGCGCCTTCACGCAAGACGATGGTCACATCTTCTGTACCGAAGACCAGATCCAGGAGGAAGTGAAAGCGTTCACGACGCTGTTGCAAAAGGTCTACGCTGACTTTGGCTTTCACAACATCATCTACAAGATTGCGACCCGCCCGGACCAGCGCATTGGTACAGAGGAAAGCTGGGACCGCGCCGAGGCTGCTCTGGCAGAAGGCCTGCGCGCGTCCGGGTGCGAATTTGAATACTTGCCGGGCGAGGGCGCTTTCTACGGTCCCAAGATTGAATACACGCTGAAAGATGCGCTGGGGCGCCCCTGGCAGTGCGGCACGATCCAGATCGACCCCAACATGCCGGAGCGTCTGGACGCCGAATACGTTGGCGAAGACGGCGCGCGCCACCGCCCCATCATGCTGCACCGTGCCATTGTGGGCAGCCTGGAGCGCTTTATCGGAATCTTAATCGAAGGCAGCGGCGGCGCCCTGCCGGCCTGGCTGGCACCAGTCCAGGTGGCGGTGCTCAATATCACCGATGCACAGGCCGAATATGCCCGCTCCGTGGCTAAAACGCTGCAAAATCAAGGGCTTAGGGTTAATTTAGACCTGCGCAACGAGAAGATTACGTATAAAATACGTGAGCATTCTATGCAAAAACTGCCATATCTGGTCGTCATTGGCGACAAAGAGATGGCAGCAGGTGCTGTTGCAGTGCGCGCCCGGGGTGGTCAAGACCTCGGTGCAATGCCCCTCGATGCCTTTGTGCAAAAAATCCTGGGTGACATTGCCAACAAGTCGGCTAGTTAGTTGGTTTGTCCGCGTGGACTGTGCGGCTGTAGCTACTTTTTGTGTAGCAAAGATATTGTGAAGGACTGAGCCATCGCTACTGAATTTCGTGACCGTCGTCACCGCGAAGAACGCAAACACCGCCTCAACCGGGAAATCATGGCTCCGGAAGTTCGCCTCTCAGGGCAGGAAAACGAGCCTTTGGGAGTCGTGAGCATCTCTGAGGCCTTGCGTATGGCGGGCGAGTTGGATGTTGATCTGGTTGAGATTGCAGCGACTGCAATCCCGCCGGTTTGCCGGTTGATGGACTATGGAAAGTTCAAATACCAAGAGCAAAAGAAGGCGGCTGATGCGAAGTCGAAACAGACGGTTATCGAAATCAAGGAAGTCAAATTCCGCCCCGGTACCGATGACGGCGACTACAACATCAAGATGCGCAATATCAAGCGCTTCCTGGCCGACGGCGACAAGTGCAAGATCACTTTGCGTTTTCGGGGGCGTGAAATCACGCACCAGGAAATTGGTATGGCGCTGTTGAACCGTATCCGTACCGATCTGGTGGATTTGATAGTGGTGGAGCAGTTCCCCAAGCTGGAAGGGCGTCAGATGATCATGATGATCGCCCCCGGCAAGAAAAAGCCGGCTTCTAACAAGCCAGCACCCGAAGCGGCAACACCTGCTGCTTCGTAAAAAATTGGAGGGCGAAATCCCTCCAAGCGAGTGAAATGCCGAAAGGCACCATTCGTAAAAGTGGTGGGTTGCAAGACTCGCCGTACAAGTGGAATGCCGCAAGGCGCCACACAAGTGGCTCGGGGCCAACAAGGCTGGAAGTAGTTTCCAGACGCCTCACGAGCACAAGCAAGAAGGAGCATTAATATGCCCAAAATGAAGACCAAGAGCGCGGCGAAGAAACGCTTCCGCGTCCGTCCAGGTGGAACCGTCAAGCGCGGCCAAGCCTTCAAACGTCACATCTTGACCAAGAAGACCACCAAAAATAAACGCCATCTGCGCGGTACCACCGGTGTTCATGAGACCAATATGGGTCACATGGCACAGATGCTGCCAGGCCGTGGTATTTAATTAACGACGAACAAGGAGTAATCACATGCCTCGCGTCAAACGTGGTGTAACGGCTCGCGCCCGCCACAAAAAAGTT
>NZ_JANXUQ010000162.1 GCF_025356155.1 Rhodoferax sp. | reverse complement strand
CGGCTTCTTCGATGTTGCCACCGCGCTCCAGCAAAAAGCCCGATACGGCGTGTACCAATCCCAGGCGGTCTGGGCATGACAGGGTAAGTATGTAGGTCTGGCTCATGGTGCGACATTGTCGTTCATGTGAGCCCCCACGCTCCGCCGTTTCACGGGTCGCTGCCCCCCGAGGGGGCGAACTTACCTTGGGGCTGCCCGGCGGTAAGTTGTGACCCCCAAGCTCCACCGCTACGCAAGCCGCGACTGGTGGCAAAAGCCTAGTGCACGACTACCGGGTTTTGCGCCAATTCGGCGTAGCGCTCCAGGGTGTCTTCCACCTCTTCCTGCGTAGGGGTGTTGACCTGCCAGGCCATGATGTGCTGCTGGAACAATTCGGCCCAGGATCCGTCTAGATACACCTCTTTGCCTGCCCGCTTGTCGACGATCTCGAATCCGTGGCGGGCCATGGTCGGTACGCCGCTGGCGTATTGCACGGTCTTGATCACACCGGCAATGGTCTTGCTGTCCAGTTCGGCATTGGCCAACATATGGGTGACAGAATAGGTTTCTGAATCGTAGAGCGTTTGCATGATGGGAATGATAGGGCCTGTATTGCAAGTGGGCGCAATCGCCACGAAATCAAGGGGATAAGGCAATATGCGCCGGGCCGCCCCAAGGGAAATTAGCCCCCTCGGGGGGGCAGCGACCCGTGAAACGGCGGAGCGTGGGGGCGCTACTTCTTCCACTGCTGGTCCACCAGGTCGCCATTGGCTTGCGTCAGGCGTATGCGCACGGGCAGGTAGTCCAGACTGGGTGCCAGCCAGATTTCCAGTTTGGAGTCGTATTCGGCATTCGGGTTACGCCACAAATGCAGCGCGCCGATCTCCCCACCGGGCAGCTCTAGTTTCTCGCTAACACCCACGGTAAACACCCAGGTCTCAGCCGACCGCGGCCCCACCGCCTGGAACGACAAGGTGCTTCCCTGCGTAAACTGCCGGGGCTCGCCCGCCACCATGGTGGCTGCTTGCATCAGGACGCTCAACTGGTCTTGCGCGCCGGGCAGCATCACCGCATCGGGCGTGTTGGCGCTGAACGTGACCTTGTTGCTCTCGTAGTTGAAGTGCGCGGCAACCTCGCTGCGCACCTTGTCGCCAAACCGGATCGGCTCCAGCCCGTGTGCGCCTATCTGGCCAGTGCTGGTCTGCACGCGCGAGCCCAGCAGAAAGTGGCTGATCTCCATGCGTGCGGTGTAAGTCTTGCCGTCTTGCGTCCATTGCAAGTCGCCATGCACAAAGTAGGGGAAACCTTTGACCTCACCCTTGACGTCGTACTTCAACCGGGCCGTTGCCGGCACCACAAACTTTTGCACGGCCTTTGCTGGCGGCGGCGTGGCGACGGACTGGGTGGCGGTGCTGGCTCCCGTATCCAGTAACTTGGTGGATGGCATGGCCGCAGCGGCCAGCACCATGGAGGTATCTGCAAACGGGCCGTCTGCCGGTGTTGCTGCTGCAGATGCTACGGTTTCAATAGCGGGTTGTTCATATTCCACGAGGGCTGGAGGGCTATTTGTCTCAGCGCCTTCCGTTGAGACCGCCTGTTCGACAGCGGCTGGCCGCACGCTGCGTGGCTTGCGAACGGTGGCAGCAACCGGTGTTTTGGCCGCTTCAAGCGCAACAACCGGCGCCGCAGGGGCGGCGGCAATCGTCCGGGTGGAAAAAGCCCAGGCCGTTCCATCATCCTGGCTGTCATGCGCCGCCCACGCCAGCGGTGCAGTGCGCAACACCGCCCAATGCGCCAGCAACACCGCAGCGGTCAGCACAATCAGTCGCAAGGAGGGTCGGCGCGTGGTGGCGGGGGGTTGCGGGTGAAGGGGCACGCTGCCAGTTTAATTCAGAGCGACAATTCCGCCATGAAACTCGCAACTTACAAAGACGGTTCGCGCGACGGCCAACTGGTCGTCGTCTCGCGCGACCTGGGCCAGGCGGTCTACGCCTCCAATATCGCCAACCGCATGCAACAGGTGCTGGACGACTGGAACTACCTGTCTCCCCTATTGCAAGACCTGTATGACAGCCTGAACAACGGCCGTGCGCGCCACGCCTTTAGTTTCGACCCGACGCAGTGCATGGCGCCGCTGCCCCGCGCCTACCAGTGGGCCGATGGCTCGGCTTACCTCAACCATGTGGAGCTGGTGCGCAAGGCGCGCGGTGCCGAGGTGCCCGAGAGCTTTTACACCGACCCGCTGATGTACCAGGGCGGCAGCGACGACTTTATGGGCCCCTGCGACCCCATCGTCTGCGCCAGCGCCGACTGGGGTATTGATTTCGAAGCCGAGGTGGCCGTCATCACCAGCGACATGCCGATGGGCTGCTCTGCCGACCGCGCGCTGGACGGGATACGCCTCATCCTGCTGGTCAACGATGTGAGCCTGCGCAACCTGATCCCCGGCGAGCTGGCTAAGGGTTTCGGCTTTGTGCAAAGCAAACCGGCCACCGCCTTCAGCCCGGTCGCCGTCACGCCCGACGAGTTGGGCGCTTCATGGTCCAAAGGCCGCGTACACCTGCCATTGCAAAGCAGCTGGAATGGCCGCAAGGTCGGCCTGTGTGACGCCGGGCCGGACATGACCTTCCACTTCGGTCAACTGATTGCCCACCTGTGCAAGACCCGCAATGTGCGCGCCGGCTCCATCATCGGCTCGGGCACCGTCAGTAACAAGGGCGTGACTGAGGGCAGCGGCGACAAGGCCAGGACGGAGTGGCCCAATGGCTATAGCTGCATTGCCGAGAAGCGTGCGATGGAGACCATACAAGACGGCCAGCCCAGCACCGCGTTCATGCAATACGGCGACACCATTCGCATCGAGATGAAGAGCGCGGATGGTCTGAGTATTTTTGGCGCGATTGAGCAAGAAGTGGTGGCGCCCGCAACGGCGCAAAAGTAGACAAAACCCCCGCATGGCGCCGCGCGGCTTAACCCGGCAGCGCCGATACCTGTAAGCGCGGCATGCCCCCGGCGCGCAGGGCATAGAACAGCGTGAACGACGCCAGTGCGGAGCCGGTAGAAAAAGCAAACAACCATCCCGCTCCCAGCGCGTCCAGCACGGCGGCCCCTATCATCGGTGCGACCAGAATCATCGCGTTCTGCCAGGCCCCCAATACGCCCCAGACACGGCCGATCGCGCCCGCAAAGTGCGCGGCAATGTGCACATTCATGGCGATCGCATAACGCGCGCTGAAAGTGCCGATGACAAAGAACAGCAGGGGCAAGAAGAGGTCGGCATGCAAAGGCTTTAACCACAGCAGATAACCCGTTGCGCCAAAACCCAGGGCCTGCAGGGTCGCGGGTAACACAAGCTCACCGATGTCTCCCCGAGGCACGTGTGATGCAGCCCGTTGGGCCAGCCACAGTCCCGACAAGATATTGCCCGCACCCGAGCAACTGACCAACACCCCCAGCAGTGCTTTGTCAAACCCCGACTGTTGCAACACCAATGGCACCAGGTTGTTCACCATGAAGATGAAAAATGCGCAGGTGGCCGCGACCCAGATCAGTGGTGCCAGCGGCGGCGTGTGGGGTGTGGCGGGGGTGTCGGGCGAAGTCGAGCTGGCCTTGCCAGCATCCGCACCCGCAGGTTTGGCCGCCAGACGTATGCAGGCAAATACGACCAGCGCGCCCAACGAAAAAACCAGCGACATCGCCAGCGCAAACGACTCGCTCGCCAGCGAGCTCGACACCGTGCCAATGGCAGGCGCCAACACTTTGGCCGAGTTGTTGAGCACGTTCAACACCGAATAAAACCGTGGGCGCCTGTCTGACGCCACACACTGCACCGCCATCACATTGATCGCGGGCGGCGCCACCGACGCAAAGACAGAGCGCAAGCCCACCAGGGCCAGGAACACCGCATAGTCGTGGCACAACAGAATAGCCGCCGTCGCCAGCACCCGCCCGGCAATCGACAGCAACAAAATGTTGCGCGGGTTGCGGGTATCGCACAGCCGGCCTATCCATGGGGACAGCAGCATGCCGGGCAATAAGCCAGCGGCGCTGACGACGGCCATTTCGTACGACGTCACATGGAACTGGTAGGCCGCCAGCGTCAGGATCGCCAGAAAGTCGATCCAGCTGCCAAAGGCGGAGAGTCCATCACCCGCGAGGAGCAGGCGTTCGTTGCGTGTCTGGGTCATCAATTCTTCAACCTTTGATGATTTCCTGTGCAACGGTCTTGAAGCCGCGCAGCATCATTTCAATCGCCACGGACACCAGCACCAGGCCCATCAGCCGCTCGACGGCTACCACCAGGCGGGTGCCAATGACGCGCTGGATACGTTCGGCCGACACCAGCACCACGGCGCTGACCAGCATGGTCACGCACAGCGCACCAATCCATTCCAGGCGCTGCTCGGGTTGCTGCGACACCAGCAACAGCACCGTGGCCAGCGCCGACGGCCCGGCAATAGCCGGCACAGCCAGTGGCACGATCAGGGGTTCGGTCATCTGCTCCTCATCGGCCGCGCCAGTCGGGGGCGGGAACACCATGCGCAGCGCAATCAGGAACAGGATGACACCGCCACCAATTTGCAAGGACAGCTCGCTCAAATTCATGACGCGCAAAAAACTCTCGCCGACAAACATGAAGGTCAGCAGCAGTGCAAAGGCAATCAAAATCTCGCGCAGGATGACGCGCGCGCGGCGCTCCGGCGCCACATGCTTGAGCGCGTTGGCGAAGATAGGAATGTTGCCAATCGGGTCGGTGATCAGCACCAGCAGAATGGTGGCGGACAAAAAGGTGTAGTGCATCATGGTGGTGAGCTTTTGCGTGGGTACTGACCCCAAGTTTCACAAGCCTCCAATTTACCCGCTCTGAGCCCTGCGCCGACGAAAGGACCGCAGATTGTGGCTGTGGCGGTGATTTTGCGAGACGTCCCTATGGTCAAATTGGGCTGTAGCCCTCGTAGACGTTGCCCGGATAGCTATCAAATTAGTAGCTACGCTGGCCCGTGCAGCGCGGGGGCTCGCAATTGCCGCCGCGCGGGTAACCCCGTCGCACCACATTGGAGTAAGCTGTTGACTGTTCAGAGTAGACAACCCTCCCTTGGAGCGCATATGAGTGACAAAGACACCACTGGTTTTGGCAAATTCGTGCCTGGCTTTGATTTCCTGCAAAACCTGGCCAAGGGGGCAACCAGCAACATCCCGCAAATGCCCAACCTGGGTAATTGGGTGGCCCCCACGCTGAATGTGGAGGAGCTGGAAAAACGCATCGAAGAACTGAAGGCCGTGCATTTCTGGCTGGAGCAAAACTCCCGCGCGCTGGGTGCCACCATCCAGGCGCTGGAGGTGCAAAAGATGACGCTGGCCACGCTCAAGGGGATGAACTTCAATATCGGTGATGTGGCCAACGCCCTCAAGCTCAAGGCCGCCGAATCGGTGCAGACCGGCGTGCAGCGCGTCAGCGACCGCGCGGCCTCTACCGCCAAGACTATTTCCGATGTGGCCACCGGCGGTGGCAGCGTGTCGTCCAAGGCCGGCAAGGCGGCGGCGGGCGTGGGTGCTCTGGTTGACCCGATGCACCTATGGGGCTCTCTGACCCAGCAGTTCCAGCAGATCGCGGCAGGCGCCTTCAAAGAAGCTGCCAGCAAGACGGCGGTGGATGTCACCAAAAACATGGCAACCGGCATGGCCAAAGAGGCCATCAAATCGGCCAAGGCGGCGGGCAGACAGGCCGCCAGTAGCGCTGTCAAGCGCGCCACGGCCAAACCGGCGGCCCGTAAAACCGCGTCGCGCAGTTAACGCGTCAATACCGCCAATACCGTCAACACCGCCCCGGGCAGGCTGGGTCTGTCCGCAAGGGGCACGGATATGAAACTCTTTCCTTACGCGCACGCCACGCACCCGCAGTGGCCCATGGCCGCCGCCTTGGTGCTGGCCCAACTGCGCGCGCAAATGGCGCTGCACGGTTATGCCAGCGCGCCCACGCTGGCACTGCTCTACATCACCGACCACTATGCCGATGTGGCCCAGGACATTCTGGACCACCTGGCGGCTGAGCTGCCGCTGGTGACCGACTGGTCGGGCACGGTGGGCATTGGGATTGTGTCCAACAACGTGGAATATTGGGACGAACCCGCCATGGCCGTCATGCTGCTGGAGCTGCCCAGCGACCAGTACCGCGTCTTCTCCGGCGTGGCGCCCTTGGGACTGGGGTTTGAGTCCCACACCGCACTGGTCCATGCCGACCCCAATACCGCCGACCTGGGCGAGCTGATTGCCGAAATGGCGGCCCGCACCGATTCCAACTACGTGTTTGGCGGTCTGGCCAGCAGCCGCCGCAAGACGGTGCAATTTGCCGTTGGCGGCAACGGCAACATCGGCGGCCACGGTGCCGCCAGCGGTGTCTTCAGCGGTGGCTTGAGCGGCGTGGCCTTTGGTGCCGATGTGGCCCTGGTGTCGCGCGTCACGCAGGGCTGTATGCCAGTATCCGCCGTGCGACGCGTGTCCGCCGCGGATAACAACGTGGTGTTGGCGCTGGACGGCGAGCCCGCGCTGGACGTGATGCTGCGCGACCTGGCCATCTCGTTGGACCAACCGCAAGAAGCACTGGAAGTAGTACGCGCGACGCTGGTGGGGCTGGTACCTGCGCCTGATACTGCGCTGGCCGACAGTGCAAACGGCACCCCCCGCTCGGCAGTGCGCCAGACCGGCAATTTTGGCGAAGACGTGCTGGTGCGCCACATCGTCGGGCTGGACCCCGGTCGCCAGGGCGTGGTCGTGGCCGACCGCGTGGAGGCCGGTGCACAGTTGGTGTTTTGCCGGCGCAATGTGCAGGCCGCGCGCGCCGACCTGACCCGCATCTGCGCCGAGATCCGCGAAGAGCTGGAGCCGCAGGAGCAGGCGCTGGAAACCGCCCACGCGGTGCAAGCCTCGATGCTGGAATCGGCCCCGCACCCGGCCCGACGGATAGCCGGTGCGGTGTACGTCAGTTGCACCGGGCGTGGTGGTCCGCACTTTGGCGGCCCCAGTGCCGAATTGCAACTGGTGCGCCGCGCTTTGGGTGATGTGCCCCTGGTCGGATTTTTTGCCGCCGGTGAAATCGCCCACCACCACCTGTATGGCTACACCGGTGTACTCACCGTGTTCATTGCCAGCGCCGAGGGGCAACTGGCGTGACTTCCACCGGGGGCAAGGGCGAAGCGCAGTCGGCAGAGCGCCGCCCTGGTGACCCGCAACGGGCCGAGCAGTCCGCGACCCCCTTGATTCCCGTAACCCCCATAACCCCCCTAACCCCGTTGGCGAGCGACCTGGCGGGCGGTCAACTCTTGCTGCAGCAGATTCTGGACACTTCCAGCGTAGCCATCTTTTTGGTCAACCTGCAAGGGCGCATCACCCACGCCAACCGCCGCATGTCGGAGATGTTTGATTGGTCGATCGCTGAGCTGGTGGGCATGGAATATGTCGCGTTGGTGGACCCTATCGAGCGCGACATCGGACGCAGCAAGATGCTCAAGCTACTGGGAGGGGAGATGGCTATTGTCGACGTGGAGCGCCGCTACCAGCGCTCCGACGGCGGTGAGTTTTGGGGCCATCTGACGGGCCGACGGTTTGTTGATGCGGAGAACCACAACATGGGCCTAGTGGGTGTGCTGGCCGACATCACCGACCGCAAGCGCGCCGACCAGCGCCAGCAACACCACAACCGCGTGCTCAAACTGCTGGCCGAAAAAGCGCCGCTAGCCAGCGTGCTCGATACGATGGTGCGCGATGTGGAAATCATTAACCCTGCCATGCTGTGCAGCATTCTGCTGCTGGATGCCGATGGCAAACACCTGCGCCATGGTGCGGCCCCCAGTCTGCCGGAGTTTTTCACGGTGGCACTGGACGGTGTCGCATCGGGGCCCGGTGTGGGCTCGTGCGGTACCGCAGCGTTTACCGGGCAGCGCGTGATTGTGGAGGACATTGCCAGCCACCCCTGGTGGGAGCCTTTCCGGGAACTGGCCCGCCAGGCGGATGTTGCGGCCTGCTGGTCCGAGCCCATTTTGTCGGCCCAGGGTCAGGTGCTGGGCACCTTTGCCATCTACCACCGCAAGGCCTGCCGACCCGCGTTGCAAGACCTGCTGCTGATCGAAGACGAGGCCCGACTGGCCGCGCTGGCGATTGAGCAATCCCAGGCCGATGCGCGCCTGCACCTGGCGGCCACGGTGTTCAGCCACGCCCGCGAGGGCATCATGATTGTGGATGCGGCGGACCGCATCATCGATGTAAACGGTATGTTCACCGAGATCACGGGCTATAGCCGCGAAGAGGCGATCGGACGGCGGCCCCGCGGCCTCCTGAACTCGGGTCGCCACGGCGACGAGTTTTACGCCGCACGGGCACGCGCATTGCGCGAAGACGGCCATTGGAGTGGCGAAATTTGGAATCGCCGTAAGAATGGGGAGGTGTTTGCCGAAATGCTGACCATCAGCACGGTGACCGGTGCAGACGGTCGCGCCAAGAGCTACGTCGCACTGTTCACCGACATCACACCCATGAAGGAATACCAGCGCCAGCTGGAACACATCGCCCACTTTGACGCGCTGACCGGCCTGCCCAACCGCGTGCTGCTGGCCGACCGCTTGCAACAGGCCATGACCCAGTGTGTGCGCCGCGCGCGCGCGGTGGCGGTGGTCTACCTGGACCTGGATGGCTTCAAGGCCGTCAACGACACACACGGCCACGGGCGAGGTGATGAACTGCTGGTGGCCCTGGCCCACCGCATGAAGGGCGCGCTGCGCGATGGCGACACACTGGCCCGCATCGGCGGTGATGAGTTCGTCGCCGTGCTGGTCGACCTGGAGCGGGTGCAAGATGCCGAGCCCGTGCTGGAGCGCCTGCTGAAGGCCGCCGCCGCGCCGGTGGTGCTGGTGGCAACCACGCTGCAGGTCTCGGCCAGCATTGGCGTCACGGCCTACCCGCAGGACAACTCCGAAGTGGACCTGTTGCTGCGCCATGCGGACCAAGCCATGTATGTGGCCAAACAGGCCGGCAAGAACCGTTTTCACCTGTTCGACGTGGCGCAAGACACCGCGGTCAAGACCCAGCGCGAAAGCCTGGAGCACATCAGCCGCGCATTGGAACAAGAAGAATTTTTGCTGTACTACCAGCCCAAGGTCAACATGAAGACGGGTGCTGTCGTCGGGGCCGAGGCGCTGATCCGCTGGCAACACCCGCAACGCGGCCTGCTGGCGCCGGCCGCCTTTTTGCCCGTCATCGAAAACCACCCCATCAGCGAAGCCATCGGCGAATGGGTGATAGACACGGCCCTGCGGCAAATGGTGTTGTGGAAAACGGTGGGGCTGGACCTGGTGGTCAGCGTCAACATCGGAGCGCGCCAGTTGCAGCAGGCCGATTTTTCGCAGCGGTTGACCCGGTTGCTGGGGCGCTACCCCGGCGTGGCGCCGCAGGCGCTGGAGCTGGAAATTCTGGAGACCAGCGCGCTGGAAGACATCGCCCAGGTGTTCCAGACCATTCTGACCTGCCAGGCGCTAGGCGTGCGGTTTGCGCTGGACGACTTTGGCACCGGGTATTCGTCGCTGACCCACTTGCGCCACCTGCCGGCCGAGGTCATCAAGATCGACCAGAGCTTTGTGCGCGACATGCTGCACGACGGCAACGACCTGGCCATCGTGCGCGGCGTCATCGGCCTGGCATCCGCCTTCAGGCGTGAGGTGATTGCCGAGGGTGTGGAAACCTCCGCCCACGGCGTGCAGCTGTTGGCGCTGGGTTGCGAGCTGGCCCAGGGCTATGGAATTGCCCGACCCATGTCGGCGGCCGATATGCCCGCCTGGGTGGCGCGCTGGCAACCTGACGGTGCATGGACCGGCGGCGGGCGTGATTTTCACCCAAATTGGGGTTTGTGAAGGCTCTGAGGCGAAGGTTTTTAAGATATTGGGCTGTAGCCCTCGTGGGATATGCCTAAGAAGCTATCAATAATATAGCAATACTTCAGATGCCCCGCGCCCGCTCCGCCTTGAACTGCGCCCGAAACGCGCCAAACCTACCCGCATCCAGCGCCTCGTGCATCAGGTTCAGGTAGTAGTGCAGGCTGTTTTTGCTGCAGCTATGTCCGCTGCGCGTTGGGCAGACGTGCATGATCTCGTTGATCATTCATACCCTGACCTCAATTTTGAGGATGCCCATCTTGATTAAGTCAGGATTTGCTGTGCGAACGAGTGCCGCGTAATGGGAGTTGTAGAACTTCAATCGATACTGTGTAATCTGCTCCCCTTCGACTTTTGCATCCAGCAAACTAACCGGTTGATAGTAGGTTCGCTCTTTGCGCCCCCAATCCTGGAAGTAGAAGTACGCTCCAGTCAGCAGGAGTGAGGAAATCACAGCACTGGTGAACAAATTGGTGCTGATGAGTTTGGGAAGTGAGTCGGCCGAAACAACGAACACCAGAAACAATGCGGCGGTAACCATGCAAATGGTCAGGAGCTTTGCAAACCATCCTTGACGGATCCTTGCTCCGGTTTTTGAGCAGTCTGCGCAGTACGGGAAATGCTCGGTTAACGTGAGTTCAGTGCCGAAAACGAAAAAATAGCGAACCTTTTTCATTGGAGTTTCGACATATTCGAGCGCACCGCGCTTACCGCAGTTGCAGCACATCTCCGGCGGCGTTGTCAACGAGAGATCAGCAGATGTGTGACTTGAAATGAAGAACATGGATACACCATTCTGTTGTTAATAGCGACCGATAGGTCAAAGAGGACAGGTTGCGCATCCTATGCGCCCTAGTGCTTCGGCTGATGTGCTTCAGGAGAATGCTGTCACTTAGACAACTGACAAAGTCCACTTCACGACGGATAGCGGCATATTTCCTGGTGAGACCGGTAACTACGCATCTCCCAATGAAGCCCAGTAAATTTTTTTGCTATTAAATAGTGAAGGGGGACCGGGTTTGATGCCAAATCTGCCCGACTTCGCACAATTCTGCTACGCGCACAGGGATGAGTGAATCAGGATGCTGGGGCCCTTACAGCAACAGGTGCAAGGCATCATGGCGCAAAGGGCGGCGATGCGAGATCACATCAAACAGCTAGACGAGGCTTCAGATGCCGCGTGCGCGCTCCCCCTTGAACTTTGCCCGAAAGGCTCCAAACGTGCCTGCGTCCAGCGACTCGCGCACCTCGCGCATCAGGTTCAGGTAGTAGTGCAGGTTGTGGATCGTGGCCAGCATGGGGCCCAGCATCTCGCCGCAGCGGTCCAGGTGGTGCAAATAGGCGCGGCTGAAGCCCTCGCGCCCGCCCTGGTCCCACGACACACCGGATGTGCCGGCACAGGCGTGGCAGCTGCAGCTGGGGTCCAGCGGCTGCGGGTCCATCTTGTGGCGGGCGTTGCGCAACTTCAGGTCGCCATAGCGGGTGAATATCGTGCCGTTGCGCGCGTTGCGGGTGGGCATTACGCAGTCGAACATGTCCACGCCTTCTACCACGCCCTGCACCAGGTCCTCGGGCGTGCCCACACCCATCAGGTAACGCGGCTTGTGGGCCGGCAGCTTGTGCGGCGTGTGCGCCATGATGCGCAGCATCTCGTCCTTGGGCTCGCCCACGCTGACGCCACCGACGGCATAACCGGGGAAATCCATGTCCACCAGTTGGTCCAGCGACTCCTGGCGCAGGTTCTCGAACATGCCGCCCTGCACGATGCCAAACAGCGCGTTCGGGTTTTCGAGCTTGGTGAATTCGGCCTGGCAGCGCTTGGCCCAGCGCAGGCTCAGCTCCATCGATGTGCGCGCTTCGCGCTCGGTCGTGATGTGGCCCTTGGTGTCATACGGCGTGCATTCGTCGAACTGCATCACGATGTCGCTGTTGAGCACGGTCTGGATCTGCATGCTGATCTCGGGCGTGAGGAACAGCTTGTCGCCGTTGACGGGGCTGGCGAACTTGACGCCTTCTTCGCTGATCTTGCGCATCTCGCCCAGGCTCCAGACCTGGAAGCCGCCCGAGTCGGTGAGGATGGGTTTGCTCCACTTCTCGAACGCATGCAGGCCGCCAAAGCTGGCCATCACGTCCAGGCCGGGGCGCATCCACAGGTGGAAGGTATTGCCCAGGATGATTTGCGCGCCCATTTCCTCCAGGCTGCGCGGCATCACGCCCTTGACCGTGCCGTAGGTGCCCACCGGCATGAAGATCGGCGTTTGCACGACGCCGTGGTTCAGCGTCAGCGTGCCGCGGCGGGCGTGGGAGCCTTCGTAGGTGTCTGTGGCGGGGTCGGTTTGGAGGAGGTTGAATTGCAGCATGGTACGATTTTACTTTTATGAGTGCTTGGTTTTATAATTTGTCTTACTTTGTATAAAGTAAGGAGTTTGCATATGTCAACCGTTGAAGCCATCGTCTCCAGCAAAGGGCAGGTTACCTTGCCTGCCGCCATGCGCGCCAAGCTGGGGATTCAAGCGGGCTCGCACATCTTTTTTGAGCTGCGCGGCATGGAGCTGGTCATCAAACCCGAACTACCCATCAGTGCCTATTACGGCATGTTGAAGGGATACGACTTGGGTGATATTGAACCCGAGAAAGAGCCGGACCGGGATTTCGAATGAACGTCGTCGATTCATCTGGATGGATTGAGTTTTTCAGGGCTGGCGCCAACGGCCCCGTGTTCAAGCCGGTTATTGAAGACCGCGCCGCCTTGTTAGTACCCACTATAGCCCTGTTCGAAGTCCACAAAGTGCTCAGCCGCAAGCTGCCCGCCGAGGTGGTGACGCAGTGCCTGGACGCCATGCGCATGGGCCGCGTGCTCGACCTCACTGATAAACGCGCGGTTGCCGCATCGCAGGTGGCAAGCGCGCACAAACTCGCCATGGCCGATGCCGTCATGTACGCCATGGCGCAAGAATTCGAAGCCACGTTTTGGACCCAGGATGTCGACTATCAGGGGCTGGACGGGGTGCGGTATTGCGCTAAACCATCCACTGACGCACCTTAGAGCTTTTCACCTCCTGCAGTACCCGTAGGGTGGATCACACGCTTTTTTGCAGCAGCATCGCATCCCCATAGCTGAAGAAGCGGTATTCCCGCGCAATCGCCGCCTGGTACAGCGCCATGGTGTGGTCATACCCTGTAAAGGCACTGACCAGCATCATCAGCGACGACTTGGGCAGGTGAAAATTGGTCACTAGCAGGTCGATCAGCTTGAACTCAAAACCCGGTGTGATAAAGATGCGCGTGTCGCCCCGGGCCACGCCGCTGTGCGCCCACGATTCCAGCGTGCGCACGGTGGTGGTGCCCACCGCCACGATGCGGCCACCACGGGCGCGGCAGTCGGCAATGGCCTGCTGCGTGGTGGGCGGCACGTCGTACCATTCGCTGTGCATCTGATGTTCCGACAGGTTTTCGGTTTTGACCGGCTGGAAGGTGCCGGCGCCCACATGCAGCGTTACGTGGGCCTGGTGCACACCCATGGCGGTCAACTGGTCCAGCAGGGCCTGGTCAAAGTGCAGCGCGGCGGTCGGTGCGGCCACGGCGCCGGGGTTTTTGGCAAACACGGTCTGGTAACGCTGTGCGTCTTCTGCCGAATCGGTGTGCGTGATGTAGGGCGGCAGCGGCACGTGGCCGTGGCGCTCCATCAGCGTGTAGGGGTCGTCGCCCGCGTCGTTGGACAGTACGAAGCGGAACAGCGGGCCGTCGGCGTCTGGCCAGCGGCCCAGCATCGTGGCGCTGATGCCATCGGCGTGGCCGGGCGCGCAAACCAGTTTCAGTGTCGCGCCCACCTCGGGTTTCTTGCTGACCCGCATATGGGCCGCCACCTGGTTGCCGCCCAGTACACGCTCCACCAGCAGCTCCACCTTGCCGCCGGTTGGCAAGGCGACGCCGGGCCGCCCCAAGTCGACTTCGCCCCCTTGGGGGGCAGCGACCCGCGCAGCGGCGGAGCGTGGGGGCGGCGGTTTATTTCCAAATAGCCGCGCCTTGACGACCTTGGTGTCGTTGAAGACCAGCAGGTCGCCAGCGCGCAGCAGGCCGGGCAAATCCTTGAAGATGCGGTCCACGGGGGGCTGGGCGGTGCCGTCCAGCAGGCGCGAACCGGTGCGGGTGGCCGCAGGGTGCTGGGCGATCAGCGCTTCGGGCAGCACGAAGTCAAAGTCGCTCAGCGTGTGGGTCGTGGTGACGGTGTTGACGACCGTGTGGTCGGGTGCAGAGTGGGTCATATGTGCTTGAGGGTTGAACAAACCCGTACCAAGAGTGAAAGAACGGGCAGAATTGTCCCATGCCGCAAAGTCCCGCCACCTTACCCACCCCCAAACCGCGTGCGCGGCCAAGTGGCAAGGCGGGCGAAAGCGCCGGCGCAAACGGCAGTACCAAAGCCGGCGCAAAGTCTGGTGCCAAATCCAACACCGTAACCACGCCCAAAAGCCTGACCCAAAAAGCGCTGGAAAAGTTGGGATTACGGCGCGACATCGACTTGGCCCTGCACTTGCCGCTGCGGTACGAGGACGAAACCCGCATCACGCTGCTCAAGGATGCGCGCGAGGGCGACACCGTCCAGATCGAAGGCCGGGTCACCGACTCTGAGGTCACGTTCCGCCCGCGGCGCCAATTGATCGTCACGCTGGACGATGGTACCGATACCTGCACGCTGCGCTTCTTCAGCTTCTACCCGTCGCAGCAAAAGGCGCTGGCGGTGGGCAACCGCATTCGTGCGCGGGGCGAGGTCAAAGGCGGTTTTATGGGCTATACCATGCTGCACCCGGCATTTCGCACAGCGGGCGGCGATTTGCCCAAGGCGCTGACTCCCATCTACCCCACGGTGGCGGGCCTGGCGCAGCATGTGTTGCGCAAAGAGGTGCTGGCCGGGCTGGCCCGCGCCGAGCTGTCGGACACGTTTCCGCCCGGCGACTTAAGCGAAATCAACCCCCAGCCCTTGTGGACACTGCGTGAGGCGCTATCATTTTTGCATCACCCGACGCCGGATGTGTCGTTGGACACGCTGTTGGACCACAGCCACCCGGCCTGGCAGCGGCTCAAGGCCGAAGAATTGTTGGCGCAGCAGATCTCGCAACTGCAGTCGCGCCGCGAGCGGGCCGCGCTGCGCGCACCGGTGCTGGCCATGGTGGAGCCTGCGGCATTCAACCCACCCAATGAGCCGGAGCAGCCGGAGCTGTTACCGCTGTACACCGAGCTGGTCGCCACCTTGCCCTTCAAGCTCACCGCCGCCCAGCACCGCGTCTGCGCTGAGATCGCCCAGGATCTGGCGCGCCAGGTGCCCATGCACCGGCTGCTGCAAGGCGATGTGGGATCGGGCAAGACCGTGGTCGCCGCACTGGCCGCCTGCATTTGCATAGACGCCGGCTGGCAGTGCGCGTTGATGGCGCCGACCGAAATTTTGGCCGAGCAGCACTTCCGCAAACTGCTGGGTTGGCTGGAGCCACTGGGTATCACCACGGCTTGGCTGACTGGCACGCAAAAGGCCAAGGAACGCCGTGAGGCGCTGGCCATGATCGAAAGCGGCGAGGCGGCGCTGGTGGTCGGCACCCATGCCGTCATCCAGCAGAAAGTGCTGTTCAAGAACCTGGCGCTGGCCATCATCGACGAACAGCACCGTTTTGGCGTGGCGCAGCGTCTGGCCCTGCGCAACAAACTCACGCACGACGGCCTGGAGCCCCACATGCTGATGATGACCGCCACGCCGATACCGCGCACGCTGGCCATGAGCTACTACGCCGATCTGGATGTCTCAACCATTGACGAGCTGCCACCGGGGCGCACACCCATCATCACGCGGCTGGTCAACGATGCCCGCCGGGATGAGGTGATCGAGCGCATCCATGCCCAGATCGCCCAGGGGCGCCAGGTCTATTGGGTCTGCCCCTTGATTGAAGAGAGCGAGGCGCTGGACCTGACCAATGCGACGCAAACCCACGCCGACCTTGTCGAGGCGCTGCAGGGTGTGCAATTTGCCGCCGGGCAGCCCCAAGGCAAGTCAGACACCACTGGGGGCAGCGACCCGCGCAGCGGCGGAGCGTGGAGGCCACCAATAGGTTTGCTGCATTCACGCATGCATACGGACGACAAAAAGGCGGTCATGGGGGCGTTTACCGCCGGCTTAATGTCGGTGCTGGTCAGCACGACGGTCATAGAGGTGGGGGTTGACGTGCCCAATGCCTCACTGATGGTCATCGAGCACGCCGAGCGCTTTGGGCTGAGCCAGCTACACCAGTTGCGCGGGCGGGTGGGGCGGGGAGCGGCTGCGTCGGCCTGCGTGCTGCTGTATTCCACCGGCGATGCGCCGCGCCTGAGCCAAACCGCGCGTGCGCGGCTCAAGGCCATGGCCGAAACCAATGACGGCTTCGAGATCGCTCGGCGCGATTTGGACATACGGGGCCCGGGAGAGTTTCTGGGCGCGCGACAATCGGGTGAGGCCATGTTGCGCTTTGCCGACTTGAACCACGATACTGCGCTACTGGAGTGGGCCCGACGCGAAGCCCCCATGTTGTTGGACCACCATCCGCAACTGGCAGAGCGCCATGTAGCCCGTTGGCTGGGCGGAAAAGCAGAATTTTTGAAGGCCTGAACACTATGCAAATGACCGGATTTCTCCCCTTGGTGTGGTGGGCGCTGGGCGCGGCGGCAGTGTTGGGTGCCTGCATCTACCTGTACATGGAGTACCAGGCCTATTTGCTGCGCACCAGCGTTGTCAGCGTGCCGGGCGGCCTGCGTTTTGTGGCCCAAGGGCTGACGGCTGAATCCCGGCACGCCGGCAAAGAGATCAAGGTCACCACCAAGAACGGCCGTTACACGCGCCAGCCCCTGGCCGGTGGCGACCCGGAGGTGCAAAACGGTGCGCTGACGGTGACACTGGCGGCCATAGGCCTACAGATTGAGGTGGCGCGCATTTCGGTCAAAGACGCCAACGGCGGTGCGGCCAAGGCGACGGGCTTTAGCCGCATTGTGTTTGCGGCGACCGACGCGCCCGTGCAAAAGGCCATGGGACGTTCGGGCGGTGACCGGTCCGAGCTGCGCATTGACCGCGTGCCGGATGCCATCGCCACTGATTTCCAACAGTTCGCCAATGGCCTGCGGGCCTGGATCGAGAAAGTTGAGCAGCAACTGGCTGCCAAGGTGGCCGAGCAGCGCCAACGCGAGCAGGAAGCCGCGGCGGCCGCGGCCGGGCTGACCGTGGATCCCGAACCAGACCCCACCGTTCCGCTGAGCGAAGCGGACCGCGAGGCCCGGGCGGCGGCCCAACTGGAGAAATGGCGGGCGGCGGCGGGCTTCAAAGGCACGTCCACCGAAATGCATTTTGACAACCGCGGCCAAATCGTCTGGTTGATCGACCTGGACCCCTCGGGAAAAATCATTCTGCATGCGGACAAGCGCACCTTCTACGGCAGCCTCAAGGGCGCGACGGTCAACGGCTTCGGCTCGGAGCTGGAAGTGGCTGTGCGGGATGACTACTGGTCCGAAGACGACCCGCGCCTGGCGGCTTTCCGCATTTTGGGCGGCAGCAAACCCGAGGCGCGCCGGGCCTGGAAAGAGCGGCTGGATTTGTTGATCCAAAGCTTTGGTGGCGATTCGGGCCAACAGCAACGCTGAGGCCCGGCCTACACGTAGGAACTTTATGACGCTGACCGAGCTGAAATACATTGTGGCAGTGGCCCGCGAGCGGCACTTTGGCAAGGCCGCGGAGGCTTGCTACGTGTCGCAGCCGACGCTGTCGGTGGCGGTGAAAAAACTGGAAGAAGAGCTGGAGGTCAAACTCTTCGAGCGCAGCGCCAACGAGGTGACGGTCACGCCACTAGGCGAAGAAATCGTGCGCCAAGCGCAGAGCGTGCTGGAGCAGGCCGCCAATATCAAGGACATCGCCAAACGCGGCAAAGACCCGCTGGCCGGTCCGCTCAGGCTGGGCGTGATTTACACCATCGCGCCGTATCTCTTGCCTGATCTGGTGCGCCAGGTGATCAAGCGCACGCCGCAAATGCCGCTGATGCTGCAGGAAAATTTCACCGTCAAGCTGATGGAAATGCTGCGCACCGGCGAGATCGATTGCGCCATCCTGGCCGAGCCCTTCCCCGAGGTTGGGTTGGCGTCCGCGTCCTTGTACGACGAACCTTTTTTGGCCGCCATCCCCATGCAGCACGCGTTGGCGTCGCAGACCAGTGTGAGTGCCGACGAGCTCAAAAAAGAAACCATGTTGTTGTTGGGCAATGGCCATTGCTTTCGCGACCATGTGCTGGAGGTGTGCCCCGAGTTCGCCCGTTTTTCCAGCGACACCGAAGGCATACGCAAGAGCTTTGAGGGCTCGTCGCTAGAGACCATCAAACACATGGTGGCTGCTGGCATGGGCATCACGCTGGTGCCGCGGCTCAGCGTGCCGTCGGGCGCGCTGGTGGCCAAGACGCGCAGGCATGCGGACTCGCTGGTCAAATACCTGCCGGTAGAAGACGGGCTGGGCGGCGAGCCGCCGTCGCGGCGCGTGGTGCTGGTGTGGCGCCGCAGCTTTACCCGCTACGAGGCGATTGCGGCTTTGCGCAACGCCATTTACGCCTGCGAATTGCCAGGTGTGAAACGTCTCTCGTGATCATCAACAGGAAGTAGAAGTTTATGGCGCATGTTGCCCAGGCCGGAATCATGGCTCCGGTGCCCCATGTTGGGCGGTATTTGTTTTTCTCACTCACCGATGCTCCGCAGATGGCTGGCACGGCGTTGAAGGGCTTGGCGCCACTTGTTGATGGCGCAGCGGTCGTAGTAGGCATGGGGCTGGACTGCGTGACCGCGTTGGGTGCCACGGTCCCGGGGCTGCGTGCATTTCCCGACCTGCGGGCTGCGCCAGTTGCCGTACCTGCTACACCGTGTGCGCTGTGGTGCTGGTTGCGTGGGGAGGATACCGGTGATCTGGTCACGCAGACACGTTGCATTGCACAAGCGCTGGCGCCAGCTTTTCATCTCGACCAGGTCGTCGACGGCTTTCGGCATGGCAAAGGTCCCAATGGCCATGGCCGTGATCTCACAGGGTATGAAGACGGCACCGAGAACCCCGAGGGTGACGCCGCGTTGCAAGCGGCGCTGCTGCAACATGATGCCCCGGGCCTACAGGGCAGCAGCTTTGTCGCCGTACAGCAATGGGTGCATGACTTTGCGGCCTTTCAAGCCTTGAAGCCAGAGGCGCAGGACAACGTCATGGGCCGCAGGCGCAGCGACAACGAGGAGCTGGACGATGCGCCAGAGTCTGCACACGTCAAACGCACGGCGCAAGAGAGCTTCACACCCGAGGCCTTTGTGCTGCGCCGGTCCATGCCTTGGGCTGCAGGCCTGCAAGCCGGGCTGATGTTTGTGGCCTTTGGCCATTCGCTGGACGCGTTTGAGGCGCAGATGCGGCGCATGGCCGGGCTGGACGATGGCGTCGTGGATGGGCTATTCCAGATGTCCAAACCCATTGCCGGTGCTTACTTCTGGTGTCCGCCCCTGCGCGATGGGCGGCTGGATTTGCAAGCCGTGGGGCTGTGACACGGATGGTCTTGCGCCAAAAGCTTGCCCTGTATTTGCAGCTGATCCGCTGGGACCGCCCTGCGGGCTGGTTGCTGCTGCTGTGGCCCACGCTGGGCGCGCTGTGGCTGGCGGCCGGCGGCTTTCCGGGTTGGCACTTGCTCGCCGTGTTTACGCTGGGAACCATCCTGATGCGCAGCGCGGGCTGCTGCATCAACGACGTGGCGGACCGTGAATTTGACAAACACGTCAAGCGCACGGCGCAGCGGCCCGTGACCAGCGGCGCAGTGTCGGTGCGTGAAGCATTGTTGCTGGGCGCGGTGCTGGCCTTGTTGGCTTTTGGCTTGGTGTTGACCACCAATACGGCGACAGTGCTGTGGTCGTTTGCCGCACTGGCCGTAGCGATGGTCTATCCGTATGCCAAGCGCTTGGTATCCATGCCGCAGGCGGTGCTGGGTGTGGCCTTCAGCTTCGGTATTCCGATGGCGTATTGCGCGGTCCAGGGCAATATCCCGCCGCAGGCCTGGGTGCTGTTGGTTGGCAATCTGTTTTGGGTGTTGGCGTACGACACCGAATACGCGATGGTGGACCGCGACGACGACCTGCGCATTGGCATGAAGACCTCTGCCATCACGCTGGGGCGCTGGGATGTACCGGCGGTGATGCTGTTCTATGTGCTGTACCTGGCCATCTGGTGCTGGGTGGCAGCACCACTCGTCCAACCTTGGGCTTGGTGGCTGGGCGTAACGGCCGCGTCCTTGCAAGTGGTGTGGCACTACGGTCTTATTCGCCAGCGCACACGGGATGGCTGCTTCAAGGCTTTTCGCTTGAACCACTGGGTGGGCGCGGCACTGTTTGCCGGCATAGTCTTCTCGTACGGGTTTTAACCGGGTCAGCTTGTGACGCACCCCACCCCGCCCACACCGAGCCCCACAGATTCAGCATTGGACATGGCTGCTGCGCTGCGCTCGTTACGGCTGGCGCAGTTCTCTGCATTGGTGGCTATCGCGCTGTGCATCTCGATTCCGGGTTTTGTCTATTTGCAGCGCTGGCAGATGGTGGCGCCCCAATTGGGCGGGCTGTCGATGGCTGCCCTGTGTTTTGTGCTAAACCGCCGCGGCCATACGGCCAAGGCCACGCTACTGCTGTTGACATCCATCACCGTGATGTCGACGGCGTTGATGTGGATGGGAGACGGGCTGAAGGATGCCGCCTTGCTGACCTATCCGGTGCTGCTGACGATGGCGGGCCTGCTGGTGGGCAAGCGCGGGTACTACACCCTGTGGGCTTGCATGATGGGTATTCTGGCCATCATCACTTTCGCCACGGTGCGGGGCTGGCGGGCATCACCCGTGCTGCCGCGCGACCCCATGGAGTTGTGGCGCGATGCCAGCATCATTCTGGGGGCAGGTGGCCTTGCGGTGTGGGTCATCGTCAACGACATCCAGAAGACCTTGATCGATTTGAGAGCACAGGTGGCCAAGGTGTTGGAGTCGCAAAAGCACTTGGCCTACCTGTCACAGCACGATGCGCTGACCGGCCTGCCCAACCGCTCCATGGGGCGGGACCATATCCAGCAAGCCATTGTGAATGCCACGCGCCACCGAAGCCGGGTCGCGCTGTTGTTTGTGGATCTGGACAACTTCAAGGCTGTGAACGACTCGCTCGGCCATGCCGCCGGCGACGAATTTCTCAAGCAGGTGGCCATTCGCCTGGAAGGGGCTGTGCGCAAATCCGACATCGTGGACCGCCACGGCGGCGATGAATTCGTCATTGGTTTGATCGATATTGGCGATGGCGAAGACGTCTCCAAGGCTGCCAGCACCGTACTGGGCAGCCTGACCGAACCGATTGTCATCAACGGAGCGGAGATCAGCACTACGTGCTCCATCGGCATCGCGCTGTTCCCGGACGATGGCGCCGATTACGAGTCTCTGTTGCGCGAGGCCGACATTGCGATGTACCAGGCCAAGGAGGCGGGGCGCAACGCATTCCGGTTCTTTGATCCGACGATGAACGCCAATATCCAGAGCAATCTGTTGCTGCTGTCGCAGCTGCGCACCGCGTTGGCGCGCCAGGAATTTGTGCTGCATTACCAGCCCGTTGTCAGCCTGGACACAGGCGCATGGGTCGGGGCGGAGGCGCTGATACGTTGGCAGCATCCGCAAAAAGGCTTGGTGCCACCAGGTGAATTTATTCCTGCGGCAGAAAAGTCCGGATTGATCGTGGAGATGGGCGAGTGGGTGTTGCAAGAGGCTTGCAGGCAAATGGCCAGTTGGCAGACCCAGGATCGCGCGCATTTTGTGATGGCTGTGAACTTGTCGCCGGTACAGTTCAAGCGCGGGAACATTGTGGCGGTGGTCGAAAAGGCGCTGCGTCAGTCCGGCGTGAATCCGGCTTGCCTGGAACTGGAGATCACCGAGTCCACGCTGGTGCAGGACACGGAGTCCTTTATTGCATCCCTGCAGCAGCTCAAGGCACTGGGCGTCAAAATTTCGATTGACGACTTCGGAACTGGCTATTCCAACCTGTCCTACCTCCAGCGTTTTGCGGTTGACAAACTGAAGATCGACCAGTCTTTTGTGAAGCGTCTACAGACTGGTCCCCAGGACCGAGCCCTCGTTACCGCCATCATCCAGATGGCCAAGAGCCTGGGCCTGAACACGACGGCCGAGGGCATAGAAGATGAGACGGCACGCCAGATCCTGCTGGACCTGGGTTGTCATTTGGGCCAGGGCTACTTTTTTGCCAGGCCCATGGCGGTGGCTGCGTTTGATGCAGCGGCGGCGCTTACTCCTACTTCTTCAGGCAGTCGCTCATAAATTTCTTGCGTTCGTCGCCCTTCATGCCCTTTGCGTCCACATTGCAGGTTTTCATTTTGGTCTGTTGGGTCGCCTTTGCGTCGGCCTTGGCGCTGAGGCACTCTTTCATGAAGGCTTTGCGTTCATCGCCTTTCTTGTCGGCGGCGTCTTTGTTGCAGGTTCCCATTTTCGACTGCTGAGTCGTCGGTGCGTCGGCTGCATGGGCCGTGCCAAACGTTAAGGAGAGACCCAAAGCCAGTAGGGAAAGAATTTTTTTCATGATCGTCCTTTGAGTTGAGTGACAGCCTGTGCCGCCGTTGCGGAGAAATCCACGGGGGGATTCAAACATACAACGCGAAAAACGACAATGTGGCTGACCCCTTAATCCGCCCCATAACCCGCCCCCGTAAAATCCTCGCATGCTGTCTGTAAAAAACGAACTTCTGGAGGCGCTGGCCGCCTCCCTCGAAAAACTGTCCCCCGGGAGCGGTGCCAAGGCGGCATTTGAGTCGCCGAAGGTGGCGGCCCATGGCGATTTGGCAACCACTATTGCTATGCAACTGGTGAAGCCGCTGAAGGCCGATCCCGAAACGGCGAACCGATTACAACTTACACCCGAGTTTGTGCAAAAGCTAAATCCACAACTTGTGGGCAGGCATTTGAAGGCCGAGCTTGAGCAACACCCTGCGTTCATCAAATGGGTCGACGGTGTGGAGGTTGTTGGCCCCGGTTTCATCAACATCCGCCTCAAGCCCGAGAGCAAGCAGCAAATCGTGCGGGAAATCCTGGGTCAGGGCGCCCAGTTTGGCTACCAGCCCAGCAACGGCCAGCGCGTGCTGGTGGAGTTTGTGTCGGCCAACCCCACCGGCCCGCTGCATGTGGGCCATGGCCGCCAAGCTGCTTTGGGCGATGCCATCTGCAACCTGTTTGCGACCCAGGGCTGGAAGGTGCACCGCGAGTTTTATTACAACGACGCCGGTGTTCAGATCCAGACACTGGCCAATAGTACGCAGTTGCGCGCCAAAGGGTTCAAGCCCGGCGACGAGTGCTGGCCCGTAGACCCGGAGAACCCCGCCAGCAAAGCCTTCTACAACGGCGATTACATCCAGGACATTGCCGACGACTTTTTAGCCAAGAAGACCGTCGCAGCCGATGACCGCACGTTTACTGCGAGCGGTGACGTCGATGATCTGCAGTCCATCAGCAATTTCGCCGTGGCCTACCTGCGCCACGAGCAGGACAAGGACCTGCAGGCCTTTAACCTGAAGTTTGACGAGTACTACCTCGAATCCAGCCTGTACACCAGTGGCCGCGTCGACCAGACGGTGAGCAAGCTGGTTGCGAACGGCAAGACCTACGACAAGGACGGCGCGCTGTGGCTGAAGTCCACCGATTACGGCGATGACAAGGACCGCGTCATGCGCAAGCAGGACGGCAGCTACACCTACTTTGTGCCCGATGTGGCCTACCACATTGCCAAATGGGTTCGTATGTATAACAAGGTGGTGAACATTCAGGGTACGGATCACCACGGAACGATTGCGCGGGTGCGGGCGGGTCTTCAGGCCTACGGGCCGGTGGATCGTGAGGATGGTTCGGTGGCGCCAGTGCCGATCGGTTACCCCGACTATGTGCTGCACACCATGGTGCGTGTGGTCAAGGGTGGCGAAGAGGTCAAGATCAGTAAGCGCGCCGGTAGTTATGTGACGCTGCGCGATTTGATTGAATGGACCAACAGGGATGCGGTGCGTTTCTTCCTGCTCAGCCGCAAGCCCGATACCGAATACACCTTTGACGTAGACCTGGCCGTGGCAAAGAACAACGACAACCCGGTGTACTACGTGCAATACGCCCATGCGCGCATCTGCTCGGTGCTGCGGGCTTGGCAAGCACATCGTCGTGGTGATGATCCTTCTTCAACTGATGCCAGTCTGGCTGAGCTGGATGAAGCTGGGCAGTCTGTCTTGGGTGAACAGGTTCAGTCGACGTTGGATTATTTTGCTGAAGAGCTGCGTGGCGTTTGCCTTTCAGCGCTTGTTAGCCCGCAGACCCAGGCCCTGATGCTGCTGCTGGCCAAGTACCCCGAGATGCTGACCGCAGCCGCCAATGACGAAGCGCCGCACGACGTGACCTTCTACCTGCGCGAACTGGCTGCCTGCTACCACAGCTACTATGACGCCGAGCGCATTTTGGTGGACGACGAAGCGGTCAGGCTGGCGCGCCTGGCCTTGGTCGCGGCCACCGCGCAGGTGTTGCACAATGGGCTCGCAGTGCTGGGCGTCTGGGCCCCGCAGAAAATGTAATGACTTTGCGGGACAGATCTTTAGCTCTGTCCCCAACCGACTAGTAAAAAAGGTAGCGCATGAAGCAGCGTGGCGGGACAATTCTGGGACTCATCATCGGTGTCGTGATCGGCTTGGCCGCCGCCTTGGGCGTGGCGGTTTATGTAACCAAGGTGCCGGTGCCCTTTATGAACAAGGGCCAAAGTCGCTCGGCCGACCAGGATGAGGCGGAGGCCAAGAAAAACAAAGACTGGGACCCCAACGCCCCGTTGTATGGCAAGAATGCAGCAAAGACTACGGCCCCTGCCGCGGCAGCATCGGCAGCCACTGCAAAACAGGCCAAGGCGGTAGCCGACCCCAGCAAGGGTGACGCCAAAGTAGATCCCAAGGCGGCCGCTGCAAAACCCGATGCGAAGGGTGAAGTCAAACCCGCCGTATCCGCCGACCCGTTGGGTGATCTTGCCAAGGCCAAGTCCGCTGTCCCGGGCACGGCAACGACGACCGAACCGTTTATCTTCTTTGTGCAGCTTGGCGCGTACCGTACAACGGAAGATGCCGAGGCCCAACGCGCCAAGCTGTCCTTGAGCGGCATTGAGACCAAGATCACCGAACGCGAGCAATCGGGTCGCGTCGTGTTCCGTGTGCGCACCGGGCCTTTCGACACCAAGGAAGACGCCGAGCGCAACAAGGACAAACTTGAGAAATCGGGTCTGGAGACTTCACTGGTACGCGTGCAGCGTTAACCAGCATGGGTATAGGGGAGGGCGGGAACTTATCCTCCACCCCGCGATCACAAGCACACATTTTTGGAGTGGAACTGCATGAATATGAAACGCCGTGAATTTTCCCAAGTGGCCGCTGGTGCTGCCTTGGCTTCGTCTGTCTGGTTCTCGTCTACGGCCCATGCCCAGGCTAAATTCACCGCCGGCAAGGAATACCATATTCTGGACGTCCGCGCACCGGTTGAGGCCCCTGCGGGCAAGATCGAAGTGGTGGAATTCTTTTGGTACAGCTGCCCGCATTGCAATGCCTTCGAGCCCACGCTGGCGGCCTGGATCAAGACCCTGCCCAAGGATGTGGCGTTCCGCCGTTCACATGTGGCTTTCCAGGACAGCCATGTGCCCCAGCAGCGTCTGGCGCTGACGCTGGAAGCTTTGGGCCTGGTGGAGAAACTCCACACCAAAGTTTTCGCCGCCATCCACGTGGAAAAAGTAAACCTCAACACCGGCGAAGCGATTGCCGAATGGATCAGCCGCCATGGGGTGGACAAGGCCAAGTTTCTGGATCAGTACAACTCCTTCTCCGTGCAGACCAAGGCCACGCGCGCCACCCAATTGCAAAACGCCTACAAGGTTGAAGGCGTGCCCGCCCTAGGTATAGCCGGTCGTTTCTATACCGACGGAGCCATGGCTGTGAGTATGGAACGTGCGCTGCAGGTCACCGAGGCCCTGATTGCCGAAGTCCGCGCCAAGCGCTGAATAGAAAGCTGGCGGGCACCCTAACGCATGAACGTGCGCAAGGCATCCGCCGTCAATGCGGGGCGCTCCTCGGGGATGAAATGTCCCGCAGGCAGCGCTCCACCGCTAACCGTGGCAGCACATTGTGCTTGCCACAAGTCCATGGGTTGGAACAGGCGCTGCACCACCCCGCGCTGACCCCATAACACCAAGGTATCGCAGGCAATTTTCTCGCCGAGTGCCCGGCTTGCCCGGTCCTGCTCCAGGTCTATGCCTGCGCTGGCGCGGTAGTCTTCACAGGCTGAATGAATGGCCTCGGGCCTGCAGAAGCAGCGCTCATATTCCGCCAAGGCTTGCGGTTCTATATGCCCCAGTCCACCCGAGCCCCAGCCGCCCAGCTTGTTGTGCAAATAGACCTTGGCATTGCCACCAATCATGGTCTCGGGCAGTGGGCTGGGCTGTATCAGGTGGAACCAGTGGTAATAGGCGCGCGCAAACTCCATATTGGTGCTGGCATACATGTCCAGCGTGGGCGCGATGTCGATGACACACAGCTTGCGCACCCGCCGCGCATAGTCCACCGCCAGGCGGTGTGCAACGCGGCCACCTCGGTCGTGGCCGCACAGAAAAAACGTGTCCAGGGCAAGCGCATCGACAACGGCGATGATATCCGCCGCCATGGCGCGCTTGCTGTAGTTGCTGTGGTCCGGCAGGCCCGGAGCGTGGGACGAATCCCCATAACCGCGGATATCGGGCAAAACCAAGAAATAGTCTTCGCAAAGCGCCTGCGCCACGCGATGCCACATCACATGCGTTTGCGGAAAACCATGCAGCAAAACCAACGTGGGCTTGGCGCGGTCGCCTCCGAAGCGGAAAAAGATGTCTACTCCATCGACAACAATGGCCCGTGCCTCAAAGTCTTGAAACCAACTCATGATGGTTTGCGCCCGGCCATGAATTTCTGCAGATTGCCCGCCGCCTGCTGGCGCACCTTGCCGCGCAAAAAAGGTGACCAGCCCAGCATCAAGCCCGGCGCGCCCAGAGCCTGGCTGGACCAGGACCAGAAATTGAAACGGTCCCTGTGCGTGGCGATCAAACCCAGTGTATCGAAAGTGAACCGCGCGTTAATGCGGTTGAGCACCATGCGCCGCATGCCCATGGTCTGCGCCTTGCCATGCAGTGTGAACACCTCATCTTCAAAGGCCACGCCGTCTACATAACACGCCTCCATGCCGTCGCCGTCCAGTTGCGCAAAGGCGGTGTAAAACTTGGTAATGGTGACTGCATTGGCTTGCATGGCGTAATCCTTTCTGGCACCAGTGTGCCGCAAACTGGCCAGGGGGCCGAAAAATATTGAAACAAATCGATACCCTGGCGACAGGACATGTCACCACCGCCTCGGCACCATTGAGGCCTGTTCAACACCTATTCCCTCAAAGGACACTTTCATGAAACACTGGATCAAACGCACACTGTTTAGCCTGCTGGGGGCCAGCATTTTGGTTGGCGGCCTGACCGCCTGCGGCCACCAGCGCCACGCTTTCGGCAGCAATATGAGCGCCGAAGACCAAGCACAGATGCGCGGCAAAATCATCGAACGCGTGGCTGGCAAACTGGACCTGAATGCCGAGCAGAAGCAGCGCCTGAATGTGCTGGCCGACAAGCTGCAAGAGCAGCGCACAGCCCTGATGGGCAACACCACCAACCCGCGCACCGAAATGCAGGCCTTGGTAGCAGGCGACAAATTTGACCGCAGCCGTGCCCAGACTCTGCTGACCGAAAAGACCGCTGCCGTCACCGCCAAGAGTCCTGAGGTCATCACTGCGCTGGCTGACTTTTACGACAGCCTGACGCCAGCCCAGCAAACCAAGGTGCGCGAAGCCATGCAAGGCCGCCACGGCTGGTGGCACCGGGGTTAAGCACTATTCGGTGAGTGTCACCCTCCATGCAACCCATACAAACGCTCTTTGACAGCGTGCGGGCCCATGGCCCGGCACTGCTGGCATCCACCACCGAGCCAGCCGCCGAATTGTTGGCCTTGGTGTGGGGCCCCCGGTTTGACCGGGAGCACGCCCAGCACCTGGCCCAGTCGGCGACCCAAGACCACTCAGCCCTGCAGCGCGCACTGGCGCAAGCGGCCGATACGTTTGACCGTTTGCCGGCCCCACGCCAGCAACGCCTGCGCCAGCTTTTGCGCCACCAAGCCGGTGTGACAATCGGCGCATGACGACGATGCGCATCCTGTTAATTGACGACGACGAACAACTGGGCGAGCCGCTGGCCGTCTATGTGGGCCGTTTTGAGATGCAGCTCGTCCATGCCACGCGTCCCAGCGCTGGCCTGGCCCAGTTGCGCCAGGGCGGGTTCGACGCCGCCATTCTGGACGTGATGCTGCCCGAGATGGATGGGTTCGAGTTGTGCCGCACCATCCGCAAAGAGAGCGACATTCCGCTGATCATGCTCACCGCGCGTGGTGACGTGATGGACCGCGTGGTCGGCCTGGAGCTGGGCGCCGACGACTACTTGCCCAAACCCTTTGAGCCGCGCGAACTGGTTGCACGGTTGCAAACGGTGCT
This sequence comes from Rhodoferax sp., assembly GCF_025356155.1. Taxonomy (GTDB): domain Bacteria; phylum Pseudomonadota; class Gammaproteobacteria; order Burkholderiales; family Burkholderiaceae_C; genus Allorhodoferax. The sequence continues at coordinate 545 of NZ_JANXUQ010000162.1, read as the reverse complement.
GCGCCGCCGCCAGCCCAACGGCAACCACGCGCCGTCCGCAGCGCCGGGCACGGCACCATCCCTTGACGGCCGCCTGCACTTTGAAGGCTTGACGGTGGATGCCACCACCCGCAGCGTGCAATGCCTGGGCCAGACCATCGAGCTGACCAGCACCGAATTCGATTTGCTGCACCTGCTGGCCCGCGAGCCCGGCAAGGTCTTCCACCGCGACGACATCCTGAACCAGCTGCGCGGCCATGACGCCGATTTGTACACCCGCGCCGTGGACATTGTGGTCAGCCGCCTGCGCAAGAAGCTGGAACCGCTGGACGCCATCAAGACGCTGCGCAACGCCGGCTATGCGCTGGCCTTGCACGTCCAGCACCCCGCGCAGAACCCGGCCCCACCCCGCCATGCATAAGCTGCGCCGCCATTGGCACCGCCGGGCGCGGCACGCGCTGGGGCATTCGCTGCGCTGGCGGCTGCTGACGCTGTTTTTGCTGCTCGCCATGGCCCTGGCGGCCACTTTCAGCTATGGCATGCAAAAGGCATTGAGCGTGGGCTGG
>NZ_JANXUQ010000122.1 GCF_025356155.1 Rhodoferax sp. | reverse complement strand
CGTAGGCCGCGCCAGTGGGGGCATCCCATGCCGTTACCGCTTCGGCCTGGCGTGTGATCGCTGCCATGTCTCCGCGCGCGGCGGGGCCTGTGAGCGCAGCTTGCGGTCCCAGCGCCGTGATGTTGGCCACCGCGTTGCGCAGCAGCGATGCGCGCAGTGCCGGGATCAGCTCTGCGGGCATGCCGGTAGAGCGCCACAGGTCTTCGGCGGTGGCCTGCAGCACGGGTAGAAAGTTGGTCGCAAACACGGCGGCTGCGTGGTACAGCAGTTTGTCGTCGCTGGCGACTTCAAAGCATTGGGCTCCAATGGCCGTGAAGGCGGGGCGCAGGGCTTCGCAGGCTGCGGCATCTCCTTCCAATGCGCAGGGCGTGCCGGGGAACTGTTGTATCGCAGCGGGCACCGACGCAAAACTCAGAATGCAATGCGCACTGGCGACCTGCCAGCCCAGTGCGGCCAAGGGCGCCAGCGTGGCAGCACCTTGCGCACCGCTGCAGTGGAAGACGATGGGCGCATGGGCCGTGGGGTTTGCTGCGCTCTGGTGCGCGGCGGATGGCTGTTGTGCTGTGTCCGCCGCATCGCGTGCGGTCCAAGCAGCCGCCAAGGCCCGCGCGCAGGCTGCCAGTTGCGCGTCGGGTACCGCCAGCATCCACACATCGGCGGCACGCATGGCTTGCATCTGGGCCACTGCTTGCCCTGCGCCGATCACGGCACACGCGGCTTGTGCGCTGTCCATCGACGTGGTCAGCACGTCCTGAATCGCAAAGCTGCCCTGCGTGTGCCACAGGCTGGCGAGCGTTTGTGCCACGCGACCTGCACCGACGATGTTCAGCGCAGGTGCGCAGTGGTCACTGGCGGCCATGGGGGGTGCTGGGTGCGCGCAGTTCAGCGCAACGTGCAGCTGTCGCCCACGCCATCGCGCCAAATGCGCACTTCCACCAGGCCAGGCAGAGGCTCGGCCATCGCGCGCCAGATGAATGACGCCAGGTTTTCCAGCGTGGCAGGCCCCAGGCCTTCGACCTCGTCCAGCAGATGGTGGTCCAGGCGCGGGCGCAGTTGCTCGATAGCGGCGCGCACCAGGCCCAGGTCCACCACCATGCCGGTGGCCGGGTCGATCTGGCCCGCTACGCTGACTTCGGCGTGGTAGGTGTGACCGTGGATGCGGCGGCTGCCTTCGGCCTCCATCTCGCGGCGCAGGGTGTGCGCGGCGTCGAAATAAAACTTTTGGCTGATCTCGCAACATTGCCCCCACGCTCCGCTGCTGCGCAGGTCGCCGTCCCCTTTGGGGGCTAACACGCCTTGGAGCGGTCCTGCGGCGTGTTGGTGTGGTGTGGCTTTCATCGTATGCCCGTGATCTTGTGGGTTTGCAAAGACAGACGCCAGGCCGGGCGCTGGAGGCATTGCGCAATGCAGGTTTCGGTATTGGCGCTGCGCTGCGGGTTGTCCATGGGTTGCAGGTAGCGGTGGGTAAAGTCGGCCGCCTCGCACTCGTCCAGCGTGATGCCGGGCTGCGGCCACACCAGTTTCAGCTCATGGCCCGATCGCTGTACCCAGGTTGAGCCGGCCTTGGGGCTGACACAAATCCAGTCGATGCCCGCAGGTGCGGTGATGGTGCCATTGGTTTCCACGGCGATGTGAAAGCCCTGGGCGTGCAACGCGTCAATCAATTCGGCGTCCACCTGCAAGAGCGGCTCGCCACCGGTCATCACAACAAAGCGGTGGGCTTGGTCGGCGTAGGGCCACTGCGCGGCGATGCGTTCGGCCAGGAGATGCGCGGTCACAAACTTGCCGCCCAGTGTGCCGTCGGTGCCGACGAAATCGGTATCGCAGAATTTGCAGACGGCGGTAGCGCGGTCCTGTTCGCGGCCGGACCACAGGTTGCAGCCCGCAAAGCGGCAAAATACCGCCGGGCGACCGGCGTTTGAGCCCTCACCTTGCAGCGTGTAAAAAATCTCTTTGACCTGGTAGCTCATGGGGTGTGCCCCGCATGGCTGTGCACCCCACCGACGTGTGGGGATGCGAGGTTTTTGTACATGGTAGTCCTCTACATGGCTCCGAAATGCGGAAAGTGCAAAGCCCGCGGAGCAGCGGGCATTGGCAGTATTTTAACTGGCGATACCCTGGCCATGTCAGGTTTCACTGATATAAGGAGGGCGTGAGGGGTTTGAATCAATATTTACTGCGCTCTATTCGTTAGGGCGCACAACAAAGGAAGATCCATGACATTTCAAGAATCGGTGAAAGTGTGCTTTTCAAAGTACGTTGATTTCGGCGGTCGCGCAACACGATCCGAATATTGGTGGTTTTTCCTATTCATCGTCTTGGTGAGCCTGGCAGCATCCTTAGTTAGCAATATGCTCAGTGGGCTGTTCTCGTTGGCAACACTGCTTCCGTCCATTGCGGCAGCAACCCGCAGACTGCACGACACGAACCGCAGCGGCTGGTGGCAGCTCATTGCGCTGGTGCCAGTGATCGGTTGGATTGTTCTTATCGTGTTCTTGGCACAAGAAGGCAAAGAATAGGCCGCCATGCCGCGTGCGGCGCGCAATCGTTACACCACCAGCGGATCTTCCTGCATCGCCTCTAGCTGCTCCTCCAGCATCTGCACCTGGCCCTGCCAATAATCGCTGGAGCCAAACCACGGGAAGTTGACCGGGAAGGTGGGGTCTTCCCAGCGGCGGGCGAGCCAGGCGCTATAGTGGATCAGGCGCAGCGTGCGCAGCGGTTCGATCAACGCCAGCTCGGCGCGGTTGAAGTCGCGGAACTGCTCGTAGCCGTCCACCAGCGCGCCCAGCTGGCGCGTGCGCTGGCTGCGGTCGCCGCTGAGCAGCATCCAGAAGTCTTGCACGGCGGGGCCGGTGCGGGCGTCGTCCAGGTCGACAAAGTGCGGCCCGGGTCCGCTTGCCGCCGCGGCACTGGTAGGGGTCCACAGAATATTGCCGGGATGGCAGTCGCCATGCAGGCGCAGCACGGCAATCCCGGAGTCGTCTAAGCTATTTTTGCCGCTAGCCCTCGCCAGGGTTGCGTGAGTAGCTACCAAATCAATAGCACTTTGGCAAACCTTGGTCCAGGCGGACTGCACGTCCAGCGGCACCTTGTCGTGCGCCAGCAGCCACTGCATGGGTTCGATGCCAAAGCTTTGCACATCGAGGTGCGGGCGGCTGGCGAAAGGCTTGGCCGCGCCGACAGTGTGGATGCGGGCCAGGAAGCGGCCAATCCATTCCAGCACCTCGCCGTCGTCCAACTCGGGTGGGCGCCCGCCGCGGCGCGGAGATACGCTGAAGCTGAAGCCGCCGAAGTGGTGAAGTGACCCCCACGCTCCACCGCTGCGCGGGTCGCTGCCCCCCGAGGGGGCTAATTCGCCTTGGGGCGGCCCGGCGGCGAATTCTGGCATCTCCGTTGCCTCGCTATTTTTCAGCTTCAGCGGGCCAATGACGGGCACCTCGGCCGCCATCAGCTCGGCGGCGAAATCGTGCTCTTCCTGAATCTGTTCGTCGGTCCAGCGCCCCGGGCGGTAGAACTTGGCCACTACGGCGCTGCCGTCTTCCAGTTGCACCTGGTAGACGCGGTTCTCGTACGACGACAGGGCGGTCAGCCGGCCGTCGCCGCGCAGGCCCACGCTGTCCAGCGCGTCCAGCACGACGTCCGGCGTCAGCGCCTCAAACGGATGGCGCATTCAGTCCTTTTTGCCATCGCGGGGCATGAAGAACATCGACAGGCCCACGGCGATCAGGATCGCGGGCCACCAGGTCTTGAACAACTCGGCCAGACTGACGTTGATGAGGCCCAGATTGCTGAGCAGAAAAAATACGCCAAACAGAACCAGCGTGATGGCTGCAACGTTACCTCTCATGGTGAATCCCCCTCTTCGCAAAAATGTGGAAGAGGCATTGTCGCAAGGTTTGGGCACGGGCAGCCGCTCTTAGAATGCGCGTATGAAATTCTTGCGCAAACCTCTCCTCGTGGCCTTGTGCGTATGCGCATTCGGCATGGTTACAACCGCCCAGGCGGCGGACCCAGCGATACCCGCTCTAAGTGAGCCCTACCAAACGCAGGCCACCAGCGTATATGCGGCGCGCCGCGCGGTGCTGATGAAGGCCATGGGCGATGGTGTGGCCGTGGTCTACGCACAGGGGGATGAAGACTACGCGGGTTACCGCCAGTCTGGTGACTTCTTCTACCTGACCGGAGTGCATGAGCAGGGGGCCGTCCTGGTTTTGGCGCCGAAGGAGCGTACCTACAAGGAATTCCTGTTTCTGCCCAGCCGCGATCCCGAGGCCGAACGCTGGACCGGTGAGCGCGAGCCTATCGCCGCTGCCTTGCGGTCTAAGTACGGCTTTGAAAAAATCATGCGCACCGGCTCTTTGATGGGAACACTGATGGGCTTGGCAGGCCGGTCTCCGACGTTCTGGCAAGTCACTCAGCCTTCTGGCGGCGAAGGCAAGCCCAAGGACCTTGAGGTCTACGGCAAGGTGCAGGGCAAGATCACGGGCGTGTCCACCAAGAGCCTGGGCTGGACGCTGGCGCAAATGCGCGCCAAACACGATGCCGACGAGTTGGCGCTAATGCAGCGTGGTATTCGCATCAGTGAAGAGGGGCATCTGGCCGCGTGGCAATGGGTGCGGCCCGGTGGGTCTGAAGCCGCAGTGCGCGCCGAGGCCGAGCGCGTGTGGCGGCGCAGCGGCAGCCGCCGCAACGCCTATGACAGCATTGTGGGCTCGGGCGAAAACTCCACCATCCTGCACTACCCGCGCAGCGAACGGGTCATGCAAGATGGCGAGCTGGTGCTAATGGACATGGCCGCCGAATACGCCCACTACGCCAGCGACATCACCCGTACCTTGCCCGTCAACGGCAAGTTCACGGCCGAGCAACGCAAGATCTATGACGTGGTGCTGAAAGCGCAAGAAACCGCCTTGGCCTTGGTGAAGCCGGGCGCCTTTTATGAGGATCTGGATAAAGCTGCGCGCAAGGTGATTGACGATGCCGGTTACGGTGACTATTTCATCCACGGATTGGGCCATTTTGTGGGCCTGGATGTCCATGATGCGGGCGCTTACCACGAGCCCCTGCAAGTGGGCATGGTGATCACCCTGGAGCCCGGTATTTACATTCCGGGCAAAAACCTGGGCGTGCGCATTGAAGACGAGGTTGTTGTCACAGAGACCGGGGCACGGTATTTGTCAGATGGCTTGCCGCGCAAGGCGGATGACGTTGAACGCTGGATGGCGGCACGGCCCCCAGTGCACAAATAGGTGCGGGGTCAGCCCAGGGGCTCCAGATCATCGCCATACACGGTAGCGGCCTGAGGGTCTGAATCGGAGTAGCCCGTAGCGGACGTGGCTGCGTCGGGTGAACCCAGTAACTCAAACGGCAGTGTCGGCTTGACCAGGATCACGGTGCAGGGCGCGTCCATAGCAACTTTGATCGGTACGGTGGCGATGAAACGCTGGGTCTTCAGGCCATGCGTGGCCGCACCCATGACGATGACGCTGACCGCATTGCCGCGCGCATAGTCCAGCAGGGCATGTGCGACGTCGCCGGATTCGAGCACGTGGTACGAGGTCTGATGGCCCGGATGGTCCAATGGTTGTGCCCATTGGCGTAGGCGGTTCAGGTGGTGGCGGTGGACCTTGGTCTCGCTTTTGTCGTCGTCCGTACTGCTGGTCAGCGACGACGATATGACCGTCAGGCACGCCAGGCGTGCGCCGGTGCGCGTGCCCAGGGAGCGTGCCGCCGCCAGGCGCAGCGAATACAAGGCGGCATCGCTGACGTCCTGGTGCGGTACGGCCACCATGACGATAGGCACTTCTTCCACCTGTTGCGAGGGCAGCGGGCTGGGCTTGTATTGCATACCCGTGGCCTTCAGCCAGCGTTTGAAGTGGGTGCCAAACCCCGTGCCGCGGGTGTTGCGGCCGCGGGCTGTGATCATCACCTGCGTGGGATGGGATAAGTCGAATGCCAGGTGCGCGGCCGATGGGTAACGCCGGGCGGCCTCGGGTTCCAGGCAGCGCATCACTACCTCTTGCAGCCACTCTGGTAACAGGGCTTTGAGTTTGCGGGGCGGCACCGGGTCCACCCACAGGCGCTGGCGTAGGCCGCCCGCAGTTTGCGGCGACCCAAAGGGCAGTTCGCCGGTGCACAACTGGTACAGCATGACGCCGATGGCAAAGATATCGCTACGTGGGTCGCCGCGCACACCCACCACCTGCTCGGGTGCCATCCACGCGGGCGAGCCTACAGCCCTGCGCAATTGCTCGGCCAGCAGGTCGGGGTAGTGCGCGTGGCAGGACAAGCCAAAGTCCAGCAGCACGGCGCTGCCGTCGTCGCGGAACAGCACATTAGCGGGTTTGAGGTCCAGGTGCACGGTGTTCTGTTGGTGCAGGGCATGCACCGCACGCGCCATGGCAGTGCCCAGCCTGGCTATGTGCTCGACATCAGGGGTGGGGTCCAGCGCTATCTGTTGCTCCAGGGTCCGGCCGCTGACGTACTCCATCACCAGATACGGCATGCGCGCCAGGTCGCCTGCTGCGATAAAACGCGGCACGTAGCTGCCTTGCAGCACCTGCAGGATCTGGTATTCGATCTCGAAGCTGACGATGTTTTCCGCACCATCGCTGGCCGCCATGCGCGGCACCTTCATGGCCATCGCAAAACCCGGGTCGGCCTGGCCGTCGGCATAGTGCACGCGGTAAATATGGGCCATGCCACCGGCATGGATGCAGTCGTCTACGGTGAAGCCATCGACGACCGTGCCGGGCCCCAGCAGTTTCATCGGCCGCGCTCCAGGCGGTCCGCAAAAAATTCGTGCAGGCCGACCTTGCGAATGGCCGCGGCTGCCGCAAGGTGGTCGTAGGGCACGCGGTGGAAGGTAAGGTGCGCCCGCTCGGTGTCGAACAAGCAGTACATGGCGTCGGTGTTGCCGTCGCGTGGCTGGCCGACCGACCCTATGGTTGCCACCCATTGCCGATGTGGCGGTACCGGTATGGCGACGCCGGGTTGCGGGGTGAAGGGCATCAGCGCATTGCCCGCACCCTGGTAGTACAAGGTTTGAAAATGCACGTGGCCGCCAAACACATACCGCACGCCGGGCCATGCCACCGCGCCGTCCATGCTGGCCTGGGCCGCGCGCGGGTCGTACACGTAGTGCCATAGCTGGGGCTCATTGGCGCTGGCGTGTATAAAAAGTGTCTTGTCGTCCTGCAGGGTCAGCGGCAGGCGGCTGAGCCAGTCGCGTTGGTCTGGCATCAGTTGTCGGTGGGTCCAGGCGGCTGTACTGTCGCCCACCGTCCGCACCACCAGCGGGGGTGTTACGGCCATGGCATCGTGGTTGCCCTGTATGACCATGGCGCCTTCGTCGGTGAGCTGCATGATGCGGTCCACCACCGCACCGGGGTCGGCGCCGTAGCCCACCAGGTCGCCCAGAAATACAAATCGCTCTGCTTGTTGCGCGCGCGCATGCGCAAGGCAGGCGTCAAGCGCCTGCATATTGGCATGGATGTCGGACAGCAAGGCGAGGCGCACACATTTCCCTATTCACGAGACTCTCGGAATGAAGGCCTTTAGGCCATCATGCCTGAGTTGACTGACGCTAACAGTTTTAGCGCCGGGCCGCCCCAAGCTGAAACAGCCTCCTCGGGAGGGCTGCGACCCGCGCAGCCGTGGAGCTTGGCCCCCTAAGTTTGCGCCGCCAGTGACAACATATGGCCCAGCTGCGGATTGCCTTTGCCGCCTAGCACCTGCCGGTAGACGGCTTGCACGGCGGTTGCGCCTGTGTGCTGCTCCACGCGTAGCCAAGGGTGGCTGGGGTGTGCTGCCTGGGCTATAAAGGCCTGCCAGGATTGCACCAGTCGTTGGCCCAAGCCTTGGGCACCCCACTCGGCACTGCGCTTCTTGATCTGCGCCGGTGCAAAGAATAGCGTCGCTTTGGGGCCAGGCACATCCTTCGCACCTCCCATATCAGAAACGTGGGTGGCACCGATCGAACTGCTGTATTTCAAGCCCTTGCAGTGGGTGTGCAGTGCCTTGCGAAAGGCGGCGTTGCCGGCAAAGTCCACATAGATACTGGGCGCATCGGGGGCGATCTGCTCCAGTTGGTCGTAAGCCAACACGCGGTGGTAACAGCCCAGGCTTTCGCAAAATGCCACATTACCGGGGGAGGTGAACCCCACCACCTCTACACCCGCGCGCTGCGCCAGCTGGAATGCCGTGCCGTAGGCCGTCTTGCTGGATGCACTGGACAACAGCAACAATGCAGGCTGCGCCGTATCGGCTGTGGCGCCAAAGAAATCGTTGTCGGCCAGAAGGTCGTCAATCAGCCACGAGGTGATAAACAGTGGCCGCAATAGGGCTTGCACGTCTTCGGTGTCAGCGGTATAGAACGGGTCGGCTGCGCAGCGCATGTACTGGTTATAGACCGCGTGCAATTGGGCGCGGTGCGGTGCTCCGTCAGAGAACGACCCTGCAGATATCTTGACCGGTGATAAGTCGACGGAGCTTGACATGGGAAAGTAGCCATAGAGGCGCTCGCCTACGGGTACATCCGGGTGGCGCGATTGCAGCACCGCGCCAAAGCCCCACACCGGAATGCGGCCCCACGCTACGCCATCAGCGGCAGCGTCTTCTGGGAAAAACTGCCAGTACTGCATGGCATCACCCATGGCAGCGTAGGTGATGTTGTTCGATGTCAGCGCAAAGTGCGCGATGCCCACGCGCACTTGGCCATCGGCCAGTGCTTCTGTGGGCGCGGCGCGCACCTTCGTTGTGCCCAACTGGTCTTTACGGACCAGAAATTCGGTAGTGACAGAGATGTTCATTCCAGTACCTTAACGCAAAGCGGCTTGTGCGACACCGTTTGATGTGTGTTGCCAAAAAATAATGGGTAAAACTACGTAGGTTGTTACCCCCTCGTTATTCCTATGGTTATTGCGTAGCATCCGTGCTCATATAGCGTGCCAATGCAGGGGCAAGCCGCGCACAGTCATACGGGAGAGTGATTTGTCATCGGAAATTATTCTTGAAACGCGCCAGTTGACCAA
>NZ_JANXUQ010000120.1 GCF_025356155.1 Rhodoferax sp. | reverse complement strand
GCTGACGAGCCGGCCGACGCGCTGCAGCAGCACTTCGAGCAAGCCCAGTTCGCGCGCCGAGAGTTCCAGCATTTGCCCGTCGATGGTGGCCACACGGCCAGCCTGGTCATAGACCAGCGGGCCGTGCTTGATGGTGCTGCTGGCGCCGCCCACGCCCCGGCGTACCAGCGCGCGCACCCGCGCTTCGAGTTCCTGCAGCGCAAACGGCTTGGCCATGTAGTCGTCGGCGCCGTAGTCCAGGCCCTTGACGCGCTCGTCCACGGCGTCGGCGGCGGTCAGTATCAATACCGGCAGCGAGGAGCCGCGCCCGCGTAGCTTCTTGAGCACCTCCAGGCCGTGCATCTTGGGCAGGCCGAGATCGAGAATCAGCAGGTCAAACTCGGTGTTGGTCATTAGTGCAGCGTCGGCTTCTGAGCCGCTAGCCACATGGTCTACCGCCGCACCGGCGCCGCGCAACGCCCGCAGCAGGCCATCGGCCAAGACCTGGTCGTCTTCGGCAATCAAAATCCGCATGTCTGCTCCTCGTTGTAGTCGTCGCTGCCGCAGGGGTCGTCTCTGACTGCTGCAATCGATGTTTTTTGCATTCTAGGCGTGCAACCGAACGCAACCCGCCGCCGGGCCGCCCCAAGGCGGGTTAGCCCCCTTGGGGGGGGGCAGCGACCCGCGCAGCGGCGGAGCGTGGGGGCAATACGCTACTGACCGCTGTAGGCCTCCAAGCCTATGGCCAACACGGTGGCCACCTCTTCGCCTACGGCTTGGCGCAATTCGAGTTCGGCCTGCTCCACGGCTTCGCGGTAGGCTTCCAGCCAGGCCAGCCCCGTATCGGTAAAGCGCAATTGCTGGGCCCGGGCATCCAGCGGGTCGGGCGCGCGGGTGACCATGCCCCAGGCCTCGCACTGGCTGACCAGCGTGCCCATGGCCTGCTTGGTCATGCCGGCGTTACGGGCCAGGTCTGTCAGCCGTGAACCGTCGGTTGCCAGGTGGCGTGTGATGTGGATGTGCGCCGCGCCGACCTGCCCGCGTGTGACCAGGTTGGCCAAGCCCAGTGGCACCCCGGGGTGGTGGGCCATCAGCGCCAGCACCCGGGTGTCAAAACGTTCCAGCGCCAGATGCAGCCAATGGCCCATGTGGGCCTGGCGCCAGCCGCCGGGGTCAGAAACAGTCCATTCCGTCATGGAATTAATAGTAATGCAAACTGACTAATAAAGTTGTTTACTCAATCCAACAAGCGCGTTTAAACTACTGTTCAAGCATCCAGCCTGTGATTAATACCAACGGTTGAATATGCTCCCCAATAGTTGACCTTCAAGGAGATTTCCCATGGACGCACCCGTCAAGAACCCGAACAACACCAATGGCGCCAACGCTGAAAAAGCCAAGGCTTTGCAAGTCGCTTTGGCCCAGATCGAAAAGCAGTTCGGCAAGGGCACGATCATGCGCCTGGGCGAAGGCGAAGTGATCGAAGACATCCAGGTGGTGTCCACCGGCTCGCTGGGGCTGGACATTGCGCTGGGCGTCGGCGGCCTGCCCCGTGGCCGTGTGGTCGAAATCTACGGACCAGAATCCTCCGGTAAAACGACGCTGACGCTGCAAGTCATTGCCGAGATGCAAAAACAAGGTGGCCAGTGCGCCTTTGTCGACGCCGAGCACGCGCTGGACATCCAATACGCGCAAAAGCTGGGCGTCAACCTGCAAGACCTTCTGATCAGCCAGCCCGATACCGGCGAACAAGCACTGGAAATTGTGGACAGCCTGGTGCGCTCTGGCGCGGTCGATTTGATCGTCGTCGATTCGGTAGCGGCGTTGACCCCCAAGGCCGAGCTGGAAGGCGAAATGGGCGATTCATTGCCCGGCCTGCAAGCCCGTTTGATGAGCCAAGCCCTGCGCAAGCTGACCGCCCACATCAAGAAGACCAACTGCATGGTCATCTTCATCAACCAGATCCGCATGAAGATTGGCGTGATGTTCGGCTCGCCCGAGACCACCACCGGCGGCAATGCGCTGAAGTTTTATGCCTCCGTGCGTTTGGACATTCGCCGCACCGGCACCATCAAAAAGGGCGATGAGGCGATTGGTAATGAAACCAAGGTCAAGGTGGTCAAAAACAAGGTCGCGCCTCCGTTCAAGACGGCAGAGTTCGACATCCTGTTTGGCGAGGGCATCAGCCGCCACGGCGAAATCATCGACATGGGCGTGACGGCGAACATCCTGGAAAAATCCGGCGCCTGGTATGCCTACAAGGGCGAAAAGATCGGCCAAGGCCGGGACAACGCCCGCGAGTTTCTGCGTGAGAACGCCGCGTTGTCGGTGGAAATCGAAAACAAGGTGCGCGAGTCGCTGGGTATCCCTTTGCTGCCGGTGGTGGCGGCTGAACCCGAAGTCAAGACCAAGGCTTCCAGTAAAAAGGCCGAGCAGCCCTCGTAAAATATGGCTCAGTAGCTATAAAAACAGTAGCATTTTGTAGCTGCACTTGCATCCAGTTTTGCCATGGCCATTACGACAACACCCCTGTCCCTCAAAGGCCGTGCGTTGCGCCTGCTCAGTGGCCGGGAGCATTCCCGGGCCGAGCTGGAGCGCAGGCTGGCCCAGTTTGAGGAAGAGCCGGGCGCGCTGGCCAAGGCACTGGACGAATTGCAGGCCAAGGGTTTCATCAACGAGCAGCGCGTGGTCGAGTCGGTGCTGAACCGACGCTCCGCCAAGCTGGGCACGGCACGCATTCGCCAGGAACTGCAGGGTAAGGGCCTGGCGCCAGAAGCCGTGCTGGAAGCGGTTGAACAATTGCGCGCTACGGAAGTAGACCGCGCCCGCGAAGTCTGGCGCAAAAAGTTTGGTGAGCCACCCGTTGATGCCGCCGAGCGGGGTAAGCAGATGCGCTTTCTGGCGAGCCGGGGTTTTGGCGGTGATGCTATTCGGAAAGTGGTATCCGGCGGGGAAGGCGACTAGGCGTTGTCGTTCGCCCGCTGAAGGCACGGGGTACGGGTTTTGCTCCGTGTCCCCCGCCCTTCGGGCTCCTCCTTGACCTGCGCAAAACCCATACCCCGTGCCATCAGCTCCAGAGCGATGGTTTACGAGAGGGAAATGAGCGACACGCAAGCGCCAAAACCCGAAGGCCCGTCAGGGCGGTGCGTTTTGCGCAGGTCAAGGAGGAGCGCCCAAAGGGCGCGGGGGACACGGAGCAAAACGTGCCGCCCTGATGGGCCGGAGCAAACCGAGCAGGTCTCAGCTCTTCAAAGCCCCAGCATCAACTTGATGTTCTGCACGGCCGCACCCGATGCACCCTTGCCCAGGTTATCCAGCCGCGCCACCAGCAACGCATGCGCAAAGCCATCGGCTTTTGCATCGTTGGCAAACACCCGCAGTTCCATCTTGTTGGTGTCGTTCAATGCCACAGGGTCCAGCTTCTGGTCGGCTGTGGCTGCTTCCACCGTCACCCACTCGCTGCCCGAATAATGCTTCTGCAAGGCTTCGTGCAAATCTTGCGCGGAAGGGTTGCCGGGTAAGGTGTCCAGATGCAGAGGCAACTGCACCAGCATGCCCTGCTTGAAATTACCCACCGACGGCACAAACAAAGGCCTGCGTGTCAGACCGGTGTAACGCATGATTTCTGGGATGTGCTTGTGTTTCAGGCCCAGACCGTAGAGCTCCATGGGCGGCGCGCTGCCTGCTTCATAGGCTTCAATCATGGTCCTGCCACCACCTGAATAGCCGCTGATAGACGGCAAACACACCGGGTAATCAGCCTGCAACAGTCCCGCGTCCACCAGCGGACGAATCAGTGCAATCGCACCCGTGGCATAGCAGCCCGGGTTGGCGACCCGGTGCGCCTGCACCACGGCGGCCCGCTGGCTGCCGGTCAGTTCCGGGAAGCCATAAACCCAACCCGGTGCTGTACGATGGGCGGTGGACGCGTCGACCACCTTCGGACCTTTTCCGCCGTTAGCCCTCGTCAAATCGTCAATCATTGCTACTGATTCAATAGCAGCATCGTCGTGCAGGCATAACACAACGAGATCGGCCTGGGCCATCAAAGCCCGCTTGGCTGCAGCGTCCTTGCGCAGCGCCGGATCAATGCTGATGACTTCAACGCACGGCGTAGTTTGCAGCCGTTCCCGAATCAGCAAGCCGGTGGTGCCAGCCTCGCCATCAATAAAAATTTTCTTCATACGGTTCGCAAGTCAAACGAGCTCAGCACAGTGAGCCGGATCAGGGGCCAAACACCTACCGTAAGGCAGTGATCAGTTTGGTGCGTTGCAACATGATACATTTCGGAGTTGATGTGTCCAGTGCCATGTTTGTAACAAAATTGTTGCAATTTGGTGAAAATTCTCCAGCTCCCAAAGAGACGTCATGAAAATCCACGAATACCAAGGCAAAGAAATTTTGCGCCAATTCGGTGTGCCGGTGCCCCGCGGCATCCCCGCCTTCACAGTACAAGAGGCGGTGGAAGCTGCCCAAAAGCTTGGGGGTCCGGTCTGGGTCGTCAAGGCGCAAATCCACGCCGGTGGGCGTGGCAAGGGCGGTGGTGTCAAGGTTGCTAAGACCATTGAAGACGTCAAGCGCATAGCCGGTGAGATTCTGGGCATGCAGCTCAAAACGCACCAAACTGGCCCAGAAGGCCAAAAAGTTCGCCGCCTCTACATCGAAGACGGCGCCGACATCAACAAAGAATACTACGTGTCCATCGTGACTGACCGCGCCACGCAAAAGCTGGCGTTCATCGCTTCCAGCGAAGGCGGCATGGATATCGAGGAAGTGGCGCACTCCACGCCCGAGAAGATCATCACCGAGTTCATCGATCCGTTGACCGGTCTGGGCGCAGAACAAGCTAAGAAGATTTCGGATGCGATCGGCATGCCAGCTGACTCCACGGCCCAGGCGGTAGACATCTTCCAGAAGCTCTACAAGTGCTACATGGATACCGATGCTTCGTTGGTGGAAATCAACCCGCTGAACCGCGACAGCAAGGGCAATGTGATGGCGCTGGACGCCAAGTTCAACTTTGATTCCAACGCGTTGTTCCGCCACCCCGAAATCGTGGCCTACCGCGATCTGGACGAAGAAGATCCGGCTGAAGTGGAAGCTTCCAAGTTCGACTTGGCCTACATCAGCTTGGACGGCAACATCGGCTGTTTGGTCAACGGCGCTGGACTCGCCATGGCCACCATGGACACCATCAAGCTCTTCGGCGCTGAGCCGGCCAACTTCCTGGACGTGGGCGGCGGCGCTACCCCGGAGAAAGTCACCGAAGCCTTCAAGATCATGTTGAAGAACCCCAAGGTCAAGGCCATTCTGGTCAACATCTTCGGCGGCATCATGAAGTGCGACACCATCGCCACCGGCGTGATCACCGCCTGCAAGGCGACCAACCTGAATGTGCCGCTGGTCGTGCGCATGAAGGGCACGAATGAAGATCTGGGCAAGAAGATGTTGGCCGAAAGCGGCCTGCCCATCATCTCGGTGGACACCATGGCAGAAGCTGCGCAAGCGGCGGTTAAAGCGGTAGGTAAATAGGAAAAAACATGTCCATCTTCATCAACAAAGACACCAAGGTCATTACCCAGGGTATCACCGGCAAGACCGGTCAATTCCACACCGAAAAGTGCCAGGAATACGCCAATGGCAAGAACTGCTTCGTGGCGGGCGTGAACCCCAAGAAGGCTGGCGAGTCCATCTTCAATATTCCAATCTATGCCTCCGTCAGGGAAGCTGCGTCCGAAACCGGCGCGACCGTGTCTGTGATCTATGTGCCACCTGCGGGCGCAGCGGCAGCCATCTGGGAAGCGGTGGAAGCCGACCTGGACCTGGCGATCTGTATTACAGAAGGCATCCCGGTCAAGGACATGCTGGAAGTGCGCAACCGCATGAAGGCCAAAGAAGCGGCTGGCGGCAAGAAGACTTTGTTGCTCGGACCCAACTGTCCCGGTCTGATTACGCCGGATGAAATCAAGATCGGCATCATGCCCGGCCACATTCACCGCAAAGGCCGCATTGGTGTCGTCAGCCGGTCCGGCACGCTGACTTATGAAGCGGTGGCGCAGCTGACCGAAATCGGTTTGGGCCAGTCCACAGCAGTGGGTATTGGCGGCGACCCCATCAATGGCCTCAAGCACATTGACGTGATGCGCGCCTTCAATGACGATCCCGATACCGACGCCGTCATCATGATCGGCGAGATCGGCGGACCGGACGAGGCTGAGGCCGCCCGCTGGTGCAAGCTCAACATGAAGAAACCCATTGTGGGCTTTATTGCTGGCGTTACAGCACCCCCTGGAAAGCGCATGGGCCATGCCGGTGCCTTGATTTCTGGCGGAGCCGATACTGCGGATGCCAAGTTGGCAGTGATGGAAGAGTGTGGCTTTACGGTCACACGTAACCCATCCGAAATGGCAAAACTGCTCAAAGCGTTGTTGTAATCACGCAGCAGGCAGGGATGGTGGTTGCGCGGTGACCTTCTCCCCGTCTAGAACACCAGGGAAGCGCTCCGAACAGTATGTTTTGAGCGCTTCTTGCATTTGAAATACAGGAGTTGCAAGAATGGAATGGCTACACAGCACCGACTTCTGGATCGGTCTGCTCAAGATTGTCTGGATCAATATTATTTTGTCCGGCGACAACGCGGTCGTTATCGCACTGGCAGCGCGTTCCTTGCCACCCGCGCAGCAAAAGAAGGCTGTCTTCTTTGGCTCTGCGGCGGCCGTAGTGTTGCGCATAGCGCTGACGGTGGTTGCAGCCAAGCTGTTGGCAATGTCTTTTTTGCAAATTGTGGGTGGCATGCTCTTGCTTTGGATCGGCGTCCAACTGCTGATGGATGAGGAGAGTGGCGAGCAAGAGGCGACTGGCAGCGGGAGCCTGATGGCGGCAGTGCGCACCATATTGATTGCCGATGTGGTTATGAGTCTGGACAATGTGATCGCTGTAGCGGCCGCTGCCAAAGGAGACATGGTGTTGCTGATTTTGGGATTGGCAATCAGCATTCCGCTCGTGATATTCGGTAGCACGCTGATGATCCGGCTGATGGAGCGTTTCCCTGTCATTATTCTGTTGGGAGCGGCGCTTATTGGATGGGTCGGTGGCGAAACCATCGCCAGCGACGCCGCACTGCATTCTGTCGTCGTCGATTACCCTTGGTTGCATTACACAGCCGCTGCACTCGGCGCGGTCATGGTCATAGGCTTAGGCAAAAAACTCGGGAAACGGCACGCTGAATAGCGATTGCGCTATCAAAAAAGAAGGCGATTGTTTGAATAAGTTGCTTGTCGGAACGAGCGGCTTCTGCTAATGTTAGCCTCTGCCTTGGTCGGGTGATCGAGGATTGTTGACACGCACTGTTGAACTACATTCAGCTGCATAAAGGGGTAGGGCTGGCACGTGGCGAAATCTTCTTCATCGAAATCAGGCTCTTTTTGGAGGGCTGATTGGGTTGCTGGTGTCGCAATTGTGGTCGCGGTCATCGTGCTCAATGCGGCAACCGACTTCATTGGCACGCTGGAGCGCCGCTTCTACGACGTTGCCAGCACGAGCACATCTCGCCAGCCATCAGACCGAATTGCCGTCATCGCCATTGATGACCAAAGTATTGCCAATCTGGGGCGTTGGCCTTGGTCACGTGACATTCACGCCAAGCTGATCGACAAGCTTGCTGCGGCCAAAGCGAAGACCATTATTCATACCACCCTTTTCTTTGAACCGCAGATGGACCCAGGGTTGGCTTTCATTCGCAAAATGAAGACTGCTTTAGGCTCATCACCGGATGCGACGACGACAAATGAACAGCTGAGTCAGTTGATTGTCGAAGCAGAAACTGCGTTAGATACAGATGCGATTTTGGCAACCAGCATCAAGAATGCGGGCAACGTATTGCTGCCCTCTTTTTTTGTGTTGGGCGAGCAGCAAGGCAAGCCGGACAGTGCCTTGCCAGACTTTGCCCTCAAAAGCACACTGGACGACCCTACCGGGTTTTCTATCTCGGCAGTGAGGGCACAAGAGCCTATCGCTTCCATTGGAAGTGCGGCGGCGGGCATAGGGCACTTGAATCAATACCAAGATTTGATGGATGGTGCCATTCGCCGTGAGCCTCTATTGGTGAACTACTATGGAAAAGCCGTTCCATCAATGGCCCTGCTGGCCGCGGCGAAAAGCTTGAACCTCACGGCCGCGGACATTCGTCTCAACGCGGGGCAGTCTGTACAAATCGGTAAGCTGCGGGTCAAGACAGACGAGAGTGCGCTGATGCTGCCGCAGTTTTACAAAAGCAAGGATGGCAGACCCGCATTTGCAGTGGATTCCTTTTACGATGTGCTAACAGCGAAGATCGATGCCTCCAAATACGCAGGCAAAATTGTGATTATTGGGGCTACAGCGGCAGGTGTGGGCGTGCAATTTGCTGTGCCCGGCAATCCGGCGCTCTCCCCTGCAGAGACGATTGCCCATATTACATCCAGCATTTTGAGCGAGCATTTCATCGTTCAGCCCACTTGGGGCGGCTGGGTGACCGCCGGTCTCTTTCTTCTGATCGCTGCGTATATCATCGCAGCGCTACCCCGGCTTTCTGCGGGGATAGCAGCGACCACCACGTTGACCCTGTTCATTGGCTTGCTCGCGCTTGAGTTCGGATTGCTATCCGGTTCTGCCATGTGGCTGGAACTGGTGCTGCCGGCCACGCTACTGGTGTTGGGTCACCTGGCCCTGACCACCAAACGCTTCCTGGTCACCGAAGCTGGCAAAGTCCAGGCAGACGAAGACTCCGCCGAAACCAACCGCATGATGGGCCTTGCTCTACAAGGCCAAGGTCAGTTGGACATGGCCTTTGACCGCTTCCGACGGGTGCCCATGAACGAGGCTGTGATGGGCAATCTGTACAGCCTGGCGATGGACTTCGAGCGCAAGCGCCAGTTCAACAAGGCCGAGGCGGTCTACGAGCACATGGCGGCCTTCGACAAGGGCTACAAAGATATCAAAGCCAAACTCAACCGCGCCAAAAACCTGTCAGAAACCGTCATGCTGGGCGGCTCGGGCGGACATCCCGGCGGCACGATGCTGTTAGAGGGCGGAGCGGTCGAAAAACCCATGTTGGGTCGCTACCAGGTTGACAAGGAACTGGGCAAAGGCGCCATGGGTGTGGTGTATCTGGGCAAAGATCCAAAAATTGGGCGCGTAGTTGCTATCAAAACCATGGCTTTGAGCCAAGAGTTTTCGGGTGACGAACTGGTGGATGCGCGTGAGCGTTTCTTCCGAGAGGCCGAAACGGCGGGCCGCTTACAACACCAAAACATCGTGACCATTTTCGATGCCGGCGAAGAACACGACCTGGCTTACATCGCGATGGAGTTTCTCAAAGGCAAAGATCTGGCGGACCATTGCAAGGGCGATCAGTTGCTGGCGGTACCGGTGGTGCTGAGCATCGTGGCCCGCGTAGCGGAGGCGTTGGCCTACGCACACAAACAGAACGTGGTGCACCGCGACATCAAGCCCGCCAACATCATGTATGAGCTGCAAAGTGACACTGTCAAGGTCACTGACTTTGGCATTGCGCGGATAACCGACTCCAGCAAAACCAAGACCGGGCTTGTATTGGGAACACCCAGTTTTATGTCGCCCGAGCAGTTGGCTGGGAAAAAGGTGGATGGCCGGTCGGACTTGTATTCCTTGGGCGTCATGCTGTTTCAGATGCTGGCAGGAGTGTTACCATTTCGTGGTGACTCGATGTCCGAGTTGATGTACAAGATTGCCAATGAAGAAGCGCCTGATATCCGAATCATTCGTTCTGAACTGCCCCAAAATTTGGCCGACGTTGTTGCTTTGTCTTTGAGCAAGAGACCAGAAACGCGATACCAAACGGGAGACCAGTTTGCCGCAGACTTACGCAGTGTCATAAGCCAGATGTCGGGTGTTGCGCCAATGGCCACTTCTGCCGTGGTCTCAACTGACAGAGCGAGCAGTGAGAAAACTGTAGCGTTTTCGTCGACCGTCTTGGGTGTTCCTAGCGCGGCCCAGAATAAGGTCGATTTCACAGCAACCGTTCCCGCATCTGCGGCGGACTTTGAGAAAACTGTCGTCCAACGGGTCAACAGGCCCGGGGAAGCGAATTAAGCACCCCATGAATTACCATTTTTGTGCGAAAACAGACCCGGGCAGGGCAAGAGACAACAACGAGGATTCGGTGGTGTACGACGAGGGCTCTCTCACCGCAGTCTTGGCCGACGGCATGGGAGGTTACAACGCGGGCGAAATCGCCAGCGGCATGGCCACTGCCTTCATCAAATCGGAGCTGAGCCGTTGGTTGACCGAGGCAGGAAGCGGTGTCAAGGCCAAGGAAGTGCGCCGTGCAATGGAGATCTGCGTTGACAATGCCAACCGTTCTATCTTCAACTCGGCAAACTCAAATGCAAACTACGCTGGCATGGGCACCACGCTGGTTGTCGGCGTGTTCAGGGAAGACAAGTTGGTGCTAGGGCACATTGGTGACTCTCGCTGCTACCGGTTGCGTTCGGGGCTGCTAGAACAAATCACAAAGGACCATTCGCTGTTGCAAGAGCAGATGGATGCCGGGTTGATAACACCCGAACAGGCTGCTACGTCATCTATCAAGAATTTAGTGACCCGGGCGTTGGGAGTCGATGAGTCGGTTTTGCTAGAGGTCAATGAACATCAGGTGCAGGTCGGTGATCTATACCTGATGTGCTCCGATGGGCTGTCAGACATGATCGACGATGATGCGATCTCTAAAATTGTTATTCCCGAATTGGCGCTCGAACAAAAGGCAACGCACCTGATTGATCAGGCCAATGAAAACGGTGGCAGGGACAACATTTCAGTACTGCTGGTGGAAGTGCAAGAGGCGCCTGAAAAGCGCGGTCTAATCGCTCGGTGGTTGGGGAAGTAAGATGCAACAGCGTTTTTCAGAAACAAATTACAGAAAAAGGAGTCGATCATGCCGAAAATGATCGTTTCGATCGATGAGGTCGTGATCAAAGAAGTACAACTCACCAAGGACAAAACCACCTTGGGGCGTAGACCGTACAACGACATCGTGATTGACAACTTGGCCGTCAGCGGTGAGCACGCTATCCTGCAAATGAGTGGCGGGGATGTGGTACTGGAAGATCTCAATAGTACCAATGGCACCTATTTGAATGGCAAGGCTGTGAAGAAGCAGCAATTGCAAAACGGTGACAGTATCGAGATAGGCAAGTACAAAATTAAATTTGTCGGCGACGGTGAGGCCGACAACTTTGACAAGACGATGGTGGTGAAGGCCAGACCGCCAGGGGCCCCGGCGGCAGCGCCACGGTCGCTTACAGCACCCCTCACAGGTGGAGAATCTAGCGGCATAGGTGCTTTCCATGCTTCGATCAAAGTCTTGTCAGGCGCTGCTTCTGGGCGGGAAGTCCCCTTGACCAAGGTGGTAACGACGATTGGCAAACCTGGTGTTGCCGTTGCAGCCATTACCCGCCGCCAACAAGGGTTCGTGGTGCACCATGTGGAGGGTGCTGGAAACCCAACATTGAACGGCGCGCCCATCAAGGCTGATCCGGTTGCTTTGAAGAACGGCGACATGATTGAGTTGGCTGGCACGCAGATGCAATTCGTACAGACCTGACGGTCTGTAGTCTTTTGGCTGTGTCCATTGCGCGCCAGTTTTCGAGGTGATGCGCATGAACACGATTGCTAAACACTGGCAAAGGATTGCGGTTACGCTGATTCCGCTGGTCTTGGTTTTGCTGCACGCCACTGGCATCACGCCCGTCGGGAGCATGCAGCGGCTTGATGACGCTATTTACGACGCTCGTTTGAGGGCGACCATGCCCAAGACGTCGGACGACCGTATCGTCATCGTCGACATAGACGAAAAGAGTCTTGCCGAAGTCGGGCGCTTTCCTTGGGGGCGCAACAAACTCGCTCGTTTGGTCGAGGTATTGTTTAGTCAGCAACACGTAGCCTTGTTGGGCTTCGACATCGTGTTTGCTGAGCCGGATGACAGCTCAGGTCTTAGCCGCCTCAGCGAATTGGCGCGCACGGAGTTCAAAGACCAGACTGGTTTTTCTGAGCGACTCAAACAACTGCAGCCAGAGCTGGATTACGACGCCCTCTTTGCGAAGGTGCTGGAGACGCGTCCGGTAGTTTTAGGCTATTACTTCAGCAGTGAAAACGACGGGCGCGCAGTGGGCACGTTGCCGTCGGCCGTCATGTCCAAAAGTGACCTGAAAGGCCGGGATATAGAGGCATCTTCCTGGACAGGCTATGGTGCCAACATCGATGTTTTGGCCAAGGCGGCCCCCGTGGCGGGTCACTTCAACACCACACCAGACATTGATGGCGTAGTGCGGTCTCTGCCGCTTTTGGCAGAATACAAGGGCAAATATTACGAATCACTTGCACTTGCGATGTTCCGGCGACTGGCCGGATCTCCAACGGTGGTGCCGGGCTTTTCAGATGAACAGTGGTTGTCGCGCAGTTACCAAGGGCTTGACCGAATTTTGCTCAAAGAAGGCAAACTGGCTC
The DNA here is from genome assembly GCF_025356155.1 of Rhodoferax sp. Lineage (GTDB taxonomy): Bacteria > Pseudomonadota > Gammaproteobacteria > Burkholderiales > Burkholderiaceae_C > Allorhodoferax. The sequence goes on along the minus strand of NZ_JANXUQ010000120.1, from coordinate 17,174 downwards.
TTTCTATACCGGTGGATAAACATATTTCCACCTTGGTGCCCTATCGCGGATTAGGGGGCGTAGAGGGTGGTTCGTTTCGGTATGTGTCTGCGGCTGACGTCCTTGCAGGACGACTGCCTGTCGACAATCTGAAAGACAAAATTATTCTCATTGGGACTACGGCGCCGGGCTTGCTGGACCTGCGTGTCACACCGGTAGGTCAGATCTACCCGGGCGTTGAGGCGCATGCAAACCTTATATCTGGATGGCTGGATGACAAAGTTACGTTGAAGCCAGACTACTCAGTTGGCTATGACGTTTTTGTACTTACCGTTGCGGGTCTGTTGCTGGCTATCGGATTGCCATTGCTTTCGGCGCCACGCGCGGTGCTTCTGAGTGTTGGTGTCTTGGCAGCCGTGACTGCTATCAACACCTGGTTATATATGGGGTATGGCTTGGTCATGCCTTTGGCGGCAGCCCTGGTTATGACCTTGACCGCGTTCGCATTGAATATGAGCTACGGCTATTTCGTTGAGAGTCGATCCAAGCGCGAATTAGCCCATTTGTTTGGAACCTATGTGCCCCCCGAGCTGGTTGACGAGATGGTCAAATATCCGGACAGCTACAGCATGAAAGCAACCAGTCGGGAATTGACAGTGATGTTCTGCGACATGCGTGGTTTCACCAAAATGTCGGAGCGCATGGAGCCCACCCAACTTCAAGAGTTGCTCACTGGGCTTTTTAGCGAGCTGACCAGCATCATCCAGGCCAATCGCGGCACTATCGACAAGTACATGGGCGACTGTGTCATGGCGTTTTGGGGCGCCCCAGTCGAGACACCCGAGCACGCCCACCTCGCGGTGAAAACTGCCATGGAAATGGCCAGCGCTATGCGTGGTATCAATGCAGACCATAGAGCACGGGGCTTGCCAGAGATCGGGATTGGGATCGGCCTCAATACCGGAACCATGTGCGTGGGTAATATGGGCTCTAATATTCGCCGCGCGTACACCGTCATAGGCGACTCAGTAAATTTGGGTTCCAGGCTTGAGGGCTTATCAAAGGCCTATGGTGTCGATATTGTGGTCAGTGAAACAACGCGTAAACAGGCGAACGACTTTGCCTGGCAAGAGCTTGACCGCGTCCGGGTAAAGGGCAAGGAACAAGCGGTGGCCATCTTCTGGCCCATGGCGCCGACCGCCCAGGTCAACGATGCCACCAGTACAGAGCTGAAAACCTGGGTATCGTTCGTGAAGGCGTATAGGGCGCAAAACTGGGACCAAGCGGACGTTTTGATGCTCAATTTAATGCGCATGAATGCCAAAAAATTCCTTTACCAGATGTACTCAGAACGGGTAGGCTCCATGCGCTTACTCCCATTTGATCCTGAATGGGACGGAGCAACCAATTTCGAAACCAAGTGAGGCGCCCGCTGTGAAAGTACGTGTACTCGGATGTTCTGGCGCCATTGCCAAAGATTGCAGGACCACGTCATTTCTCATTGACGGTGAGATCCTGGTCGATGCTGGGACTGGTGTGGGTGATCTCACCCTCGATGAAATGCGCCGCATTGACCATGTGCTGTTGACCCACTCCCACCTGGACCACGTTGCGGCCTTGCCTCTAATGGTTGATGCCATCGCAGCGCAACGCAAAGCGCCGTTAAAAGTCCATGCCCTGGCTGGAACGATCCAAGCCCTAAGAGACCACATTTTTAATAATATCATTTGGCCCGATTTTTCCCGCATTCCCAGTCCCGAAGCGCCGTTCATCAGTTTCCATGAGATCAAGGTAGGGCAAACGATTCAACTATCGGACAAATATATTGAGGTGCTGCCCGCCGTTCATACCGTACCGGCCGCGGGCTTTGCGATTACAGCAGGGCACGGTTGCTGGGTGTTTACAGGTGATACCGAGCGTAACGAGGCCTTTTGGGACCGTGTGAACCAATTGAATGTCGCCATGCTGGTCATCGAGACCGCGTTTAGCAATCGGGAGAAAGACCTCGCCAAGCGCAGCTTGCATCTGTCTCCTACCGTGTTGGCCAATGAACTGGATTGCATAGCTAAGGGTAAAAATTACCCTATCTACATAACCCATACCAAACCTGCAGAGACCGAACTTATCATGGCCGAAATTCAACGGTTTGACCAGACCCAACCATTCGGGCCCAATGTCACACACGATATTCGCAGAATGCATGCTGGCCAGGAGTTTGACCTATGAGTGCTGTTGTGACGCCAGGTGCATCGGACAAGGCATCAGAGCAGGCTTTTTTCGAGTCGCAAAAGCAGCCCTCCCAAAAAAGGGGCATGACCTTTGAAGCGCTTTTTTATCGCCAGTTACACCACGTCACGGCACGAATCCACGATACCGAGAACCTTGAGCAAATCATGCTTGAGGCCAGCCAGGATATCTGCAAGTTGCTCAATGCTGACCGCCTGACTCTGTATGCAGTGAATGAGGATCAGTCCGCCATTGTTTCTAAGATCAAGACCGGCCTCAACAGCAGTAGCGACCTAAAGCTACCCATCTCGCCGCAAAGCATTGCAGGCTATGCGGCATTCAGCCGCACATCGCTCAACCTGCCGGATGTGTACGATGACGAGGCACTCAAACAGATCCACCCGGCGCTAACCTTTCTGAAGGTGGTGGACAAGCGTTCCGGCTATCGAACCAAGCAAATGTTGGTGGCTCCCATTCTTGAAGGTAAGACCCTGCATGGTGTGCTGCAGGTTATCAACAACAAGAGCGATGAACCATTTGGAGACTTGGAAGTCGATGGGGTTTCCGAGCTATGCAAGACGCTTGCGACGGCGATAAGGCAGCGCGCAAACGGTGCAACTGTCGCCCCAACACGCAAGGCCACCAAGTACGACGCCTTGGTCTCTGATGGCCTGTTAACCGACGAAGAACTGGGTCAATGCATTTCGGATGCGCGATTAGAAGGCAAGTCCGTTGAGCATTTGCTTATGGCGCAGTACAAAATTAGACCGCTTCAAATCGGTCCCTCGCTGGCAAAGTTTTTTGGTGTGCCGTACGAGGCGTTCAACAGTGGGCGTATCCGTTCCGAAATGTTGCACGGCTCGCTAAAACGTGACTTCATTGAAGAGCAGGGTTGGATTCCGCTTGAAGAGTCGCCCGAAGGGTTGGTCATCATGTGCATGGACCCCGAAGCGGTCCGCGGCTCGCGTGTGGTGCCCCAAGTATTTCCCCGCATCGCAAAGTTTGCTTACCGGGTAACCACACAGACTGAGTTCCTGGAGACTCTCGCCCAACTCTTTGGTGCAGTCGCCGACACCAGTACCATCGACCAGCTGCTAGCCGATATGGACGGTGGGCCTATCGATGACGGTTCCAATGATGATTCGCTGGAGTCCGCGGCTGCGGATAACGAACTGGTCAAGTTTGTCAACAAAGTCATCATTGACGCCTACAACCAGAAAGTGTCAGACATTCACATAGAGCCCATGCCGGGCAAGTTCAAAACCGGTATCCGCTTTCGCATTGACGGAAGTCTGGTGCCCTATGTGGAGGTGCCGGCACATTTTCGCTCGGCCATGGTCACGCGTTTGAAGATCATGTGTGACCTGGATATTTCCGAACGTCGCAGGCCACAGGACGGGAAGATCAAATTCAAGAAGTACGGCCCGCTCGACATCGAATTGCGGGTCGCCACCATTCCGTCTGCTGGCGGTGTGGAAGATGTGGTGATGCGTATCCTTGCGGCGGGCGAACCGATCCCCATGGATAAGTTGGGCTTAACCGCCCACAATAAGGAGCGCTTGCAGGCAACGGTCAGCAAGCCTTATGGTCTGTTCTATGTCTGTGGTCCAACGGGTTCCGGCAAGACCACTACTCTGCATTCCATCCTCAAGTTTCTTAATACGCCCGACACGAAAATTTGGACGGCTGAAGACCCGGTTGAAATTACCCAAAAAGGCCTGCGCCAGGTTCAAATCAACAAGAAGGCCGGTATCGACTTTGCGCTGATCATGCGTGCTTTCCTGCGGGCCGACCCGGACATCATCATGGTTGGTGAATCCCGCGACAAGGAAACGGTTTCAATGGGTGTTGAGGCATCGCTGACGGGCCACTTGGTTTTCTCCACGCTGCACACCAATTCGGCGCCGGAGTCCATCACACGGCTGATGGACATGGGCATGGACCCCTTCAATTTCGCTGACGCGCTCTTGGGCATATTGGCGCAGCGCTTGGCCAAGAAGCTGTGCGATTGCAAGGCGGCTTATGTGCCCGATGCTGATGAATTCCGTTTGTTCGTCACCGAGTATGCGGAGGAGTTGCGTCACTCCAAAGCATGGAAGGCGGATCTCGAAGGTGAGCGCAAAAAGCTGCAGGACAGCTGGCTCAAGACCTACGGAGAAGACGGCAAGGTCAAGCTCTTTAGGGCGGTGGGTTGTGACAAGTGCAACAAGACCGGGTACAAAGGCCGCATTGGTTTGCATGAGTTGCTGGTGGCCGACGACGGTGTGAAGAAGCTGATCCAAGAGCGCGCCCGCGTCGCAGAGCTGTTTGCGTCTGCCGTCGAAGGTGGAATGCGCACGCTGAAGATGGACGGTATGGAGAAAGTCATGATGGGGCTGACGGATCTGAAGATGGTGCGGCAGGTGTGCATTAAGTAACACGTGTAGTGAGGAAATTCGCCTGAACCAGTGGGCATATGAGAAATGGGCCACTAGCCCTCGTCGGATATGGCTATTCCACTATCAATTTTGTAGCGATCGCTATGGCGAGCCGGTGGATGAATCTACCCGAACTGCTTGCTGCGAACACCATGCGTGCCACATGCCGCGCAAGGCAGTCTCGAAATGGCGTGCAAAATCGTTTGCGTTGAAGATCGGGGATGCCAGCACTTGTTGTCGCAGGGTAGACCGCAGCCGTGCCAGAGCGTGTAGATCGGCGGCATGCGCGGTAGCGCGCAGCACATAGTCGGCAGGGTCTGAGGCTATCCACTCAGGCAGACCCGCATTCATCAGCAGACCGACACCCTGCCGAGACAGGAATCGCTCCCCTTGCAGCGTCAGCACGGGCACTCCCATCCACAAAGCTTCGACGGTGGTGGTGCCTCCTGTGTAGGGGAACGGGTCCAAGGCAATGTCTACCCGCTGGTAGCAAGCCAGGTATTCCGCGCGTGACGACAGCCCTTCCAGCACCAGTCGGTCGAGCGTTATGCCGTGGGCTACAAACGCCGTGCATAGGCCCTGCTGAACGGAAACTTCCTTCAACTGTGGCGATTTGAGGAACAAGCGGCTCCCGGGCGTTGCATGCAGTACCTGTGCCCACAGTGCCACCACGCGGTCGTTCATCTTGCTGAGATTGTTGAAACATCCAAAAGTCACGTATCCGTTGCTAAGGGCCGGTAATGGCGTTACTTCCAAAGGCACATCCGGCGGGGTGAAACACAGCCGTGTTTCAGGCAGACGCCAGATTCTTTCTGTGAAATTCGCTTCTTCGCTGGGCGGCAGGGTCCATGGATCGGCGATCAGATAGTCCATGGCGCTCACTCCGGTCGTGCCGAAGTAGCCGAGCCAGCTGAGCTGTACCGGCGCGGGCTTCATGGCAAAAACTGGCAAGCGGTTGTGGGCTGTGTGCCCGGAAAGATCGACCAGGATATCAATGGCATCGTTGCGCATACGCTCAGCCAGCGCGGCATCCGTCATGTCTTCCGTGGCGCACCAACCACCATCGAAATGCGACTGGATGCGTCTTGTCGTCGAATCGTAAAGAGGGTGGTTGGAGTAGCAAAAAAGTTCCAAGCGACAGGGCGCCATATTGGCCAGCGCGGCCAGTACGCCTTCAAAAAAATAGCTCACCGGGTGGTCACGCAAATCGCCCGATACGAACCCTATGCGCAAAATTCGCCCAGGCTCGCGTGAATTGGGCCACGTACCGTACGAACGGGCATGCTCGGTAACCGATGCGCCATAGCGCTGTGCCTCAGCCAGCGCTAGATGCGGATCAGCATCCGTGCGGTAGTTCAGCAGGAACAGCAGGTTGCTGTGGGCTTCTACAAATGCCGGGGCAAGCTCCAGCGCGCGGCGATAGCAGGCCAGCGCCTCGTCCAGCCGCCCAAGGTCTTTCAGGACATTGCCCAGGTTGCTGTGTCCCTCGGCATAGCCGGGGTTGATTTCCAGCGCCCGGCCGTAGCCTGCCAGCGCGTCTTCAAACTGGCCCAGCTCCCGCAAGGACTTGCCCAGGTTGCTGTGCACTTCGGCATAGCCAGGGCGGATGGCCAAGGCAAGGCGGTAGTGTGCTACCGCTGCGGAATACTGGCGGCCATCATCCAGCAAGGCACCTAGCGCAACGTGCGCGTCCACAAAATCGGGATTCAGTGCGATGGCCTTGCGGTAGGCCGCCGTCGCTGCACCCGGTTGCCTCAAACGGGCATGGGCGTTGCCCAGGTTGAAATGTCCCGCTGCGTAGTCAGGATCGTGCGCCAGCGCGGTTTCAAAAGCGTCCACCGCAGCGTCGGTATCGCCGGATGCCAGCAGTGCATTGCCCCGGTTCAAGTGCGCCCGGGCGAACCGTGGTTCCAGGGCAATGGCTGCTTCGTAGCGTTGCAGTGCTTGCGGGAGTTGGCCCGCGTCTTCCAGCGCGTTGCCTTGTGCGATCAGATCCGATGCGTTCACGTCGACCGCCTCCAGCGGGGTCATACCGACTGCTTTGACTGCCTTGAATCGATCAAAAAGTCCCACCGTGGGTTCCCAAGACGCTACAAAGAGCCGTAGCGATGTGCAGACGCCCGTCGACTGAAGAGACCGGCCAGCACCAAAGCACACAGGCCAACAGCGCCCAATAGCCATCCAGCGCGCCGCCCTGGGGTTTCAAATGACAGCTCCACAGAGTGTGGACCTCCCCCCACCGTCGCTGCCAGCATGCCAAAGTTAGCGCGGAACAGAGGCACTGTCAGACCATCCACTTTCAATGTCCAGCCCGAGTTGAACGGGATGGAGAACACCAGAATTCCCGCAGCCTTGGGCGCAATATGGCCGGTGATGTGACTGCTCGAAAAGAGATCGATATTCAGCCCGGTTTGTTGCAACAAAGCAACCGGTGCAAAGTAGTGATCCTTGAGGGAAAGCGACTTCGATTGAGCGAAAGTCTCCAGGTCCAACACACCTCCGAAGTCTGGGATGGTTTGGTCCACCACAGCGGCGTTGATCAATGCAACGTCGGTCAAAATACTTGCACTGGCCGCATTCTCACCGGTGATCTGGCCCAAGGTTTTCTTGGTCACCTGCCGGGTTTGTACGATGCCAAAAGGCAGCGCCATGTCGTTGCGATAGATGCGTAAACCGTCTGCGTTGCCAACCTCGACAAAGCCGGGCCAATCAATGACGTTTGCTGCAATGAAATACTTTACGCCCAACAGCGAATTCAACATGTAGCGTGGCCCCGCGTTGGTCAACCAATTGGAATAGTTGACGACTTTCGAGCTGGGTGGAATGAGCCCGGTGCCAATGTGAAAGTCCACCATTCCGCGGCTATGCAAAGAGTAAGACTTGATACCCATGTAATCTTGCGCCATTGCGTCCGCAAGGGATACGGAGCTGTAGTCCTTCTCGATCCGGAACGTGCTGCCGTCCAGTCTTCTGATCGCCGCAAGTGCTGCGGGAGTCTTGTCTTGGTAAGCGTTCAATGTGGGCCAAACCATAGCCCGGCCCTCAACATATGACGGACGGGCAATGACCACAATCTCAACGACGACGACCAGCATCAATGCAAGGGGCAGCCGTTCTGGGGTCACCAGTTTTCGGTGGGCCAGCATCAGTAGCGCAGTCGACAGAACCGCCAGTGTTGCAATCTTCTCCACGTGGGTCGTCCAGATAGTGCCGTCGGCAGCGCACAACAAAGTTACGGCCAATAGCACGCCGAAAATAGCCAGCCCTGCAGCCAGCAGCCGTATCCTGATACCTTGAATAATGACCTGGTCCAGCGCCTTGGCGGCCAATATCAGACCCAACATGGACACCCACAGCGTGGATATGCGGAAGTATGGTGCGGCAAAACCCATGGCGGCATAGCGAAAGACCGGGAAAAGTATGTAGGCAGCGAATGCGACTACTGCGAGCACCAGCGCTTTCTTGTCCGCACGCGTACCGGCCCAGAGCTGAGGAATCAACAGGAACAGCGTGATCCCAATGAAAAATCCCGGGCCTTCCAGGTAATTGAAGTAGCCTTGGAAGTTGCTTCCGACGCCAAAAATATCCTTGTGGAAGATGCCGCCGATCTGCGCGACCACCAGTGACCAGTCGCTGACGCTCAGGCTCTTGCTTAAAATACCCTGAACCAGCGATTGCCCGCCCCCCACGCGTGAGCTGTCCATCAGTTGAAAAATAACGGGCAGCAAATGGGGCGCGGCCAACAGATAGCCCAAGGCAACCAGCGGAAATATCCTGAAAATCCAAGCCTTCAAGGTCGCCCTGGGTGAATAACTGCAGGCTACAAATGCCGCACATGCAAACACCAAAAATACGCCCAACGATACGAAAAATGTACCGAAAAACAGTGTTGCCGCAATGACCAGGGGTAAGGCCAGCAAGCCGCCGGTTCGCAAGTGACGGGTGATGGCCCATAACCCCAGTGGGTAAAAAACAAATGCGGTCGCCTCTATATCCCACTGACCATTTATCACCATGAAACCGCAAAACGAATAAGCCAATGCGCTGATGACTGCGCTCTCCCAGCGCTGGAGATAGTGGCGAATGAAAAGAAGAAAAAAGCTGCCGCCCAGGACGACTTTTAACAGGTAGATATAAATTCGGGCGGGAAGGATGTTCTCAAACACTAGCGACTGGAGCAGTGTGGCGAGATCGCCAAACAGGGCTGTTGTGGGCCCACCCAGTCCCAATTGAAATGACCAACCCGTAAACCCCTCTAAAGCCATTGCGCGCGTCAAATACATCGCATACGGAACAACCTCTCTATAGCTGTCGCTCCCAATATCGATGTAAGCAAAGTAAAACTTGCCAGACAGGAAATAGGAAAAAATGAGTGCGGAAACCAGCGCATGCAGCCCCAGCAGCGTCAGCCAAGATTTAAGCAGATCAGACTTCATGGGGGGGAATAATATGCGATTGGCGGGCTGCAAAGGCAACGACATGTTCTGCACGGATACCACGCGACGGACAACTTCATTGCGTTGGGGGGGCAGAATTCAAGACTCTCGCCACCGGAAGCAGGCCATTTGCTCGTTCTATCAAGCACTCGGCACTGGCTGAAGGAATATGGCAGGTTACGGCATTGATGTCGCCCCGTTTTGCCCGAGGCAATCCCCTGCTAGTCGTTGCAAACCGTTTGAATTCGGTGTTGTCCAAGGGGTTCATTTGCGATTCACAACTGCAACCTTGTGACTCGATCGACGCACGGCCCCACCATTTTTGCAACAAGTGACATGTCACCATGGTGTGCCCACACACCGGATGGCCGCACCTGGGTGTAATTGGTACCCTCGAGCTTTCCAAGTGATCTTGCAACCCAGCGCGTTCTACTTGGGCGCCGTGTCCAGCTCAAGGAGCTGGTACTCTGGCAGCTGACATTGTCGGCGCCCCAGTGGGTCGGGCCCGGAGGCTGGAAAAACTAGACGACCGCCTTTGTTTTTGGGTTTGGCTGGGACTACGTCGGCCTTGCCTTTTCTTTCAATCGACCCGGGTGCTTTCGTCGCCATGGAGTCACGGTAGATATGACTGATCGGTTGCTCCAGCAAGGCATCTTCGATCGTGCGGGAATGCACGCTTTGCGCGCAAAATCTTTCGACGGTGCAGGGACTCAGGGTAGTATGCATGGCGGACACCAAGTTCAGATTGCACCACCATGATCTTCCAGCCTTTTCACGGTGCTCACACCCCTTTTTGCTGCATCAGATCGCGGGTACTGTTGACGGTTTGGGGAATTCTGCAAGTCCCTCTTTCCTCATTGATTAATCGGTCGTAGGTTATTTTTGGTATTTGATCATGTCCAATAGAGATATTTACGTTACTCAGCCTTACCTCCCGCCTTTTGAGGAGTTCACCCCATATTTAAGGAAGATTTGGGACAACAAAATTCTGACCAACGGTGGACCGTTCCATCAACAGTTGGAGCTTGAACTTTGCAAATACCTTGGTGTCAAACACATCAGTTTGTTTACCAATGGCACTATAGCCCTTGTCACAGCGTTGCAAGCGCTGCGCGTCACTGGTGAAGTTATCACTACGCCGTATTCATTTGTGGCCACCGCACATTCTTTGTTATGGAATGGCATCAAGCCAGTGTTTGTTGATATTGACCCCATGACGCTGAACTTGGATCCGAGCAGGATCGAAGCCGCGATTACTCCGCACACTACCGCCATCATGCCTGTACATTGTTATGGTCATCCCTGCGATGTGGACGCCATCCAAAAGATTGCAGATAACTACAATCTAAAGATTATTTACGACGCTGCCCATGCATTTGGTGTGCGGTGCCACTGTGGCAGTGTACTCAATCATGGAGATTTATCTGTGCTCAGTTTTCATGCAACGAAGGTATTCAACACCTTTGAAGGCGGGGCTATCATTTGCTCCGATGAGAAGACCAAAACTCGGATTGATCAACTAAAGAATTTTGGGCATGTGGGGGAGGTCACCGTAGTGGCTCCAGGTATCAATGGCAAGATGAGTGAGTTCAATGCGGCGCTCGGTCTACTGCAGCTAAAGTATGTTGATCAGGCAATTTCGTGTCGCAAGGCTATCGATTCCACCTATCGCGAGCGTTTACAGAATGTAAAAGGTATCCATTGCCTAAAAAGCGCCGGAGAGGAAATTGCTAATTATTCTTATTTTCCAATTTTAGTGCAAAGCTCCTATCCGTTGAGTCGTGATGAGTTGTACCAGAGGCTTAAAGACAGCGGCATCCATCCGCGTCGTTATTTCTACCCCCTTATTTCAGAATTTCCCATGTATCGGGGATTGCCCTCTGCTTTTAAAACGAATCTACCAGTGGCAACTGCTTCTGCGCAGCAGGTTTTATGTTTGCCAATTTATCCTGATTTGGATTTGGCAATAGTGGACGAGATCGCCAGTTTCATAGACGCGCAATGGATGTAAACAGCTCACAATTGCGGGATTCAGTCGGGTGAATCGCATGAGGCTGGCGATTATGCAACCTTATTTTTTTCCTTACATGGGGTATTTTCAACTGATTGCTGCGGTTGACTGTTTTGTCATTTACGACAATATTAAATACACAAAAAAGGGGTGGATCAACCGCAATCGCATGCTGCAAAACGGTAAGGACGTGGTATTTTCACTGCCGCTTAAGAAAGACTCTGATTATCGTGATATATGTCAACGCGAACTATCGGCTGAGTTTCAGTGCGACAAACTGTTAAATCAAATTAAAAACGCATATCAACGCGCCCCCTATTTTGAGCAAACATTTCCTTTGGTAAAAACTATTATTCGATACGGCAATTCTAATTTATTTGAGTTCCTTAAGCACTCAATTGTCAAGACTTGCGAGCATCTAAGTATTCCTACTGAGATTAGGAGCTCTTCTGAAATTGACATCGATCATGCGCTTAAAAACCAAGACAAAGTTCTTGCCTTGTGTGAGACGGTTGGTGCCGACATTTATATTAATTCCGGTGGTGGTAGAGAGTTATATTCCAAAGAGCGGTTTCGCGGAAAGAGAATCGAATTGCAATTCCTTCAATCGAAATCATTTGAATATTCACAGTTCGGCGATGAGTTTTTACCGTGGCTTTCGATTATCGATGTGATGATGTTCAATTCACTCGAATCAATTCGAATCTCCGTCTCGACAAACTACGAATTGAATTGAACCATGTTCAAGTGGAAGAAATTAGGGAAAGTATTCACGCCACAGGACGTGGAAGGTCGTAGCTGGTTGAAGGAGTTCGCACAAGCTCCGGCAACTTTGCTATTCGATAACTTCGTGCGTGTATATTTTTCTTGCCGCCCCCCTGCAGATGAGAACGGTCAGTACGTAAGCTATTCAGCCTACGTTGATCTGGATCGTACAGACCTCTTCAAGGTCCGGCATGTTAGCGAACGTCCCATACTAGAATTGGGAATCCAAGGCGAGTTTGATGAATTCGGAACCTACCCGGTCTCTGTCATTCGAAACGGGGACGAAATTCGTGCTTACTATGCCGGCTGGACACGCTGTGAATCTGTACCTTTTAACGTAGCGATCGGGGTAGCGAATAGCCTGGATGGAGGAGTGACCTTTGCAAAACTAGGTCTCGGTCCGGTCTTGCCATATTCGCCGGATGAGCCTTTTGTTTTGAGTGGGCCAAAGATCCGGCGTTTCAACGAAACGTGGTATTTATGGTACATCGCGGGGCGCAAGTGGAAGTACGTAGCCGGTCGCGCAGAGCCCGTTTATAAGATTCGTATGGCGACGTCGTCCGACGGGATTCATTGGAGCAAGCTCAACAAAGACTTGATCGAAAGTCGCATTGAGGAAGATGAGGCGCAGGCCAGCCCGGATGTCTTCTTCTCCAATGGCAAATACCATATGTTCTTCTGCTATCGCCATAGTTACGACTACCGAGGTAAGGAGAATGGCTACCGCATCGGGTATGCATCCAGCACTAATTTGATCGACTGGGTGCGCGATGACGCGAAATCAGGCATAGATGTTTCGGAGAACGGTTGGGATGCGGAGATGATTAGTTACCCGCATGTTTTTGAACTGGATGGAGAGATCTACCTCGCCTATCTTGGCAACCAAGTTGGTAGGCACGGCTTTGGTTTGGCTGTCTTGGAAGGAAGATTGGAATAAGGGATGAATTGCATGAAATGGAGGAAACTAGGAAAGATATTCGATCCGACGCAACACAAGCTGCCAAACGACTGCGGGCAATTTGCGCAATCACCGCAGGCCTTAGTGTTCGATGACTTTGTTCGAATCTACTTCTCAACCCGCGCGGTAGATAAGAGCAATGGGAAATTCCTAAGCCACATCGCGTTCGTCGACATGCGCAAGAACCTACACGAAGTCATCCATGTTTCGGCCAAGACGGTTATACCGCTCGGCGGGCTAGGCTGTTTCGATGAGCATGGAATCTTCCCCATGAGCGTTATGCGTCACGGCGATGTGGTGTACGGTTACACGTGCGGTTGGAGTCGCAGAGTTTCCGTGTCGGTTGATACGGCAATTGGTTTGACCGTCAGTCGGGATGACGGTCTCAGCTTTCAGCGCATCGGAGAGGGGCCAGTACTTGCGGCATCTCTTCATGAGCCGTGCCTAGTTGGCGATGGATTTGTGAAGGTCATTGGTGGAAAATACCATATGTGGTACATCTTCGGGACGGGTTGGAAGAAGTTCTCCCCAGATGCGCCGCCGGATCGGACCTACAAGATCGGCCACGCGACTTCGAGTGATGGCATCAATTGGGTCAAGGAAGAGGCAAGTCAGATAATTGCCGACCGTTTAGGGGTGGAAGAAAGTCAAGCGTTGCCGACAGTGATTGAAATCGATGGAAGCTACCACATGTTTTTCTGCTACCGCCAGTCTTCCGATTTCAGGAAGAACAAAGCCCGCAGTTATCGCATAGGTCATGCCTACTCCGACGACCTTGTAACATGGACCCGAGACGATACGAATCCGCATCTGGAGGCCAGTGTTGATGGTTGGGATTCCGATATGTTGTGTTATCCACATGCGTTCAAGTGTGATGGCGAAGTGTATTTGCTATACAACGGCAACGAGTTTGGGCGATATGGTTTTGGCTTGGCGGTATTGGAACAATGACCGCATCAATCCAGTTTCAGTTGAACAAGGCGTCTATAGCGCAGATTGCAGCCCACTTGACATACTGCGATGCAGATTTCATACCTCCACTTAGTGGTCGAGTCGAAATAGTTGACTATGCGAAGAAAATCACTGAAAAAGCAATTCGGGTTGAAGCATGGTCGGGAACTTTGCTGGTTGGATTGGTTGCAATGTATTGCAATGATTCAGCAAACCAGTTGGCCTTTGTCACTAGCGTAAGCTTGCTCAAAAATTGGACAGGGACGGGTATCGCGTCGCAATTGTTAGGGCGGTGTTTAGAGCATGCCAAAGTCCAAGGCATTCGGGAAATTATGTTGCAGGTCGCTCAAAATAATCTTACTGCTATTAAATTATATAAGAAACACGGTTTTGTCGATTGGAAGTCGAGCCACTCATTCATTTATATGAATCTTTTTGTAGAAACTGGGGAGGACTATGAGCAATAAACGTGACTACAACGTCGAAATCCAAGATAACTGTGAGCATAAGTATGCCTATGGTTTCGATTTTGACGTCATGCACCCATATATGATCGAATCGTTTAAACCGCTTTTTAAAAAGGGCAGTTTACTAGAGCTCGGAAGTTTTAAGGGCAACTTCTCACAACGACTTTTACCTTTTTCACAAGACGTCACCTGCGTCGAGGCTTCAAATGCCGCAATAGAAGCCGCAAAAGAGAAGTTGGGCAGTAAAGTCAAGTTTGTCCACTCCACATTCGAGACTGCCGTACTTCCCTACCGCTATGACAATATAGTGATGACCCATGTTTTGGAACACCTGGATGATCCGATATTGGTATTAAAACGCATCAATGACGAATGGCTAGCGGACGGCGGTCGACTTTTCTTAGTCTGTCCAAATGCCAATGCGCCTTCACGCCAAATTGCCGTGAAAATGGGACTAATTTCGCACAATGCAGCTGTTACACCGTCCGAGAAAGAACACGGCCACCGCTGTACCTATACCCTGGATACTCTTGAGCGGGATGTGCTGATGGCCGGACTAAAGGTCGTTCAAAGATCAGGTATTTTTTTTAAAGCCCTAGCAAATTTCCAATGGGATCTATTACTTCAAACTGATATTATTTCAAAGAAATATTTGGATGGTTGCTACAAACTAGGGCAGCAATATCCTGATTTGTGTTCCAGTATTTTTCTAACGTGTGAGCGAGGTGAAAAATTATGAAAATCTCTTTTGTTGTGGCGGTTTATCACAATGAGGGAGCACTGTCAAAAACACACGAAAGAATTCAAGATATCTTCTCAGGGGTGCTTGCAAAATACGAGTATGAAATAGTCTTTGTCGATGATGGTTCAAAAGATGGATCTTTGGCGGAACTCCTGAAGCTAAGAGAACTGGATAACAAGGTAAAAGTGATCACTTTTACACGGAACTTCGGTCAGATGGCGGCCATGTTGGCAGGCTTTAGAGTGGCCACTGGTGACGCTGTCGTGAACATTTCAGCTGACTTGCAAGATCCGGTGGAGCTAATTCCAGAGATGGTTGAGAAATGGAAGACTGGCTCAGAGATCGTCATTTGTTACCGAACTGACCGTGATGATTCCGTGGCAGCTAAATTATTCTCAAGATTGGCCTACGGCATCATGCGGATGTCGCACCCGCAGATTCCCCCAGGGGGCTTCGACTTTGTGTTGATGGACAGAAAAGTAATGAATGAGTTTAACGCGGTTGACGTACGGCATCGATATTTCCAAGGAGACCTCTTGTGGACAGGCTACAGGACAAGTTTCATTCCCTATGCGAGACTGAAGAGGACAATTGGGATATCTCAATACAATTTCGGGAAAAAATTCAAAAATTTCCTCGATGCAGTGTTGGATGCTTCATATTTGCCAATTCGATTTATCTCGATGGTCGGCTTAATGACGTCCGCCTTAGGCCTTCTCTATAGTATTAGTATTGTGTATAGTTGGTTTAAAGGTGAAACTCCCTTTTCCGGATGGGCTCCAATTATGATTGCAGTATTGCTAGTAGGAGGAATAATCATGGTCATGCTCGGTGTAATTGGGGAGTATATCTGGCGTATCAATGAAGAAGTACGCAAACGGCCAAATTATGTGATCAGAGATAGGTTTTTCTAAGCAGCTTAAAAAATGGTAATGGGAAAATTTAAATGCGTCGAATCCATGTGGAATTCTCAAAATTCACCGTTATTGGTGCAGTGAATTTTATTTTCACCTTCAGTATGTTTTTCTTGTTTGTCAAAATTTTTGAAATCAACTACCTTATCTCGCTGATGGTTGTTTCGTTTTTTGGTATGATATTGACTTATTCGGCAAACTGTAAATGGGTGTTCGGGATTGAAGGAGATTTTGTATTTCGAGGTAGTCTGGGCAAATATATTTTTGCTGGTTTTGTTTCGGTTTCACTTAATGCGGTAATTTTGAAAGCATTGGTGGAAAAAACGCATCTTGATCCCTTTTATGTACAAACTGCCCTCATTCCCTTAATTGTGATTTTGAATTTTTCGACTTCCAAATTTTGGTCATTGAAAGCGGCTAGTTAAAGAACTAAAGCCACTACTGTTAGGTAACCGCTTGAACGAGATCAATTGGGTAGTGTCGGGGGATGTTTGTTTTTGCAGTCGTTGAGCTGCAAGATACATGAAACCTGAGTCGTCACAAAAACGGATACCGGGAAAATCCGTAGACAACTATATAGAGTGTTTTGTGTAAGAGAAGCGCGTGCGAATCATTTCGGAATCCGTTGGATTGCTTTATTAAGCCAATTCGTCTAAGGAAACTCTGCATAACTCCGATGACTGTGTGCTTGAAGTAAGCCTGGTCTGAGAAAATACAGCCCATGAAGCAAGCCAGCCTGAAACTCAGTTTGAACGTTAAAAAAACGCGCAAGCAAGTGTTCTTGGATGAGATGGAGCAAGTGGTTCCGTGGGCCGAGTTGGTCGAGCTCATTTCGCCGTATTACCCAGAAGGCAAGACCGGGCGGCCACCATTTTCTCTGCAAACCATGCTGCGGGTTCACTTCATGCAGCAGTGGTTTACGCTGTCCGATCCGGGTATGGAAGAAGCCTTCTTTGATACGCCGCTGTACCGTGAGTTTGCCCAGCTTGAAGAGTTTGGCCGCATGCCTGACGAGAGCACCATCCTGCGCTTTAGGCACCGACTGGAAAAGCACAAACTGGCAGAGCAAATTCTGAGCGTAGTGAATGACATCCTGATTCAGCGCGGGTTGATGCTCAAGGCTGGAACGGTGGTAGACGCCACCTTGATTGCCGCCCCCTCATCGACCAAGAACAAGGACCACAAGCGCGACCCCGACATGCATTCGAGCAAGAAGGGTGAGCAGATGTACTTCGGCATGAAGGCCCACATTGGCGCGGACGCTGAGTCGGGCTTGGTGCACACGGTTCGTGGCACCTCGGGCAACGT
>NZ_JANXUQ010000106.1 GCF_025356155.1 Rhodoferax sp. | reverse complement strand
ACAACCAGCGGCTTGCCGCTTTTGTCGAAAGCGCCCGGTGCGGACAGGAATGGAAAACTATTGGGGAAAAATTTGTACGCGGCCGCCACCAGCACTGCCAAAAACAGAAACTTCTTCATATGCGCCCTTACACCGAACGTTTGCCAGAGTTAATCTTCTGGCGCCAAGTATGGCACGCCGGATATTCATATGAAGAATCGGCCTCTAGCCCTCGCGGAATATGCGTGAACCGCTCCTGAATCCATAGCGCCAGTGGACACGACCCATCCGTCACCTGCCGCAGGGGGGGGGCGGCACCTTCTGGCCTGGCGGTGTGCGATCCCAGGATACGATGTGTCGTGCCCAACGTTGATCTCCGGTCGGGACAGGTCGATACGGAAATCTTGCCCGTCATCGGCAAGCTGAGTGCCCCCGGGCGGGCGTCCCCTGGCCTCAGTCGCAGGCGAAAATATTGGGTTGGCAGGTACCCTTTTGTTCACGCTGGTGTGGGTACTCCGGTTCTGTGGCAACTGCTAGTTGAGGCCGATGAACGGACACCCGATTCGCCAGCCGGGTGGCGTTGTTTGGGGACGTGAGGCTGGAGTTCAGCGGGTGCTTGGTGGCTGGAGGGCCGGTGGGCCTCCAGGCGGTCGCCGCAAAGGAAGGTTCACCGCGGTGCCGTGTGATTGCATTGCGCACCCCGCCCCCATCGGCGCCAACGGCGCCAACGGCGCCAACGGCGCCAACGCACTTTGGGGTACGCTATTTGGGACTGGGGTTGACCAGTTCTGGTTTGATCTTATAGCCGCTCGAATTGTCGGGTGCCTTGTGTCCATTCACATCACCACCGTCTCCATGCTGCCCATTGGTGTTGCCCTGCCCCTTCTTGACGGTACTTGCGCCTTTCCTGGCCTGCTCCTGAACCCATGCCGCGTTGTGGCCGGATTCAGCCCCGCCGCCTGCACCGGTATCACCGGTTTTAGCCGCTAGATCCGCCGGATTCCACAAGGGCACGATACCCTTGCCTTTCAACACGGTATTGAAAAGGTTGTTCTTGCTACTTCTGGGTAGCCCACCTTTTCCAGCGGCCAGCTTCTTCACAATGTCTTTATAGTCTGGTTTGGATGTGCCTCGGCCATTGCCATCTGGGTTTGGGTTGCTACCCGACACCGTTCCGTCGGGGTGATAAAACACACCATACACTTGGCCGTCCGCCCCAATATAGAGTTCCACAACGGTCCCGTCGTCGTCCAGACCGGAGTAGACCGGTTTGTCTGCAAAAGCGGGCGCTGCCAACAGCATTGAAACAAACAGTAGTGCTGCAGAAAGGGGTGCGCGATATTTTGAATACATGATAATTTCCTTTGTAAGTGACTGCGGGAGGACGCCGTTGTCACATCAGCGATAGCGTCCGGAGTTAGGTCGAACGCCAAGACGGTTTGGTTCAATCCCCTCTAGCCCTTGTTGCTGCTTGAAGATTGGGGGTATGGCTGGTATCGACAGTCAGACCCGGGCTGACACCGTTTCTCCCTGACGGGAGAGTTGATTCGTCAGAAGCCCCAATCAAGCAAGAAGGAGGTCAATCCGCGATGTTCGCTGATTCAATCATTCGCCTTGTGCAGTGCAACCCCTTTGTGCATTGCAATGTGGTCGCTCTTGTCGCTCAGTATTTCGTATTGCGGCTCATCCTCGCTCGCATGATGCGTATAGCCCTTGTAAGCAGCGTCTTTTGTATGCACTTTAATAATTTTTCCAGAGACGTGTCCAGCCTCCGAATTCCAGATAACGTGATCACCAACTTTGAATTTGAGTGTCATGGCTCGTCCTTCGCTGAAATTTGCGTTACAAATCGGGGTCACCCATACTGGCCAAACGTGGCGGCGGATAGGTGACTTGCGTCCCGGCAACGTGCGCGAAGCCGGTAAGAGCGTGTGGTTTGCGTGCCTTCGGCCCAATAATATCTTCGACGCGAATGCCTCGCACAACAAGCGCGTCGCCGATCATTGAGCGATGACAGCGCCAGGGAACCGCTTCGGCGCACATAAGGACACAACGTTCAATGTGCGCCAGGTTTGCGACCCATTGGACATTGTCGGCAAACTCCGACGACTGCATGTAATCTGCATAGCCGCGAAAAGACAGATTGTGCCAACCGGTGTTTGGAGAATCGGCTCGCGCATGGCGCAAACCCCCGAGACCTGGAAGATGGAGATAAGCAATTTGAACCGCGTCCAATGAAGTGGAAATTACGTCTTGATTGAACTGGGGATTGTGGCGCGACCGCGGCACGCTCCTCACATCAAGCACCCGGACAATCTCATTGTGTCGGAGCAAATCAAGGAATGTCTCCAGTGGTCGATTGGAATGGCCGATCGTGCAGATAAGCGGCTCGCCCGGTGTGGTGTCGCAACCCAGAGCCATGTCCGTTCCTTCAAAAGTTTCAACTGTCGAATGGCTACGTCCATTGAAGTATTGGGTACGCGCCTTTTCCGGAAAGAAGCTTTGCGCGATCCATTCACGGATTACGGCTCAAGCGCGGCAAGACTGTCACCGCAGCGGACAAAATAACAAACACTTTCTGCAAATTCCGACGTTGCTTCCAAGCATCCTGTTCACCATGCGGACATGCGTCTGTGCCATAGCACACGCTTGCACAAATGAGGAAAGATGACTACCGCATCGGACCGATGACTTCAACTCAATAAGTGGTGCGGCCAGGTCATGTGGCGTGCGCCCTTGCATCGGTGCTCGGTAACCATCTACCGCCTCGAAGACAACGCCTACGTCAAACTGCTGGTGTACGGGCTTGAAGACAGCTGTGGGCCGCTCGCGCGTTTCGGTGCGCTGGCGGACGGTGTCGGCGGGGGCTCATGGAGGCTAGCCCTCGTCGTATATGCGTGTGCAGCTCCTGAATTTATAGCGCAAGCGGCCGGGGCACATCCGTCACTTGCCGCACGGGGGACGCTACCAACGCCAGCAGCGCAATGCACACCAGCAGCCCACCGCTGCCCACAAACAGCTGTGTCAGCGTGATGGAGCGCAGCATCCAGCCGGTGACCGCGCCCGACAGCGGGGCCAGGTCCAGGAAGATGAACATGAACATGCTCATCACCCGCCCCATCAACGCGGGAGGCGTACGCCGCTGCAGCCAGGTGAAGATGGACACCTGCATGAAGCCGCCCAGCACGCCAATGGTGCCCAGCAGCGCCGCGCCTTGCCAGGTTGCGGTGATCAGGCCCATGGGCATGAACAGCACTCCCACCACCACGTCCACGGCCAGCATAGTCACGCCCAAAGTGCCCAAGCGCATGCCCGGCTTAGCGCCCGAGACGGCCATGCCCACCAGCGTGCCCGCGCCGTGCGCGCCCAGCAAAATGCCCAAAGCGGCGGCGCCCAGATTCAGCGTGGTGGCCAGCACCGGCATCGCAATCTGCACCGGCCCGGTGATCAGCACCGCCACCACACCCCAGTAGATGAAACACAGGCGCATGTCGCGGTCGTTCCACAGGTGGCGCAGGCCGCCCGCTACCGCAGCGAACACGGGTTGGTTGGTGGGGACTGGGGCAGCTGCAGCGGTTTGAACCTGGCTGTGCAGGCGCACTTGTGACAAGGTCCACGCAGACGCCAGAAAGCTCAGCGCGTCGAAAACAAAGGCCACGCCCAGACCGGTCGCGTCGGTCACCGCACCGGTTGCGGCGTTGCTGCCCGTTGGTCCGTCTCCAAATAACACGATCAACAAACCCGCCAGCAGAGGCCCGAGGAACATCGACAACTGGCGCAAGCCCATCATCACACCATTCGCTGCAGGCAATTGGGCGCGCTGCATCACATGCGGCAGCATCGATGTAGCGGACGGAATACTGAACGCCGTGGCCAGCCCGATGGCGAACGCCAGTGCGTATACGGTCCACTGCGACAGGCCGCCCGCCAACACCAACACGGCTAGCGCTGCCAGCAGCACGGTGTTGATGTACTTGGTAACCATCAGCACGGTCTTGGGCGAATAGCGGTCGACTATGGCGCCACCAATCAAGATGAAGGCGGCGCGCGGCAGGCTCATCAGCCCCAGCACGGTGCCCAGCACCAGCGTGTCGCCGGTCATGCGCAGCACCAGCCAGGGCAGGGCCACCAGCGTGAACTGGTCACCCAGCATGGAGATGATGGAGCCGGCCATCAGCCAGACGAAATTCTTGTCGCGCATCAGTGCGGCGCGGTCGGTATTGGGTGGGTGTTGTTGTGGGTGCATGGTCAGACCTTTCTCAATGCGTTTGCTTGTCTAAAACCGCAATGGTCAGCCCTGACGTTGCGTGAGGGTCAAGCGCTTTTGTGACTTTTTTCGAAGAGCGGGTTTGCCAGTGGGTGGCCCTGCATATCCATCGCCCGTTTGATGACCTCCAGCGCCAGGCTGTCAAACACCGTAGTGCCCTGCAGCAGTGGCTCGGCTGTGTAGGCCACGATCAGTTTGCGCAGCAGTGCGGGTTTGTTTCCGCAGACCAGCAGCATGAATTGCTCCCAGCGCGCAACCAGCGCACGCGCGGCCGGCCCAGTGAGGTTGGCCTGTGCTGCATGCAGCGCATGGGCGTCGCGTGCCAACTGGTCTATGTCGGCCTGCGGCCCGGTGCGCAGTGTGTGCAATTCGGCCAGCGTCATATGGCGCAGCATGGCTTCCATCCGCAAGGCAATCGCGGCGTTGATGTAGCTGACCACATCGGGCCCCGGGCCGTTCTGGAATTGTCCCTTGGCCTCGGTGTTGTACATCTGCCCCCAGCGGTCAATCAGCGTGAAGTCGTCGTCCATCATCGCCAGCGTCAGGTTCATCCAGCGCAGCGCCAGCGATTGCACGGCCTTGGTGTCGGCTGGTAGTTGCTGCTCCATGGCCACGCGGACCTCGGCGATCAGGGGCTCCCAGACTGCGCTTTGTGCCTTGCGGTTGTCAAGGATGCGCTTGATCTCGGCGGCGCTGAAATATTTTGAGAATGTGTTCATCAGTGACAGGGTGTTCAGCCAGTCCGCCATATCGGGTGCGCTGCCGGTGGCCAGGCGCTCTTGCAACAGTTGCAGCCGCGCCTGCAGCTCGGTGGCTTGCGTGATCTCATGGCCCAGCGCGCGGATCTGACGGGCGATGGTGTCGCCCAGACCCTCGCCACCGCGCGCCAGCATGTCGCCCACATCGGCCAGCGACAGCCCCATGTGGCGCAGCGCCTGGATGGCGTGCA
>NZ_JANXUQ010000103.1 GCF_025356155.1 Rhodoferax sp. | reverse complement strand
CTGGCCGGTCAAATCCTTGCCCAGCAGCCGGCTGACTTTGAGCCGGTCCATGACCGGCCCTTTGACTTCGCACAGGTGCAGGCGGCGTTTCTGCTGCCGCATATTTTTATTCAGTTCGTTCAGCGCCAGCAGCGCCGTCGTGTCCACCATGTTGACTGCAGACAGCACCAGCACAAGATCGCACACTGCAGGCCGCGCCAGCAGCTCACGCTCGATGCGGTCCACCACACCGTCGGTGTTGTTGAACACCAGGTCCGAATCGATGCGCAGCATCAGCACATGGGGCAGTGTCTCCACCGTGTAGCGTGCCTCATTGCGAAAGTGCTCGGTACCGGGCAGCCTGCCGACGATGGCGATGTGCGGACGACTGCTGCGCCAGATCAAGGACGCGAATGACAGCACCACACCCATCAACACACCCTCCTCCACCCCCAGCAGCAGCACGCCCGCCGTGGTGGCGATCAAAGTAGCGGCGTCGCTGCGGTCATGGCGCCATGATTCGGACAGTGTGGACACATCGATCATGCCGATGACCGCCACCACAATGGTGGCCGCCATGGTGGGCAAGGGGATCAGCGACAACCAGGCGTTGGGCACACACAGCGCGACGGCAATCAAGCCCGCAGAGAACAACGTCGCCAGCGGCGTGTTGGCACCCGCCGCGTAGTTGACGGCCGAGCGCGAGATGCTGCCCGTCACCACAAAGCCGCCACTGAACGCGCTGGCCAAGTTGGCAGCGCCCAGGCCCAATAGTTCGCGGTTGGTGTCTATGCGTTCACCGCGCTTTTGGGCCAGTGTTTGCGCCGCCGATTGGCTGGCCAGAAATACCATGAAGCCAATCACCAGCGCAGGCAGCAGCAGGCTGCGCCAGTGCTCGGACGATGGTGAAAGCCCAAGGCCCGGCAGGCCTGCAGGAATCGACCCTACCGTTTGCACGCCCGCTGCGTCCAACCGCAACACCACCACGGCAATAGTGGCAGCAACAATCACAAATATGGGCGCCAGCTTGGGCAATATGTCAGCCACCCAACCACCCTGTCTTTTCAACAGCGGTGGCAGTGCGTAACGCGCCAACACCAGCACCGCCGCCGACACCAGTCCTATCGCCGCGCTGGGCATATGGACAGCAGCCAAGCTCCAGTCATGTGACAGCCCCAACAGGGGTTTGAGTTGCCCCACGGCAATGACCACCGCCGCGCCGCTGGTGAAACCGCTCATGACCGGGCGACTGAAAAAATTGGATAGAAAACCCAGGCGCAACACGCCGCAAATAAACAGCACCAGCCCCGCCATCAAAGCCAGCTGCTGCGACAGCACGCCATACAGCGGGCTGCCCGATGGCGCCAGCCCACCTACGGCCGTGCCCACCATCAGCGAGGTAATGGCCATGGGCCCAACCGACTGCACCATGCTGCTGCCAAACACGGCATAGGCCACAGCGGGCAACAGGCTGGCATAGAGTCCGGTCACGGGCGGCAAGCCAGCCACCATTGCGTAGGCCATGCCTTGGGGAATGAGCATCAACGCGACGATGACGCCAGCGCTGGCATCGCCTGCCAGCATTTCTTTGCGGTATCGCTTGAGCCAGTGCATCAAGACTTGTCAGCGCCAGCAGCCATCCACTTGGCCAACACCGACCGCAGCACACCAATGGCGATGGGCTTGGACAGAAAGTCGTCCATACCGCTGGCAAGGCAGCGTTGGCGGTCTTCTTCAAACGCATCCGCCGTCAGCGCGATGACGGGAATGCGCGGCTGCTTGTGCGCCACCTCCCACTGGCGTATGCGCTCCGTGGCGGTGTAGCCGTCCATGACCGGCATGTGCACGTCCATCAGCACCAGATCAGGCTGCTTGCCGCCAGCGGATTGGGTGATGGCATCCAGCGCCTTTTTACCGTCACCCACCAGTGTCATCGTCAGCCCCAGGCGTGCGGCAAACGACTGCATCACCATGGCATTGATCGGGTTGTCTTCTGCCACCAAAATGTGGCCGTGCAGCGTGTCGCACGAGCCCAGCGGGTCTGCTTTGGGTGGCAGCGCATCGCGTGCACCAGCGCCACCGAGCTGCCCACCCACCACGTCGGCAGGCACCTTGAACCAGAACCGGGTGCCACGGCCCGGCTCACTACTTACGCCTACTTCGCCGCCCATGGCTTGGGCCAACGTGCGCACCAGTGACAGGCCCAGCCCGGTGCCGCCAAACTCGCGCGTGACCGAGCTGTCGGTTTGCGAAAACGGCTTGAACAGCAAGCCTATGTCTTCCTGCGCAATACCAATGCCCGAGTCGGTTACCGAAAACTCCAACACCGCGCGGCCATTCGAACGGCTCATTTCCGCACAAGCCATGCGCACGCCGCCACTGGCTGTGAACTTGATGGCGTTGCCCACCAGATTGGACAGCATTTGCCCCAAGCGGTGCACATCGCCCTGGTAGTGCTGGTCCGCTGGCCCATGCCACTCAAAATCCAGTTGCAAACCCTTGGCCTGTGCCGCGCCTGAGAACAGGTTGCGCGTGTTGCCCATCAGCGTGGCGACTTCAAAGGCCTTGGCCTCCAGTTGCAGCTTGCCGGCCTCGATCTTGGACAAATCCAGTATGTCGTTCAGCAGTTCCAACAGCGTGTTGCCGCTTGTCAGAATGGTCTGCGCGTATTTTATGCGCTCACCATCAGGCAGGTCTGGCGTCAACAGCAGTTGTGCCATGCCCAGCACGCCGTTCATGGGTGTGCGGATTTCGTGGCTCATGGTGGCCAGGAAGCGGCTCTTGGCAATGTTGGCGGCTTGTGCGCTGTCGCGCGCCTCCTTCAGGCTGCGCTCGCTGGCGGCCAGCTCAGCGGCATGGCGCTGTGCCGCGCGTATGGCACGCCGCCCTTCCAGTGCGTGTGCGGCGGCCATGGCCAGATTGCTGACAATCTCGCGCTGTATTTGGGTCAACTGGCGCGGCTGGCGGTCTATGACGCACAAGGTGCCAATGCGGCTGCCATCTGTCATCACAATCGGTGCACCGGCGTAAAAGCGTATGTCGGGCGCATCGGTCACCAGCGGGTTGTCGGCAAAGCGCACGTCCAGCTTGGCGTCAGGCACTTCAAACAGCTTGTCGTCCAGAATCGCGTGGGAGCAGAAAGCGATGTCACGCGATGTCTCGGAAACACCCGGCAAGCCCAGGTTGGCTTTGAACCACTGGCGTTCGCTGTCCACCAGGCTGATCAGCGAGATGGGCACCCCGCAGACCAGAGACGCCACCTTGATCAGCGCGTCGAATTCTTCCTCTGGCCCGCTGTCCAGAATTTCCAGCCTGTACAAGGCCACCAATCGATCGACCTCAGTTGCCGGCAGTGCTGCAAGTTGCATGGCCAAACCATTTCATAGTGGTTAATGGATGCTTACTGTACGCCTTCCACTGGCTGCACCGCCATTGCTTCTTGCAACACGGCCAGTGCCTGCTCGCTGTCAAAGGCGTTGACTGCCGCATGCAGGGCCACAAAGTGTGATGCAAATGCCGCCCTGAACAGCGCCGCATGTTCTTTGAGCAACCGCTCGGCATGGCCATCGTCATTGCGCAACAGGGCCTCCAATTCCTTGCACAGGCCCATCAGCTGATGGGTGTCTACCGTCGCCACCGGGGCATGAGCGGCGTGGCCGGTGTCTTGCGGCAGGGCCTTGCGAATGGCCGCAATCTGCACGGTCAATGCTAAAACCATTGGCTCCAGCAAGGCGGACCGCACATCTTCCCCCGCGCGGCTGCGCAAGGCCTGCTCCAGAACGGCGGCGGTGCGCACCACCTCACCCGCCGCAATATTGCCTGCCAAGCCTTTGAGCGTGTGTGCCAACCGGGTTGCGGTGGGTAAATCATTCGCAGCCAGGGCTTGGTTGATGACCTGGGGCACCTCTGCCTGCGTATCGGCAAACGTTCTCAGCATGGCCAGGTAACGGTGTTGTTTGCCCATGACCCGCCGCAGGCCCGCGGCCTGGTCCAGGCCCTCTACATAGGCGGGCAAGGCCTCTGCCGGATCAGCGGAAATGCTGGCCACAACCGGCGCCACTTTCTGCTGCGCCGGGTCGGCGTCGCTGTGTGGCGCTATCCAGCACAACAGCACACGGAACAGCTCGCTGGGGTCTATCGGTTTGGTCACGAAATCCACCATGCCGGCACCCAAACACTTCTCGCGGTCGGATGCCATGGCGTTGGCCGTCATGGCCACAATCGGCACAGAGTCACCCTGCGGGCTGGCGAGAATGCGGCGCGTGGCCTCCAGGCCATCCATGCCCGGCATTTGCATGTCCATCAGGATCACGTCATAGGTCTGGCCCGCTACGCAGGCGGCCATAGCCATATCGAAGGCAATACGGCCGTCGTCCGCAATATCGACCACAAAGCCCGCATCGCGCAATAGCTCGCTAGCCACCTGCTGGTTCAGCGCGTTGTCTTCGGCCAGCAGAATGCGCGCACCCCGCACGCTTTGCAGGGCCTTGGGCAACAGGCCGCTCAGCGCGTCCGACTTGGACCCGAGCGTGTGCAAATTGCCAGCCAGCAATTCCATCAAGGTGTCGAACAATCTGGACGGTGCCACGGGCTTGTGCAGCGTGGCTGTGGCGTCCACCTCGACAGCGTGGTGGTGGGTCAGCGCCACCAGCTTGGGCAAGCGCATAAGTGGCATCAGTTGCAAGCGCCGTGCGGTGGCGGCTCCATCCAGCCCGGGCATATGCCAGTCAAGCAACACCACGTCATAGGGTTGACCGGCGGCGTCGGCCCGCGCGATCTCCTGCAAGGCCGCCTCGCCCGTACTGGCCGTGCTGGCCGTAAAGCGCATCCAACTGAGCATTTCAGACAGTACCTGGCGGGTGTTTTCCACATCATCGACCACCAGCACGCGGCGCCCACGCATGTCGTTTTGCAGCTCCAGGCGGCGCGTGTTGCGGCTGCCCAGCTCCAGATCCACCGTGAACCAGAAGGTGGAGCCCTTGCCCGGCAGGCTGGTCACACCCACATCGCCACCCATCTGCTGCGCCAGCACCTTGGTGATAGACAAGCCCAGCCCCGTGCCGCCGTATTTGCGCGTGGTGGACACATCGGCCTGCTGAAAGCTGTGGAACAGGTTGCCGATCTGGTCTTCAGACAGGCCAATGCCGGTGTCGCGCACTTCGAAACGCAAGACCACGCGTGTGTCCGTCTGCTCTTGCAGACGCACCAGAATATCGATCTCGCCCGCATCGGTAAATTTGAGCGCATTACCGGCGTAGTTGATCAGCATCTGGCTCAGGCGCAGCGCGTCGCCTTTGAGCGCGTCAGGCACATCGTGGGCCACGTCAAACAGCAGCTCCAGGCCCTTGCTTTCGGCCTTATCCCCCAGCAGGTCGGCCACCTTGACCAGCAACCGCTCCAGGCTGAACTCCACAATCTCCAGCTCCAGCCGGCCGGCCTCTACCTTGGACAGCTCCAGGATGTCGTTGATGATGGCCAACAGATGCTGGCTCGACTGCTGGGCCTTGTGCAGGTAGTCGCGCTGGCGGGGCGTCAGGTCCGTCTTCAGCGCCAGGTGGCACATGCCGATGATGGCATTCATCGGCGTGCGGATCTCGTGGCTCATATTGGCCAGAAAGGCGGATTTGGTGGCCGTAGCGGCCTCTGCCTTTTGCCGGGCCTGCGCGGTGTCGCGCAACGCGGTGTGCAGCTCCACGTTTTTGGTTTCCACCTCGCCCAGCGCACGGTTCTTTTCTGAATCAAAAATGCGGGTGTGGATCAGCAGCGTGAACACCAGGCCGATCTGGCAAGCTGCGAAGAAGAAGCCCGAATACTCCTTGTTGAAATGCATGGGCAAGGCCACCCCCAGCATGCCCGCAATGCCAAAGGCCAGCACACACGCCGAGTTGACGAACAGCCAAAAAATGGTGTTGCGGTTAAACCCCAACATCAGCGTGGCGGTAACCGGCCCAAAGGCAAACCACGGGATGACCGGCGAATACAACCCACCGGAGAAGTAGGTGCACCCCGCCACCGCCACCAGCGTGTTGGTGCATAGGTATACGTTGGCCGCCACCGTGTAATTGCCACGGCCCTTGGCGATGTACAACAGGTTGGCCAGCAGCAGAAGACCGTTGAGAGCCATGATGACCATGCCCGGCGTAAAGTCGATAGCCCAACTGACGAACACGTAGAAGACCGAAAAAAACACCACGGCCCAGTTGAACTGGACTAACAGCGCAAACTTTTTGTCTGACGCCAGCATGCGCGCGTCGTCAGGACCGAGCCGGGGTGCGTCACGCCTCTCGGGCGGTGCACTGGGTTGAGCAATCATGCGGGTGAACTCCCTGGTGAATTCGCTTTTTTTATGTGCCGGTATTGTTATCGCACAGCACTGGGCGCCATCATCGCCAAATTTTGGTGGTTGGGCAATGCGGTCGAGTTAGAATATGTGCCTCTGGAAGCTTGGCCGAGCGGTTTAAGGCACCGGTCTTGAAAACCGGCGAGGATGTGAGTCCTCCGTGAGTTCGAATCTCACAGCTTCCGCCAGAACCTTTACCCAAGTCATTGATTTCAAACGATTTTTTGAAATCATCAATCGAAAAATCAAGCCTATCTATATTTCGATCCACATCGAATGGCGAGATTGATTGAGACTTGGTCATTCATTGTTCCCCATTTCACTCGCGGCAAAAAGTGAATACGGAATCGTCAAACCACCCATTCAAAGTGGCAAGACGACACGGGAAACTGCTACTTACCCATGACAAAGACAATCAAATCCTTTACGGCTTGGTCTTTGGCAGCACTATTTGAGCCAACTGTAAACCCTCGACTATTGCAAGACGCAAACGCCTCGTTCCATTCGCCAAAGCCATTGATGTTTGCGCCTGACTTATAGTCTCGCGCCTCACCAAGACCGCCACCTTTTACATCGGTCAGGAACACCTCGATAGAGCAATTTTTCGCGGTCACGCCCTGCGCCAGATAGGTCTGCTGGGTACTGCCATCAAAGTTGTGAAAAGCACCGGGCAAGACTTTCCACTTGATGTTCGCGCCAGCCCTGTTCAACTCGGTGTAGTAAGCGACGCAAGCATCGGCGGGTGTGCCGTCATCCGCGCCGCCCATGAATGCCAGCATCGGGGCCTTGTTGGTGTTGCCACGGTCAAACCGGAATCGTGTGTTGCAGTTGCCTTGGTACAGCGGAATATGACCAGCGAATTTCAGATCGTCGGTGATGACCGCCTTACGCACCATGTCCCAATAGGTTTCAAACACTGCCGTTCCACCGCGTGAGCCGCCCATATGGAAGATGCGTTTTGCATCTATTTGCGGGTGAGTCGCCAACAGTTTCAGGCCATATAGCGCGTCAGCCACATTCGCACTGACATCCACTTGGCCTTGATTGTTGGTCGTGCTGTCGATGCCGCGAGGCTTGAAGCTGTCGATGATGAACACGGCAACGCCAGCATTGTTCAATTCTTTCGCCCACACATCGTAGAGCTTGGCCGTAACGCCACCGCTGTCATGCGAGATCAGCACGGCGGGTACTTTACCGTTGACGTTGCGAGGCATCAGCAAGTCACCATAGACCTTGGCTGGCTTGGTGTTTTCCATCACCTTTCTGACGAACTGCCAGCGGTCTGGTGGTGTGATGGAGTCGAACTCAATTCTTCCCGACTCCGGTCCTTGCCATACAGTGGCCGGAGTTTGCCTTGATTCACTTCCAATTGATGGGCTCGTCATACCCTGCAAGAAAGCCAGTGCGTCTTTCACAGCTTCGGCACGTACTGACGCATCGCCGCTGACTGCATGGCCTGTGGTTTTGCATTCCTTGCGGGCTACGTTCCATTCGTTCCAGCCATTGACCACTACGCCAGTTTTGAAATTGCGTGCTGCACCGAGACCAGAGGTGGCTGCAAGAACATCAACTTCAAGCGAGCATGCGCGGTCGGTCTGGGCGTTGCCGTCAAAACGGTACGGCGAGAACCCGTCAAAGCCGTGGTAGGCGCTGCCGTAAACCTTCCAAGTGATGTTGGCATGGGCGTTGGCATTCACGTCTTTGAACATGTCAATGCAGTTCTGTGGGTCACCAACTGAATCGTCCTTGCCACCAAGCAGCGCCAGCAGCGGCACATTGTTTGTGTTGCCACGGTCGCTACGAATTCGCACTGTGCAACCGCCTTGATACACGGGAATGAACGCTGCAAACTTGAGGTCGTCTTTGACAACTGGCTTACGGGCTGCATCAAAGTAGGCTTCATACGTCACTTGACCGCCCCGTGAAAAGCCAACCAATGCAATTCGACGTGCATCAATTTGGGGATGGGTGGCTAACAGCTTGAGCGCGTTGTAGGCGTCTGCGATGCCTGCGCTGATGTCGATTTGAGTCTGTTCAGCAACCGTACTATCGATACCACGAGGCTTGAAACTGTCGATGATGAACACTGCGTAACCAGCCGCGTTCAACTCTTTGGCCCAGACATCAAACAGCGCAGGATTCACGCCACCGCTGCCGTGTGAAAGAACAACCGCCGGGACTTTGGTTCCTGTCATCATTTTTGGCATCAAAAGGTCGCCGTACACCGTCACGTCTTTGGTGTTTTGCTTGACTGCGCGTAGGTACTCCCAGCGGTTTGGCGGGGTGATGGACTGGTATTCAATCCGGCCAGTCAGTCCACCTCTAAGGTTCTCAACTGGGGTAGCCCTGGCACTGGAGACGCAAGTTGCGAGTGCGATTGTCAAAAGCACTCGGAGCGGTATGTGATTCATTGATTTCCCCTTAATTTTGTAACGGGCACTTTCTGTGTCGTTTGAAGCACATTCTTAAATATACTGTGTCGTTTAAGACGTTCCCCTGAAAAGCACTTTGGCCGCACCTTAGGCGATGAATACTTCAACCCCGAAAAGCAGTAGGGGTGCCAGCGGTTCAACCAGTCCATTGCTAAATCCGGTGACGCTTGCACTGGGACAGAACCTCAAGCGGCACCGCGAAGCAGTGAATAAAACGCAGGTCGAACTGGCGTATGACGCTGAGGTCGAGCGGTCACGTATCTCCAAGATCGAATGTGGCTACGTCAATCCGTCATTGCTGGCGCTGGCAACGCTGTGCTACTCGCTTGGAATCACGCGGCCAGTGATGTTTGAAGACATCACAATGACCATGCCGCGAGTTGCTGACGGTGGTGTGCCGTGCCGAACCAACCAAGCGACTTTGGACAAACCAGCACAGAAACTGGCAGGTAGGCGTCTGATGCTGAATTAGTGTTGTTGGCGCAAAAAGGAACAACCGAAGTGCTCGGACAGGGGTGTTGTCCTGAAGTAACAGGCTCCACCAAAACCACTACAGGTAATCTTTTTCGTCGCACTTCGGCCGTCGATGCGTAGCGACGTTATGGTCCCAGCTAATTTCCGATATCTCAAAGGTCCACACCAACCGTGCCCAATCGCACAGTCGGTGCCACAGGCTATGGGTACAGTTGGTGAAGAATGACCAAAAACCCCATGCGACTCCTCACCCTGATCAATCTCATGTTTACCTTTCTAGCGGCCGGCTGCTCTGCCACAGGCGCGCTCAACGCGGTGACGACCAGCAGCAGTTACGCACTCAGTGCCGATGTCGCTTACGGTACGCAGCCACGCCAAAAGCTCGACATCTATATGCCCAAGACCGCACCGCCAGCAACGGGTTGGCCGGTCGTCATGTTTTTCTATGGCGGCTCGTGGAACACGGGCGCGCGCGCGCAATACAAATTCGTAGGCGAAGCGATGGCAGAACGTGGTATGGTGACGCTGGTGGCCGACTACCGGCTCTATCCTGACGTGCGCTACCCAGACTTTCTGAGTGACAGCGCGCAGGCCTTGGCCTACGGCCTGGACCATGCGGCGCGGCTGGGCGGCGACCCGAAGCGGGTGTTCGTGATGGGCCACAGCGCGGGCGGATACAACGCGGCGATGCTGGCGCTTGATGCGCGCTGGCTCGTGGCGACCGGACACCGGCCGAGCGAACTGGCCGGTTGGATCGGTCTCGCAGGCCCCTACGACTTCTATCCGATCACCAACCCGGCTGCGAAGCCGGTGTTCTTCCACCCGAATTACCCCGAGAACTCGCAACCCGTAGGTTTCACATCACCCGCCGCGCCACGCACTTTTCTTGCCGCAGCGGTGGACGATCTGGTGGTCAACCCGCAACGCAACGCCGTGCAGTTGTCGGAAAAGCTGCAAGCCGCGGGTGTGCCTGTTACTTTGAAGCTCTACCCCCACGCCAGCCACACCACACTGATAGGCGCATTTGCCTGGCCGCTGCGATGGATTGCACCGGTGCTGGAGGATGTGCAAGCGTTCATCACGGACGCTCCGCCAGCGCGCTGATAAGCGCAGGCTTATGGTGCTTTTGGTGGGTGCACGCCCGTGCCGTGGCCGAACGGTGTCGGATCAGGCGCACTCACGTGTGGATGTGTCGCTACGGGCCCGTGCGAGTGTCCCGGATGCAAGACGGGATGAATCCCAATCGTGGGCACCGGATCGTGCGGAGCCACGGGCGGATGGTGCAACACTGGCCCGTGCGTATGCGGTGCGCCCGGCACGGGCTCATGCATGATGGGCCCAGGTGAGTGGGGCGGAGCGAACACCGGACCATGCCCAAGCGGCGGCGCAGGATCATGCGACCCAACGGGCGGATGGTGCAACACCGGCCCATGCGTATGCGGTGCGCCCGGCGCGGGCTCATGCATGATGGGTCCAGGTGAGTGGGGCGGGGAGAACACCGGTGCATGCACTGGCTCGTGCACGGGCATGATGCCAATAGGCGCATGGGCATGCGGTTGTATGAGAACGGCTGGCTCCACGTGGATGGCGTTTGTGAGCGCGTTCAAATGATCGTCTGTATGGGTACCGGGTTTGCTGGGCGCGGCGGTCGGCGTGCCCGCGCCGCCTACGATGCCTGACAGCGCATCGTCGTCGATACCGACTTCAGCGGAGAGACCGCCCTTGGAACCGTTGGAATCTTTGCCTGACTTTTGCATGGTGTTGGTGTCCTTTGGATGAAAGCCGTGGTGGATAGAGATAGACAGATGTCAGCGTCGCGTTGACGTATGCCCCCCAGTGTGCTAGAGACACCAATCAATGCCCAATGATAGTAGCACCCAGGGCAAAAATTACAAACCTGCGCGCACCCGTATCAGCGCTTATCAACACACTGCCCAAAGCTGCCTAGCGCCTGCAAACTCGTGTAACTACTCAGCTCCCAATGGAGTCCCATCAGCGTTTGCTATGAAATAGTGAGCGACAATTGGGCTTAATGCAAAACGTGCCCGACCTCAATCAACTCAGCCACGCACAAAAGGATGAGTTGATCAGGATGCTGTGGCC
>NZ_JANXUQ010000090.1 GCF_025356155.1 Rhodoferax sp. | reverse complement strand
CGCTATGCTCAATATCGACGGGGGCTAGCGGGCTATTTGTCTGCATGGAACGGTACTTGGACAGCACCCGGCGGGCAATCATCGGGGATATAGGCGAGGCGCCCGCCTTCATCTCCAGAATGGTGTTGGCAATGTCGTCGGGGGCGGCGTCCTTGTGGATGTAGCCCAGGGCACCGGCTTCTATGCTGGCCAGCACATTGTCTTCGTCGCCAAACATGGAGATCACTAGCGATTCGCATGCGGGGTGGCAGGTGCGCGCATGCCGTATCACCTGCAAACCACTGCCATCGGGCAGGCCCAGATCGGTGAGCAACACATCCACCGATTGTGTAGCCTGGTCCAGGCAGGCTTTGGCTTCAGCCACGCTGGCCACACTACGGACCAAGCTCAATTGGGCGCAACGCTCCACACTGGCAGCGAAAAACGACCGCATCTGCGGGTCATCTTCAACAATCAATACTCGCCACACGGGGTTGCACTCCTTGGTATTCTTTTTTATGGCACCGCTGGTGCGCCCTACCAGCGCCACATCGGCCAGACCCAGAGCATATAGCGAACCGCCATGCAGCAAACTCCCATAAACATGGGAAGTTGGTAACTGTGTGTTGACATGGCCCCCACGCTCCACCGCATTGCGGGTCGCTGCCCCCCAAGGGGGCTCAATCCGCTTGGGACGGCCCGGCGCAGATTTGTAGTCCCTCGCGCTTCGCCCCCTCTCCAAAGACGTGTCAGCGGCGTGGGACAATGCCGCTCTATGTTTCTATTGTTTGAAGAAGCCGGAAAATTCATGGCCGGTCGGGTGCTGTCAGAGGCGGATGCTTCTGCGCAAGTAGAGTTGGACAGCGGCAAGCGTGTCAAGGTCAAGACCGCCAATATGCTGCTGAAGTTCGAGAAGCCCTCGCCAGCCGAATTTATAGCCGCCGCACAATCCGCCAGCCAGGGCATCGAGCTGGAGATGGCCTGGGAGTTTGCGCCGGACGAAGAGTTTGGCTTTGCCGATCTGGCGCGCGACTATTTCTCGCCGCAGGCGCCGCTGTCCGAGCAGGCTGCGATGCTGTTTCGGCTGTTTGAATCGCCCCACTACTTCCGCCGCGCGGGCAAAGGGCGATTCCGCAAGGCATCGGCCGACGTTATCGCGCAGGCGTTGGCGGCCATTGAGAAGAAAAAAGTGATCGCGCTGCAGATCACGCAATGGGCGACCGAGTTGGGTGCAGGCCAATGCCCGGCGCCTATCCGCGAGCAGCTGTACAAGATTTTGTTCAAGCCCGACAAAAACGCGCCCGAATACAAGGCCGTCGTCGAGGCTTCCCGCGCCACGCACACCGCGCCGCTGGAACTGCTGCAGAAGTCCGGCGCCATTGCGTCGCCCTACCAGTTCCACTGGAAACGCTTTTTACTGGAGAACTTTCCCAAGGGCACTGGCTTCCCCGCGCTGGCCGCACCGCCGGTGGACGACAAGGATTTGCCTTTGGCGGCCGTGCAAGCTTTCTCCATCGACGATTCCCAAACCACCGAGATTGACGACGCGCTGTCCGTGAAAGGCCTGGGCACGGGCACCGTCACGCTGGGCATCCACATCGCCGCACCGGGTCTGGCCATTCAGCCGGGTGACGCCGTGGACCAACTGGGCCGCGCCCGCCTGTCCACCGTCTACATGCCCGGCTACAAGGTCACGATGCTGCCCGATGCGCTGGTGCAGACCTATACGCTGCAAGCGGGGCGCGACTGCCCGGCACTGTCTTTGTATGTGACGCTGGACGAGGCCACACTGGAAATCAAAGGCCACGAATCGAAAATTGAACGCGTGCCGATAGCGCACAACCTGCGCCACGACCAGTTGGACGCCGTGGTCACCGAACCCTGGTTGCTCGACGCCGACTTCAACCATGAAAATGAGACCCAGCCCTTGCCGGCACTGCGTGCGCAGCTATCATTTTTATACCGCCTGGCAAAAGACTTAAAAGCCAAGCGCGAGGTCGTGCGGGGCAAGCCAGAGACCTTCAACCGGCCGGATTACAACTTCCGCCTGGTTGGCAACGACGGCAACGAGCCCGAGGGTCATGAGACCGTGCAGATCACCACCCGCCAGCGCGGCGCGCCGCTGGATCTGATCGTGGCCGAGGCGATGATCCTGGCCAACAGCACCTGGGGCAGCTGGATGGCGGAGCTGGGCGTGCCCGGCATCTACCGCAGCCAGGCATCGCTGGCGCCCGGCGTTAAGGTACGAATGGGCACCAAGGCCCTGCCCCACGCTGGCATTGGCGTCAAAAGTTATGCATGGAGCAGCTCGCCGCTGCGCCGCTACACCGACCTGGTCAACCAGTGGCAAATCATTGCCTGCGTGCAGCATGGAAAGACGGCGGCATTGGCCGCGCCCTTCAAGCCCAAGGACGCCAGCCTGTTTTCCATCATCTCCAGTTTTGATGAGGCCTACAGCGCGTACAACGGCTACCAGAACGGGATGGAGCGCTTCTGGACGCTGCAATATTTGCAGCAAAACGGCATCACCGAGCTGGAAGCCTCGGTGTTCAAGGAGAACATGGTGCGTGCCGACACCCTGCCCCTGGTGCTGCCGGTCATCGGCGCACAGAACCTGCCACGCGGTGCCCGCGTGCGCATCAAGCTGGGCGAGACGGACCTGATCACGCTGGACATCAGCGGCACGGTGGTGGAGCGGCTGGATACGCCGAACGCCGACCCATCTAGAGATGAAGCCAGTGACGACGGTGACGACGACGAAGTCAGCGGCCCGATCGCAATTGCCGTGGATGTCAG
>NZ_JANXUQ010000088.1 GCF_025356155.1 Rhodoferax sp. | reverse complement strand
AGAATGCGTTTAGAGGACTGGATGCGGTTCGCCGTGTGGGTCAAGCGCAGTTCAAAAGAGCAGGGTTGTTTTGGTGACTACGTGCGCGCAGCTACCAGCACTCAGATTTCCAACGGAAGTAGCCCCAACACCCGCAAGATGGGCAAGCTCTTTGGTGGCTATGGATACTTCACTTGGACTGAGAACTCGATAGCGCCCAATACGGTATGGGCTTCTGGCTGGGGTGGTCAGCGCATCGGCTGGAATACAGACCCGAACAACAATCGGATGGTTATCACTTTCTCCAACGTGGAAAGCTGGATGCCTGATGTGTACGAATTAGCACGGGACTGGATGCGAGTAAAGTGAGCACTCAAATATGAACGTTCAAAACACAGCAACACGACTTGCTACTGCGCTCATCATTATTGGTGGTGTGAGTTCCACATCAACGGCGCAACAGGTACGGCAAGCACCCGCTTATGACAAAAGCCAAACTCGAACAGTGCTGACCCGTAGCGTGTTCTACCTTCCGTTGTTCGGTGCCGTGTACCGAGAGAAGTTTTCCGCACTCGTAGCCCGTGAACCCGGTGTACGTGGCGTCATCATTCACAACCACGGGTGCGGTGGCATGTGGGGTTGGGAAACCACGGTCGCGCAGTTCTACTACCGAGAAGGGTTTGCGGTCATTACGCCAGAGTTCGTAACCCGCGAAGGAAACAAGACTGGCTGCCCCGGTGGCTCGTCAGAAGAAATGCTCAAAGGTGGCGGGGACAGAGCGCGTGAAGGCATCTACACCGCCATGAACCCGGCACGGCTAGATGCACGCGGTGACGACATTGAAGAAGTCATTCGATGGGTAAAGACGCTGACCCCATTACCCATCTTTCTGAGCGGTCACAGCGAGGGTTGTCGCACCACTTACCACTGGAACCGTGGCGACCAGCAGGTCAAGGGTGGCATCTGCCATAAGCAAAGCGTCAATCGCCAGTATGAACACCTCTGGAAATGGGACACACGGCTACCAATGTGGTCGTCCATCGAAGATGAAGACCCTTGGGCTGGTGGCACGAAAGACCGTCCAGCGGTGGGGTTTCAAGAGAAATTCAAAGACAACCCGCAGAACCTGACGGAATTCCGGTATCCGGGCAGCAGCCATGACCCGCTGGTGAGACAAGGTGAAGGCCAAAGCTTGCGCGAATGGTTGAATCGGCAAGTGGTATTGCCACCGCTGAAAGGGCAGAACGGATTCAACTACGAGGACGTATTGCCAACGGTTCAAGAGGCTGTGCGCAAGACTACACCATAGTCGCTGCACTACAACCATAAAGTTTATGAGCTTGCCAAAGACTGGAGTCGCGTTGGCAAGTGAAATTACACCGTGCGGAGCTTCGTGCTAAGCGGGTGAGATAACCGTTTCCTTCAAATAGTTGGCCCAGTCTTGCATCAAGTGGCGGCGTTGCTCGACGAAAGTTGTCCGGGCATATGCCGCCTCCACGCTGTCCATAATGTTGTGTGCGAGTGCGTGCTCGCAAACCTCACGCGGATACTTGGTTTGTTCGCCAGCCCATGTTCGGAATGTTGAACGAAAGCCGTGTGCCGTATAGGTCACATTGAGGTTTTCACGAAGCACCACTTTAGTAAAGGCTTGATCGCTCAGTGCCTGATCACTATTCAAATTTGGAAAAACCAAGGTGCTTTCCGGTGCCAGTTTGTAGGCCAGCTTCAATACTTCAATGGCGCGGTCTGAGAGTGGCACAGAGTGCGCCTTGTCCATCTTCATGCGGTTGTCCGGGATAATCCACATTTTGGTGTCAAAGTTAACCTCCGACTTGAATGCACCCCGTGCTTCTCCTGAGCGGGCAGCGGTCAGAACCGTGAACTCAAAGCACAGTTTCAAGGTATCGGAAACTTTTGATTGACGCAATTTTTCCATCAAAGCACCAGCCTCGATGTAGGGGCATGACGAGTGGTGGCTTTCTTTCTTCTTCGGACGACCGGGCAACAGATTGGGAAGTTCGTCCCACATTTTGAGGTCGTAGCCAGGGTAGTAATCGTGTGCCGATGCCCATCCAAGCACCACCCGGATGCGTTGCAGCAGGCGATTGGCCGTTTCTTGTTTGGTTAGCCAGATGGGTTCCAGAATCTTGGCTACTTCCTTTTTCCCAACACTGGCGACATTTGCTGAGCCGACTATGGGGAATGCGTAGCTGGTGAGCGTGCTAATCCATTGCGCTTTGTGCTTCTCATTCTTCCAGAGAGTCAACTTGTCGTCGTGGCATGCCGTGGCACATTGCTCGAAAGTTTTGCGGTTTTCCCTTTCGTCGGACTGCGCTTTTTGCTCTGCCTGACGTTGCTCAATAGGGTCGCGCTTATCGTCTATCAGTTGGCGGTACTTTTTTGCCCGCTCTCTGGCCTCCGCAAGAGTCCAGTCGGCCAAAGGGCCAAGCCCCATGTCGCGTGTCTTTTTGTCAATGGTGTAACGAAGTATCCAAGACTTCGTTCCGAACCTGCTGACCTGCAAATACAATCCTCCGCCGTCATGATAGAAGCCGGGCTTGGATGCGTTCCTAACGGCTATTGCTGAAAGCCGGTCGCGTGCTCTACTCATAATGTTCTAACCATAATCGTATCTCCCTAACCTAACCACATTCCTAACCATAATTGGAAAGTTGATGGCACTATATCAGGCGAGACGATGTTGGACGAGTTAAAGGAGCGAAAACGCAATACTGGCGTGGCTTACAAGCTGGTTTGGAGTCGGCTTGCGTCATACTTAGACACCCTGAGATTTGGCCCAAAACGGTCGTCCGCTCCGCCAATTATGGAAAAGCCATCAGTCGAAAGATTGGTGGCTTTTTCTATTCCGGCCTCAATGCGCCTTGGCAACCAGGCGCCACAGCGACGTGATCTCCGCAGCACGTGCAGCATGCAGTGGCGCAGTCGCATCCTGTGCTTTGGGATGTATGGGCTTGGCATCCAGTCGGCCAACCACGTTCAAGCCAGCACTATCGATTGCCGCCAGCAGTTCCACGCGCGAACGCAGGCCCAAATGTTCTGCCAGATCGGACATGATCAGCCAGCCTTCGCCACCCGGTGCCAGATGCGCTGCCAAGCCATTAAGAAACCCCAGCAGCATGCGGCTGCCTTCGTCGTACACCGCTTGTTCAATGGGTGAACTGGGGCGGGCTGGCAACCAGGGTGGGTTACACACGATCAATTGCGCTTGGCCTTCAGGGAACAGGTTGCTCCGCTCCACTTGCACCCGGGTGCTGACGCCGAGCCGGTTCAGATTCTCATGTGCACAAGCCAATGCACGGGGATCTTGGTCGGTTGCGATGATTTGGGTGACACCGTGGCGTGCCATCACCGCGGCGAGCACACCCGTGCCGGTGCCGATGTCGAATGCCAAATCTATCGCAAGTTTCTTTGTCGCGCCTTTGCCCACGGGCGGAGCCCTTAGCGCGGTCGCTACCAGGTCTACATATTCCCCCCGTACGGGAGAGAACACGCCATAGTGCGGGTGAATGCGGTTGTTGGGCGCCTCGCCCAGAGCCGGTATTTCGACACCCTTTTTGCGCCACTCGTGCGCGCTGATCAAACCCAGCAATTCACGCAGTGAAACTACCGAAACACCGGCTTCCGCCTTGCCCGGTCCCCAAGCTTCTGCAAAAGCCTGGCGCGCATCGGGCGCGCGCCGCAGTGGGATGCTGAAATCGGCATTGACCGGTATCAACACCATGCCCAGCACGCGCGCCCGTTGTGCCTGGGATTGGCGGTGCAGGTTGAATGCACTCTCCATAGGTTTCGTCGATGTGCCATCGGCTGCCATGGAGACTTTGGCGGTTTGCTTGCGCTGCGTGCGTTTGGCCGGTTGCACCACCCGGCGCACCAGGGCTTGTAGCAATTGGCGGGCATTCTGAAAATCTCCCTGCCAGAGTAACGCAGTGCCCTCGCAGGCCAGACGGTAGGCCGCATCGCCGGTGATGGTGTCATCTGCGAGCTGCACCTTTTTGGGAGGCAATGCGCCGCGCTCGGAATGCCATTGTGCGGAGCAGGGCGCATCGGCGTCGATCCAATGCAAGGCAGTGGCAGTGGCAGTGGCAGCCGTATTGTCGGAACCGAAGGCAGTGGTAGTTGAAGAGGAGGCGGACATGGATTGAGTGGGTACCGGTAGTTGCCTTCCTTTTAACAGATGGCACACCGTGGCTTTACAGATTGCCCGCCAACAGGCGCCTCAGTACGGAGTCTTTCAGGCTATAGGCATCCGACAAGCCCAGGCGTTCTTGGTAGGCGGCCGGCATTTCCTTGCTGTCCCACAAGCTTTTGAAGGCAAGCGAAAGCAATTCAGCGGGGTGCTCACTGGCATGTTGAAGCTTCTTCAATGCGCCCACCATGCTCAACTCATCGGGTGTCAGATCGGTGCCAAAGGGGAAGCCAGGCAACAATCCAGCCTCTGCCCACGGGTGCAATTTGGCCTCAAGAGCCTGGGGCAGGTTGTTGCGGTAGCGTTCGGGCACTTCGTAGTGTGCATCGAGCTTGCCGTGCGCCTTGGCTTGCGCAACCAATTCGTCCTGAAAACGCGAGTCGGCCACGGCAATCAGGCGTTGGACGACTTCGCCATCGGTCTGGCCCCGCAAATCGGCGACGCCGTACTCGGTGATAACAATGTCCCGCAAATGACGCGGTATGGTGACGTTGCCATAACTCCACACAATGCCGCTGGTGAGTCCGTCCTTGTTGTTGTGTGTGGCCCGTAGCATCATGACCAAACGGGCATCGGGCAGGGCGTGCGCCATGGCAACAAAGTTGTATTGACCGCCCACGCCACTGACCACCTGGCCCGACTCCAGCGCGTCGCTGGACGCTGCCCCCAGCAACGTGACAAGCATGGTGGTGTTCATGAAGCGGGCCTTGTTGCGCTGCGTGCGCTTGAGTTCTTCCTGGCCATACAACTGGTTGATGAAGTCGATGCGCGTCATGTCGATTTTGGCCAGCGACTGCGGTTGCATCGTGCGCAAGGCTTCATAGAAGTCGCTTGGCCCCAGAAAGAAACCGCCAGTCATTGTGATGCCGCCGCGCAGTTGTGTGCCCAGCATGTGTTGGCATATGCCGTCGAATGCGTCCTGCTGCCGCAGATCGGCGCTGCAACGGTGTGAGCTGAGCGTCAAGAAACCGTCTTCCAACGAGACCTCGGCATGAACCACACCGTACTGTTGCAAGAAGTGCAGGTCTGATTGCTTCATCGGCAAACCCACACGGCCGGCATCGACCAGCGCACGCAGGGTCTGCGGCGTGACACGGGTTTCGGTGATGGCGCCCTCGTTCAGCAGGCGTTGCAGCACAGGGTCGCCAAAGACCTCGCGGCGGATGATGCCGGCCTTCATCAACTGCAGGAATCCGTTGACAAACATTTCGGAGCAGCCGTAGAGGCCTTGGTCAAAGCGATCCAGTTCCCGACCTGCCAACCCATCGGCGCACATCGCATCCAGCATGCGGCGGTAGTCCGCGTTGTTGCTGTCCCGCAGGATCAAGGCTTGGCTGATGGCATCCCCCAACGAACCAATACCGATCTGCAAGGTGCCACCGTCCAACACCATGCTGGACGCGTGTAGGCCAATGGCGTAATCGCTAAGGCTGATCTTGTTGTTGGGTGGCGCGAACACGGTGTGTGTACCCGCAGGGTCAGTGACCACGATGTCAAAGAATTCGGCGCCCACCTCGGCGGAATTGGGCATAAAGGGCATGTGCTGGTTGATCACCCCTACAGCGGTGATCGGTTTGCCAGCGGCGCGGTATTTCTCCACAAGCTCCAGCGTCAGGTCCGGGTTGCTGGACAGGCTCAAGCGCATACCGCCATGGTCGTCTGCCATGCTGGCAATGGCATGCGCGAGCACATTCACGCCCTGGGACACCATGTCCCGCACCACATAGGTGTAGTTGGCGGAAATGTAGCTTTGTTGCGCCTCGGTGTTGCCCACGTACTCACCGGTCTTCATGAAGAATTCGCTGACCGTGATGTTGGGCGGAAGGCCCTTGCCACGCCGGTCTTTGACGTAGTCCAGGTCGGGATAGTCCGCAAACACCCGTTCCACCAAGGGGGTCAAGAAATTCTGCTCCAGATCGCTATGGCCGACCGGCTTTTCTAACGACAGCGCGGTGATAATTTTCAGGCGCCGCGCCGGGTTCGCCTTGATACGCTGGTAGAGGGCATTGACGAACGGGTTGGGTTTGCCAATACCCAGGGGAATGGCCAGCACGATGTCGCCGGGCGTGCGTGTCAGCACCCGGTCTACGGCGGCGCTGATGGATGGCAAGACCAAGGGTGGGGGCATGGTGTCTCCGGGTTGCGGTTTATGTTTTGGTGAGAAGGGCGTGTGCCCAGGTGCAAGCGTAGCGCAGGATTAAACTTGGGTGGACTATTGATTGAACCACCTTGGCAACCTCTTCCCCTATTCAACCCACCCACCAACCGCTGGCCGAACGCCTGCGCCCCAAAACACTGGGCCAGGTGATAGGCCAGCAGCACCTGTTGGGGGAGGGCATGGCCTTGCGGCTGGCGTTTGAGTCCGGCCAGCCCCACAGTTGCATTTTGTGGGGACCGCCCGGTGTGGGCAAGACCACGATTGCACGGCTGATGGCCAGCGCGTTTGATGCGCAGTTCATTGCCATCAGCGCCGTCTTGGGCGGCGTCAAGGAGATTCGCGAAGCGGTAGAACAGGCCCAGATCGCGCTGGCGCATGGTCGGCGCACGATCGTGTTTGTGGACGAGGTCCACCGTTTTAACAAAAGCCAGCAGGATGCGTTTTTGGCCCACGTCGAGAGTGGCCTTTTCACGTTTATTGGTGCGACCACCGAGAACCCGTCGTTTGAAGTCAATTCGGCCCTGCTGTCCCGCGCTGCGGTGTATGTGCTGCAGCCGCTCACAGCCGAAGACCTTAAGCAAATTATCGCTGTAGCCCTCGTAGAATCTACGTTGCCCGCTATCGAAAGCGTAGCGATTGAGCGTTTGGTCGCGTATGCCGATGGTGACGCCCGCCGCCTGCTCAATACGCTGGAAACCCTGGGCGTGGCTGCGCAGCAGGAGCGACTGGACGCGGTAACCGATGTCTGGCTGGTCAAAGTACTGGGCGAACGCATGCGCCGCTACGACAAGGGTGGTGAGCAGTTCTACGACTCCATCAGCGCCCTGCACAAGTCTGTCAGAGGTTCCGACCCCGACGCCGCGCTGTACTGGCTGGTGCGCATGCTCGATGGCGGTGCCGACCCACGCTACATGGCGCGGCGTCTGATCCGCATGGCCAGTGAAGACATTGGCCTGGCTGACCCCCGTGCGCTGCGCATGGCGCTGGACGCGGCCGAGGTGTATGAGCGCCTGGGCACGCCCGAAGGGGAGCTGACCTTGGCGCAGTGCGTTGTCTACCTCGCCGTGGCTCCCAAATCCAATGCTGTTTACAAAGCCTATAACGAGGCCCGCGCGCTGGTCAAAAAGGAAGGCTCTCGCCCTGTGCCCCTGCATTTGCGCAATGCTCCGACCAAGCTGATGAAGCAATTGGACTACGGCAAGGGCTACCGCTATGCGCACGATGAAGAAGATGGCTTTGCGGCTGGTGAAACCTATTTTCCCGATGGCATGCCCGCGCCCCATTTTTACCGGCCGGTCGAGCGGGGTCTTGAAATCCGCATTGCCGAAAAAATGCGGCAATTGAAGGCGCGTAACGCTGCCAAATCACCCGGCCACGCGGACGATCCGGCTTTAGACACATCCATGTTTCGACCCGAGTATTAGCTGCGCTTACTCTTGCATGATTCGACTGATGCACCCCTACTGCTAGGGGTAAACCCAAGGGAATCGAGGCTCGACTTGCATGTGCCCTTAGCTACAATCCCATCCACTTGCCTGTCGCACCATGAAAGATGGCAGGCTTTTTGCTAACGAACAAGTGCCGCCCACAAGGCCACACCGGTCGTCTTCAAATTGCTGTTCAACAAATTGGTGACCTACGCACCGGCCAAAAAATCGGAGAACTCATATGGATATTTTGTTGCAGCAGATCATCAATGGTCTGGTGTTGGGTAGCATGTATGCGCTCATTGCCCTGGGATACACCATGGTGTACGGCATCATTAACCTGATCAACTTTGCTCACGGTGAAGTGATGATGGTGGGGGCCTTAACCAGTTGGTCCATCATTACCCTGATGCAGGAATCCATGCCTGGCACACCCGGTTACATCATCCTCGTCATCGCGCTGATCATTGCCTGCATAGTCTGCGCCACGCTCAACTTCGCGATTGAAAAGGTGGCCTACCGCCCTTTGCGCAATAGCCCCAAACTTGCGCCCATGTTGACAGCGATGGGTATGTCGATTCTGTTGCAGACGCTGGCCATGATCCTGTGGAAGCCTACCTACAAGTCCTATCCCACCCTGTTGCCCAATACGCCCATTGAAGTGGGCGGCGCTTTGATCTCGATCACACAAA
Source organism: Rhodoferax sp. (assembly GCF_025356155.1). Classification (GTDB taxonomy): domain Bacteria; phylum Pseudomonadota; class Gammaproteobacteria; order Burkholderiales; family Burkholderiaceae_C; genus Allorhodoferax. The sequence continues at coordinate 9,535 of NZ_JANXUQ010000088.1, read as the reverse complement.
TTGTGATTTTGGGCTTCACCGCCGTGTCACTGGCCACGCTGATGTGGGTGGTTAACCATACGAAACTGGGGCGTGCCATGCGTGCCACCTCTGAGAACCCACGGGTTGCTGCGCTGATGGGTGTCAAGCCCGATATGGTGATCTCCGCAACCTTTATCATCGGCGCCGTGTTGGCAGCCATTGCCGGCGTGATGTACGCATCCAACTACGGTACCGCACAACACGCCATGGGCTTTCTGCCTGGCTTGAAAGCCTTTACCGCCGCGGTGTTCGGCGGCATCGGCAACTTGGCTGGGGCTGTGGTTGGCGCCATCTTGCTGGGGCTGATCGAGTCGATTGGTGCGGGCTACATCGGTGCCCTCACAGGCGGCGTCCTGGGAAGCCATTACTCCGACATTTTTGCGTTCATCGTCCTGATCATTGTGTTGACCTTGCGGCCGTCTGGCTTGCTCGGTGAGCGCGTGGCGGACCGGGCTTGAGGAGCACTCTCACATGAAACAACAACAAAAAATTCTGGTTTTTCTGGCGACTGCGGTCGGCCTGCTGATCCTGCCGCTACTGCTCCAAAGCTTCGGCAATGCCTGGGTGCGTATTGCCGACATGGCCCTTCTGTTTGTGCTGCTGTCGCTGGGGCTCAACATCGTGGTCGGTTATGCCGGTCTGTTGGACTTGGGCTATGTGGCTTTCTTCGCTATTGGTGCGTACACCTATGGCTTGATGGCGTCGCCCCAATTGACGGATACCTTCCCGGCACTGGCAGCCATGTTCCCTGAAGGGCTGCACATGCCGTTATGGGTCGTGATTCCTGTGGCTGCGGGTTTGGCGGGTCTGTTTGGCGTGTTGCTGGGCGCACCTACCTTGCGTTTGCGCGGCGACTACTTGGCCATCGTGACACTGGGTTTTGGTGAAATCATCCGCGTGTTCATGAACAACATGGACCAACCGTACAACATCACCAATGGCCCCAAGGGCATCAGCCAGATCGATTCGTTCCACTTCTTCGGTGTGAACTTGGGCAAGAAGCTGTCGGTGTTCGGCTTTGAAGTTGCATCGGTTTCCCTGTATTACTACCTGTTCCTGGCACTCGTGGTCTTCAGCGTTGTGGTCTGCCACCGCCTGGAGGTGTCCCGCGTGGGCCGTGCCTGGATGGCCATTCGTGAAGACGAAATCGCCGCCAAGGCCATGGGCATCAACACCCGTAACCTCAAGCTGCTGGCTTTCGGCATGGGTGCCACGTTTGGCGGTGTGTCCGGTGCCATGTTCGCGTCATTCCAGGGCTTCATCTCACCCGAGTCTTTCAGCTTGATGGAGTCGGTGATGATTGTTGCAATGGTGGTGCTCGGTGGCGTGGGACACCTGCCCGGCGTCATCTTGGGCGCGGTATTGTTGTCTGCATTGCCTGAAGTGCTGCGCTATGTTGCAGGTCCGCTGCAAGATATGACGGGCGGGCGTCTGGATGCTTCCATCTTGCGCAGCTTGCTGACGGCCTTGGCCATGATCACGGTCATGCTGTTGCGTCCTCGCGGCTTGTGGCCGTCGCCTGAGCATGGCAAGTCCCTGCTGAACGTGAAGAGCTGAACGGAACCACCAACATGACAGATACAGTACTCAACGTCTCCGGCGTTTCCAAACGGTTCGGCGGTTTGCAGGCCCTTAGTGATGTGGGCATCAAGATTGAACGCGGTCAGGTCTACGGATTGATCGGCCCCAATGGCGCCGGCAAGACCACATTCTTCAATGTGCTGACAGGCCTTTACACACCTGACAGCGGCAGCTTTGAATTGGCGGGCAAGCCCTACCAGCCGACTGCTGTGCATTTGGTTGCTAAGGCTGGCATTGCGCGTACCTTCCAGAACATCCGCCTGTTTTCCGAAATGACTGCGCTGGAAAATGTGATGGTGGGGCGGCATATCCGTACCCATTCCGGTTTGATAGGCGCGGTTTTCCGCACGCCAGCCTTCAAGGCGGAGGAAGCGGCGATTGCCCAGCGCGCCCATGAACTGCTGGAATATGTCGGTATTGGCAAGTTTGCCGATTACAAAGCCCGCACACTGAGCTATGGTGACCAGCGTCGTCTGGAGATTGCCCGCGCATTGGCGACCGACCCACAATTGATTGCGCTGGACGAACCCGCCGCCGGTATGAACGCGACCGAGAAGGTCATGTTGCGCGAACTGATTGACCGCATCCGCAACGACAACCGCACCATTCTGTTGATCGAGCACGATGTGAAGCTGGTCATGGGCCTGTGTGATCGCATCACGGTGTTGGACTATGGCAAGCAAATTGCCGAAGGCACGCCGGCCGAGGTGCAAAAAAATCCAAAGGTGATTGAAGCGTATCTGGGCACCAGCGGCCACTAGGCAGCTTCAGGAGAACAAGACAATGACAGCAACAAAGACTTTGCTCAAGGTAACCGGTTTGAAGGTTTCCTATGGGGGCATCCAGGCCGTAAAAGGCGTGGATTTTGAGGTGCACGAAGGCGAACTGGTATCGCTGATCGGCTCTAACGGTGCCGGCAAGACCACGACCATGAAGGCCATCACCGGCACACTGCCGATCAACGCGGGGGACATTGAATACCTGGGCAAAAGCATCCGCGGCCAGGGTCCGTGGGACCTGGTCAAGCAGGGCTTGGCGATGGTGCCCGAAGGCCGTGGCGTGTTTACCCGCATGACCATCACCGAAAATTTGCAGATGGGTGCTTACATCCGCAATGACAAAGAGGGCATTGCGGCGGACATCGAGAAGATGTTCACCATTTTCCCGCGTCTGCGCGAGCGCAAGGACCAACTGGCCGGCACCATGTCCGGCGGCGAGCAGCAAATGCTGGCCATGGGCCGTGCGCTGATGAGCCGCCCCAAGGTGCTGTTGCTGGATGAGCCGTCCATGGGCCTGTCCCCCATCATGGTGGACAAGATCTTCGAGGTGGTCAAAGACGTCTATGCGCAGGGCGTGACCGTGCTGCTGGTGGAGCAAAATGCCAGCCGTGCCCTGGGTATTGCCAACCGTGGATATGTGATGGAATCCGGCATCGTCACCATGTCTGGCAATGCGGCCGAAATGCTGACGGACCCGCGCGTGCGGGCGGCTTACCTCGGCGAATAAATCGTCACAGGGCAATCAAAAAAGCCACCGTAGCGGTGGCTTTTTTTACGCCCGGGCTTTATCAGCCTCGGACGTGAACGAGTCGGCGTAAAACTCGTCGGGCGGTAGCTTGGCGAGGGCCGCAAAATCCCTGCGCGCTGATTCGATGACGATAGGCGCTCCGCAGGCATAGACCTGGTGGCCACTCATGTCGGAGAAATCTTCCATCACGGCGCGGTGCACAAAACCGCTTCGGCCCTGCCACTGGTCTTCGGCCGTGGCGTCAGACACCACCGGTATGTAACGCAATTGGGGCATGGCCTTTTGCTGCTCCAAGACCCATTCTTGCATGTACAAATCGGCCGGGCGCCGTCCTCCCCAGTACAACGTGACGGGCCGAGCAGACGCCAGGTGTTGCATGTGCTCCAGCAAGGCCTTGATGGGCGCAAAACCTGTGCCGGATGCTAGCAACACGATGGGTTTGGTGGAGTCTTCGCGCAGAAAGAAAGAACCGTAAGGGCCTTCGACGCGCAGGATTTCTTTCTCTTTCATCGCACCAAAGACATGGTCTGTGAACTTGCCGCCCGGCATATGGCGGATATGCAATTCCATGCTGGCCCCAAGGCTGGGCGCGCTGGCCATGGAATAGCTGCGCCGTGCGCCATCGCGCAAGAGAAATTCCACATACTGGCCGGCACGGTAGGTAAAGCTGTCATTGGCGGGCAATTGCAACTGCAGCACCATGACGTCGTCAGACTTTTTGGTCAGCGAAATCACCCGGGTTGGCATTTTCTTAATTGGCAGGGCACCCAGCTCGGTGACTTGGCGTGATTCCAGCACCAGGTCGGATCGGGCATGTGCGCAACAGGTCAGCACAAAACCGTTGGCTTCTTCTTCCACGCTGAGTGCGGACAGCTGGTGGCTGCCATGTATGACAGAGCCGCTGATCATCTTGCACTTGCAGGAGCCACAGGCGCCGTCTTTGCATCCGTAGGGTAGCCCGATACCTTGGCGTATGCCTGCCGCCAACACCGCTTCACCGACCGCCACCTCGAAGCTGCGCCCGCTGGGTTGTACCACGACGGAAAAAAGTGGGGCGTCTGAATTGCTTGCAGTCATCTTGTAGGTATCCTAGGAACTCTCATATTTTGAACGGATCAGCGATTTTGCCTTCAAACCAAGCACCCCTTGGCGCCTTGCCCGCGCGATTTCGGCGTGAGCGTGTTCTGATTGTCGGCTGTGGCGATGTGGGCTTGCGCGTGGCCGGTCAATTGCGGGGCAGAGTGCGATTGTTGGCGCTGACTTCGCAGCCCGCGCGTGTGACCGAATTGCGCACCCGGGGGCTGACCCCGCTATTGGGCAATCTCGACGCTGCTCTGAGCTTGCGCAGGCTTGCCGGTATCGCCACGCGGGTCGTGCATTTGGCGCCGCCGCCGTCGGATGGTTGGACGGATCTGCGCACCCAAACCTTGGTGCGCGCAATGCGCCTGCGCAGCAAGCCGAAGAGCGCCGTCTATGGTTCCACCAGTGGGGTCTATGGCGACTGTGGTGGGAGCCGGGTGGCCGAGACCCAGGTGCTGGGTGCGGGCACACCGAGGGCTTTGCGGCGCACCCATGCCGAGGCCAGCATGCGGTTTTGGGGTTTGGCTTCGGCAGTACGGGTTGGCATATTGCGCATCCCGGGCATCTATGCGCCAGACCGCGAAAGTGGCACGCCCCGGGCGCGGCTGCTGAAGGGTACGCCGGTGTTGCAGCAAGCGGACGACGTCTACACCAACCACATCCACGCCGACGATCTGGCGCGTGCCTGCTGCCTGGCGCTGTGGCGCGGCGCACCGCAGCGGGTTTACAACGTCAACGATGACAGCGATTTGTTGATGGGTGATTATTTTGATCTGGCCGCTGATCTGTACGGCCTGCCTAGACCACCAAGAATTGCCAGAGAAGGGGCGTCAACCCAACTGCCGCTAACGTTGCTGAGCTTTATGAGCGAGTCACGCCGTATGGTGAATATCCGCATGAAACAAGAACTGCGTTTGACACTGCGCTATCCCACCGTGCACACTGGTTTGGGCTAGTGGGAGCTGGTACCGGAAGCGGGCTCCGTGTCTATATCGTCTGGGAATTGCAGGCGCAAGGCCGTGAAGGCATCAAGATTGGCCAGCAGCAGATCTACCAGGGCCGGCTCAAACTGCTGCCCGCTTCCTTCCCGCAGGGCCTGCACCACCATCTCTTGTGACCAGGGCTCTTTGTAGCTGAGGCGTGAGCCCAGCGAGTCGAATACGTCGGCCAGTGCGGTGATGCGCCCAGAGATGGGAATGGCCGTACCAGTCAGCCCGTTGGGGTAACCACTGCCGTCCCAGCGCTCATGGTGCGACAGCGCAATCTCTGCGGCCAGCTTCATCAATGCGCGGTTGGAGCGTTTGAGAATATCCAGGCCAAACTGTGCATGCTGGCGCATCAAACCCCATTCGTCCGCATCGAGTTTGCCAGGCTTGTGCAGGATGGCGTCTGGAATGGCCACTTTGCCGATGTCGTGCAAGGGAGATGCATTTTTGATCAGCAGCGTTTGTGCCTCGGGCAGCCCATACAAACGGGCCAGTATTTCGCAGGCCAAGGCCACCCGTTTGACATGCGCACCAGTTTTCTGGGTGCGGGCCTCCACGGCATCGGCCAGGGTGTAGACCAATTCCTTTTGCGTCTCCCGCAAATCCTCTTGCAGGTTAATGTTGTCAAAGGTAATGGCAACACTCTGGGTGTAGATCTCCAGAAGCTGCTGGTCCATCTTGCCCAATTCGGTGGCGTGTTTCAGGTAGAGCAGGTTGCCGCCACCGTTCTTTGCGTGGGTGTACAGAACATAAGCGTCGTCAAAGTGCTGGCCCGACTTCTTGTCAAACACTTCCTTGAACCGCTGCGAAACGATCTCGGGCAGGTTGGAGCAGATCGGGGTCGTGCTGTACTGGACGAAATCGCCCGTCGCTGCAATCGTCTTGGTTTCGTGCTCGCCGCTGTCCGCATTGGGCAAAATAATGCAATAGAGCGCGGAGCGATCCAGGTGCAAAAGTGACGTGAGTTGGTCCAGCACGGCAGACGCGAAAACAGTTAGCGATTCTGCGGTCTGCACCATGGCGGTTGCGCCGAGTACCCGGGCCAGGCCATCGCGCTGGTATTCGATGATGCACAGGTCGCGGTAAGCCCGCAGCTTGCTGTACAGCAGGGTGCGCAGCTTTTGTATCGTCAGGTCGGTTTTTTCTTTGTAGTCGTCGATGTCATATTCGCGTATGACACGGTCCTCTGGGGCTTGGCCGGGTTGCCCAGTGCGCATGACCAGGCGCGTGCGGTGGTTCTCCAGGGTGTTGCGTACATAGTGCACCAGGTCAAGCCCCGCATGGTCGGTTTCCATGACCACATCAACAATCGCCAGCGCTATGTCGTCGCGGCTATTGAAGATGTCGCGTCCGGCCTGGCCGGAATGTGCGCTCAGCAACTCCAATGCACTTCCCTGAAACTCGAATCCTTTAAGTGCCAAGCGTGTGACAGCGTGCACTTCGGCATCATCATCCACTAGCAGAATGCACCACGGCTTTTTGGGAGCCTTTTTTAGGCTGTCAGTGGACGGGGATTCTTCGTCGGCAAAAATCAAATCCATGGGGCGAGTCCTGCTGTGTTCAAAAAGCACATTGGTCCGCAGAAGATTCTACGCAGATTGCATGACCCGTGGGGATTTGCTGGCCCCATTTCTATGTGGCGGTTCGGGCGGCACTATTCGGGGTAGAACCGCAGCAGCGCCTTCCACACCAGCCAACTGGTGAGCAGCGTGATGGGGCTGGCCCACAGCACATCGCTGAGCCAATGCGCGCCATCGGCCATGCGGGCGAAGCCAATAGTGAGCCCTGCCACCACCCCTGCAGCCCCCCAGGCGATGCGGCGTTTGCGATCTACCAACAGCATTGACGCGAAAAAGATACCGCAGGCCACATGGCCACTGACGAAGGAACAGTTGTTATCGCATTGGTCGGTGATGACGGCGGCGCGGGTGAATTGTTGCGTGCCACCAAATGCCTGCACCTGGTAGGGGCGCGAGCGTTGCCAGTTTTCCTTGAAGCCACTATTGACGACCAAACCCGGCCCCAGTGTGCCGGCCAGCACCACAAAGGCCAGCGGCAAGCGCCAGCGCTTGCCCCACTGCCGCAGACTGGCCCAGACCCAGGCCACCAAGGCCACCAGCACGATGACCCGGAATACGGCCGGTACATACAGGTTAATCAATTCCACCCACCACCATTGGGCCACGCCGGTAAACGCGTCTATGCCGAGGAACAGGGCTGCGGCCCGCAAATCGAGCAGCGTCCAGGCCGTGGGCAGTAGCGCCAGGCCGATGGATACACACAAGATCCACCAGAACAGCTCGGGCGTATGGTTGCGGGGTCGTTCGTTTGAATGGGTGTCGGTTGGCATGGACATGGGCAGACGCTGCAGCAGAGGTGCTATTGTCGGCGATTGGCCGCTCCTGCCGCAGCGCCTGCAGCTTAGCCGATCGGACTACAACCGCTTACAAAGCGGGGGCGCATTTGAATGCGAAAATGCCGGGCAGGTAATATCCAGACTTCATTCAAGCGGACCCTATCCCCATGACCATTCTCGTGACCGGCGGCGCCGGATTTATTGGCTCCAACTACGTGCTGGACTGGCTTGCACAATCGGATGAGACCGTCGTCAACCTCGACAAGCTGAGCTACGCCGGCAATCTGCAAAACCTGGACAGCCTGAAAGACGACTCCCGTCATGTCTTCGTCAAGGGTGATATTGGTGACCCCACACTGCTCCCGGCGCTGCTGGCCCTGCACGCGCCCCGTGCCATCATCAACTTTGCAGCTGAGTCCCACGTCGACCGTTCCATCCACGGACCTGGCGAATTTGTGCAGAACAACATCGTCGGTACTTTCCAATTGCTGGAGTCGGTGCGCAGCTACTGGGGCGCCCTGGCGGCACCCGCCAAGACTGATTTCCGCTTCCTGCATGTCTCCACGGATGAAGTCTATGGCTCGCTGCACAAGGGTGACCCCGCGTTCACCGAAACCCACACCTATGAGCCCAATAGCCCCTACAGCGCCAGCAAGGCCGCCAGCGACCACCTGGTGCGCGCCTGGCACCACACCTATGGCCTACCCGTGCTGACCACCAATTGCTCCAACAACTACGGCCCCTACCACTTTCCGGAGAAGCTGATCCCGCTGGTCATCGTCAACGCTCTGGCTGGCAAGACCCTACCCGTGTACGGCGACGGCCAGCAGATCCGCGACTGGCTCTATGTCAAGGACCACTGCAGCGCCATCCGCCGCGTGCTCGAAGCCGGCAAGCCCGGTGAGACCTACAACGTGGGCGGCTGGAACGAAAAGGCCAACCTCGACATCGTGCGCACCATCTGCGGCCTGCTGGACGAGCTGAAGCCCCGCGCCGATCGCAAACCCTACCAGGACCAGATCGCCTTTGTCACGGACCGCCCCGGCCACGACCGCCGCTACGCCATCGACGCCCGCAAGATCGAGCGCGAACTGGGCTGGAAGCCAGCCGAATCGTTCGAAACCGGCATCGCCAAGACGGTGGCCTGGTACCTGTCCAACCAGGACTGGGTGGCCAATGTGCAAAGCGGTGGCTACCGCGACTGGGTGGAAACGCAATACGGTGCCGGGGTGACTCAGGCTGCCGCCACAGCATGAAGATTCTGTTGCTGGGTACCGACGGCCAGGTCGGCTGGGAACTGCAGCGCAGCCTGGCACCGCTGGGTGAACTGGTGGTCATAGGGCTGGACCGTGCGACCAACCCCGGTGGCCTGAGCGGTGATTTCACGCAACTGGACGCGCTGGCCGAAACCGTGCGCACGGTGCGCCCGGATGTCATCGTCAATGCTGCCGCCCACACCGCCGTGGACAAGGCCGAAAGCGAACCCGATTTCGCCCGCTTGCTGAATGCGCAGGCGCCGGGCGTGCTGGCCGATGAAGCACAAAAGCTGGGCGCCTGGTTGATCCACTACAGCACCGATTACGTGTTCGACGGCAGCGGTGAGACGCCCTGGAAAGAGGGCGACGCCACCGGCCCCTTGAGCGTCTACGGCCAGACCAAGCTGGAAGGCGAGCAGGCCGTGATGCGCTGCGTGCGCCACCTGATCTTCCGCACCAGTTGGGTCTACGCCGCCCGCGGCGGTAACTTTGCCAAGACCATGCTGCGCCTGGCCAAGGAACGCGAGACATTGCAAGTGATTGACGACCAGTTTGGTGCGCCCACCGGTGCCGACCTGATCGCTGATGTGACGGCCCATGCGATCCGCCAAGTCAAGGCGGGTGAGGGCGGTGGTGATGTGGCCCTGGCCGGCATCTACCACCTGGTCGCCGCTGGCATCACCACCTGGCACGCTTACGCAAAACACGTGGTAGCCCTCGCCGAATCT
>NZ_JANXUQ010000084.1 GCF_025356155.1 Rhodoferax sp. | reverse complement strand
CCAGGAAGAGACCCACATCACCAATGTGATCGACCCCTGGGCTGGCAGCTACATGATGGAAAAGCTGACGCAGGACATGGCGGATGCCGCCTGGGCCATCATCGAAGAAGTGGAGGCCATGGGCGGTATGGTCAAGGCCGTGGACAGCGGTTGGGCCAAGCTGAAGATTGAAGCGGCTGCGGCCGACAAGCAGGCCCGCATCGACAGCGGGCAAGACGTTATCGTTGGCGTCAACAAGTACAAGCTCAAGACTGAGGACATGATTGAGGCGCGTGACATCGACAACGTGGCCGTGCGTGATTCGCAGATCGCCCGGCTCCAGAGCATCAGGCAAAAACGCGATCCAGCCCTTGTCGGTGCTGCGTTGGCTGCTATCACTTCTGCAGCAGAGGCCGGTACGGGCAACTTGCTGGACCTGTCCATCAAGGCCATACGCCTGCGTGCCACGGTGGGCGAGGTGAGCGACGCGATGGAAAAAGCCTTTGGCCGCCACCGCGCCGATACCAACAAGGTCTCGGGCGTGTACGCCGCGGCTTTTGATGCCGCCACAGGGGACACCATGGAATACTGGAACGCACTCAAGGCCGACATCGCCGCCTTTGCAGTGGCACAGGGTCGCCGCCCGCGCGTCATGATTGGCAAGCTGGGTCAGGACGGACACGACCGCGGCGCCAAGGTGGTGGCCACGGCCTTTGCCGATCTGGGTTTTGATGTGGACATGGGCCCGCTGTTTCAGACACCGGAAGAATGCGCCCGCCAGGCGATCGAGAACGACGTGCACGCGGTGGGCCTGTCCACATTGGCGGCCGGGCACAAGACCTTGGTCCCGGCCATCATTGCGGAACTCAAAAAGCAGGGCGCGGATGACATCGTCGTGTTCGTCGGCGGCGTGATCCCTCGGCAGGACTATGACTACTTGTATGCAGCGGGTGTCAAAGGCATCTACGGCCCTGGCACGCCGATCCCGGTGAGCGCGCGGGATGTGCTGAGCCAGATCGAGAAGGCTTTGACCTGAGTTGTGATACAGTAATACTGTATTCAATTTGTATCAAAAGGAGATTGCCATGGCTGTTTCTGTCCGACTCGAACCCCTGCTCGAAAAGGAGTTGGAGCTCACCGCAAAACGCATGGGCGTAACCAAATCTCAGTTCATTGTTTCTGCACTTGAGAAAGCTCTCGGACGCAAGAACCCGTATGAGTTGTTGCTCAAGGTCAAAGCAGAGGCTGGGCTGGCCCAAGAAGGTGAACTCGCCCATTCGGACAGCGGATTCACTGGCGATCTGTCTGATGGCGAAGCGGTTCGCACTTTTATTCGCGACAAATTGCGCAAAAAGCATGGCATCGGTACTAATTGACGCTTCTGCGATGGTTGCCCTTTTTGGCGATCACGAGCCTCACTCTGGGTATTACCATAAACTGCTGTTTCAGGCGGCGCGGGAGCATTGGCATGTCTCCACCACCTGGCCTTGCGTGGTAGAAGCCAGCCATTTGCTGGGGGCTGCACATCGCTATCAACTCCTGCGCTGGGTTGCAGCTGGCGCGGTGTCGGTATTCCCCTTCGCTCAAGACGACTTGTTAGGCATGGTGTCTTGGATGGAGCGTTACACCGACGAACCACGCACAGAGATGGATTTGGCAGACGCCACTCTCGTTTGGTTGGGGAGTGAAACTGGTGTTACGACCATTTTGACTTTAGATGTCCGCGATTTTTCTCGCTACCGGCTGGCCGATGGCCGGGCGTTTGAGATTTTGTGATGTGCACTGAGCGGGGTACATATGCCATTCAATAATCCCTTTGCGGCCCCTGATTTTGATATGCAGGACATCCGTGGCGACCACCATGGTGTGTTTGACTCTGCCCGGACGATTCTGCGCGGCGAGGGTTTTGCATATCTGGTGTTCGCTTGTGCGCTGTACCAGTCTCTGGGATTTTCCTGGTCGCAATTCGTCTGGTGGTTCCTCTTGCCGGATGCGGCCATTTTTGTTTATGTATTTGCCAGTTCGCGTGTGGGGATGGTGGCTTACAACACCACGCACAGCAGTATCGGTGCAGGGCTGGTGGGCTTGGTGGGCGTTCTGACGCACGATTCGCTGTATTGGCAAATTGCGCTCATCTGGTTTGCACACGTTGGCTTTGATCGTGCGCTTGGATATGGTTTGAAATACCCGTTGGGTTTTCGGGTCACCCATTTGGGTGTTCTCAAGGGAATGGCTGTTGAGGAATGAAGCCATTTATTGTTAATGGAGTAGAAGCGCGTGGCTGAGCAAAAACAAAAGGGAAAACAGTCTGAGTTTGTGCGCTGGTTTGCGCCTCTGTTGCAGGCGCTTAAAGACTTGGGGGGCTCGGCAGCCCCGCGCGAAGCATTGGAGCGCATCGCTCAAATCGAAAAAGTACCGGATGCATTACGCAATGAAATACTGAGCTCTGGTCAAGAACGTTTTTACAACCAAGTTCACTGGGCGCGGCAATACCTCGTATGGGAAGGGTTGATTGATTCTGGTAAACGTGGCGTCTGGACGCTAACTCCCAAGGGCTTGCAAACACAACTGGACGCTAAGTCCGCACGCGAAATTTTTCTCGGACAGGTTCGTAAGCGCGCGGTGATCCGAAAGCCATCTACTGTGGTGGTGGGTGGCACACCGGACAGTAATGACAAGCCCGAGGACACCCCTCAAGCGGACGAAGATGCGAGCCTGGAAAGTTTCCTGCGGGTTTTGAAGGGCTTGTCACCGAACGGTTTTGAGCGATTGAGCATGCGACTCTTGCGTGAAGCGGGCTTTGAGCGGGTATCCGTAACTGGACGGTCCAACGATGGTGGCATTGATGGTGTGGGTGTGTTGCAGCTCAATGATCTGGTTAGTTTTAACGTCGTTTTCCAATGCAAGAAATGGGAAGGTTCGGTACCTCCCAAAGAAATTCGGGACCTGCGCGGCGCGATGGCAGGGCGCGCCGAAAAAGGGATTTTCTTAACTACTAGCACGTTCACAAGTAACGCGAGGGCTGAAGCCGAGCGGTCTGGGGCAGCACCGATCGAATTGGTGGATGGGGAAAAACTTTTCGAAATGTTCAAGCGTTACGAGCTGGGCCTGAAGCCGCGAACGGTTTTCGATATTGACTTGGCATTTTTTGAGCAATTTCGCTAGATGCCCGAGACACAGAGACAACCCATGTTTCTTTTTGAACCGGTCATTGAGCAGGACTTCGAAGCCTTAGCCGTCTTGCGCGAAGCCGCGCTGCGCGAGAGCCTGGAGCGCCTGAGACTGTTCAGCCAGGAGCGTTCGCGCGAGCGCTTGCGCTCCAACTTCCGGCCCAAGTTCATGCGGCACATCGTCTGCGATGGCCAGCGTGTGGGCCTGCTGACCGTGTTCCCCGATGGCGACGCACTCAAGCTGCAGCACCTGTACCTCGCGCCCGGCGCGCAGGGGCGGGGCATAGGCGCCTGGGCGCTGGAGCATGTCAAGGCGCAGGCACGGGCCGAAGGGCGCGATGTGAAGCTCGAAGCCTTGCCGCAGAGCGATGCCAACCGCTTCTACTTGCGCCATGGTTTTGTAAAGGTGGGCGAGGAAGAGTTTGACATCTTGTACCGTTGGGCTGTCAAACAAGAGGTGGCGGCGTGATCAACGTGGAAGCCATTGTCCGCAGCTCAGGCACCGAGCAGCGCCGCGCCATCGCCAAAGCCATCACGCTGCTGGAATCCACCCGCACCGACCACCGTGCGCAGGCGGACGAGTTGCTGACGGCGCTGCTGCCGGATTCCGGCAAGTCATTGCGCTTAGGGATAAGTGGCGTGCCCGGTGTCGGCAAGAGCACCTTCATTGAAGTGCTGGGCCTCTATCTGATTGAGCAGGGCCACCGCGTGGCAGTGCTGACGATTGACCCGTCGAGCACGGTGTCGGGCGGCTCCATCCTCGGGGACAAGACCCGCATGGAGCACTTGTCCATGCGCGAAGAGGCCTATATCCGCCCTAGCCCTAGCAGTGGCACGCTCGGTGGCGTGGCCGAGAAGACGCGCGAGGCCATGCTGGTCTGCGAGGCGGCTGGCTATGACATCGTCATCGTCGAAACCGTCGGTGTGGGCCAGAGCGAGACGGCGGTGCAGGGCATGACCGACATGTTTGTGCTGATGCAGTTGCCCAATGCGGGCGACGATTTGCAGGCCATCAAAAAAGGTGTCATGGAGTTGGCGGACCTGGTGGTCATCAACAAGGCAGACATTGACCCCGATGCAGCGACACGGGCGCGAGCGCAGATCAGCTCGGGCCTGCGTTTGTTGGGTGCACACGGTAGCCCGGACCATGATCCGCATATTAAAACCAATTGGCACCCCAAGGTGATTCAGCTCAGTGCCTTGAAGGGCACCGGCGTCGATACCTTCTGGGAAGCAGTCACTGAATTCCAGACCCTCAACCACGCCAATGGCAGGCTGGAGCAGCGCCGCCAGCAGCAGGCCTTGGCATGGATGTGGGAGCGCATTGACGCAGGCCTGAAGCAGGCCTTTCGTCAAAACCCGGCCGTGCAGGCCAGCCTGCCAGAAATGACACGTGCCGTGGCTACAGGGCAACTTGCAGCCAGCACTGCTGCAAGAAATCTGCTCGCAGCCCTCGCGAATACTGCGTAGGTAGCTATCAAAGTTATAGTAATTTCAACAATCCATTTGCCAGATAGAACCCAGAAGGACACCATGCAAGACATCCTTGAACAGCTAGAAGCCAAGCGCGAACAGGCCCGCCAAGGCGGTGGCGAAAAACGTATCGCCGCACAGCACAAGAAGGGCAAACTGACAGCGCGTGAGCGGCTGGAAATTTTGCTGGACGAAGGCACATTTGAAGAATGGGACATGTTTGTCGAACACCGCTGTGTGGACTTCGGCATGCAAGACCAGAAGATTCCCGGCGACGGCGTGGTCACCGGCTACGGCATGATAAACGGCCGCCTGGTGTTTGTGTTCAGCCAGGACTTCACGGTGTTTGGCGGTGCGTTGTCGGAGGCCCACGCCGAGAAGATCTGCAAGGTCATGGACCAAGCCATGAAGGTCGGTGCGCCGGTCATTGGCCTCAACGACTCTGGCGGCGCGCGTATCCAGGAGGGCGTGGCGTCATTGGGCGGCTACGCCGATGTGTTCCAGCGCAATGTAATGGCCAGCGGCGTCATCCCGCAGATCAGCATGATCATGGGGCCATCGGCCGGAGGCGCCGTATATTCGCCC
>NZ_JANXUQ010000065.1 GCF_025356155.1 Rhodoferax sp. | reverse complement strand
TGCCCAATGGCGACTTCAACCACACGACCGACTTGATATTGCTGGATGCGGATGGCCGCATTGCCGGGCGCACCGCGCAGTTGGGTAGCGCGGATCCAGCATTTGTGAAACAGGTAAAGACCGCCGCCCAATAAGCTGCGTCTCTGTACCCCTGCGCCACCATGGCCATCCACATCAGCGCGACCCCCTCTCTTCCCGCCGCGTCGGTACTCCCGGACTGGCACGGGCGCAACCTGCTGCTTGCGCCGCACCGGCTGGGTTTCTTTCTCGGGGTGCTTGTGCTCATTCTGGCAAGTGGCTGGTGGGAATGGGTGCAGTTGAGCCGCGTAGCGCTACTCGGCAACCTCCCCTCCGCCATCTCACCCACACTGGTACATGCCAGCGTGATGGTGATGGGCTTCTTCCCACTGTTCTACAGCGTGCTGGTCTGGTTGGCATTGGTGACACGAATGTCCTGCGGCCACAGTGGTTGTGCCCTGGTGGCAGACAATTTGGTATGGGTGCTGTTCTGGGCCCTGCAATGCGCCACATTGATGCGAATTGTCGCGAGCAGCGCCGGGCCGCTAAGCCCATGACCTCAGAGGAAGTGCAAGCCATGCAAGCTGACATGATGCAGCGCCGTGGCGTTAAAGAGAGAGGCAACACAAACCCTAACAAGAACCCATATAGCAAGCAGCTTCATTCACCCCATTCAATTTTTGGAGATTCACATGTCAAATCGACGCAATTTCATCGTTCACGCTAGCGCTATCAGCGCGGCCCTTGTTTCAATAAACGCTTTGGGTCAAGGCACCATGGTTTCAGAGACGGATGCGCAGGCCGCTGCATTGGGCTACAAAGCGGACAACACCAAAGTCGACAAAGTTAAATTTCCCAAATATGCCGCCGATCAGCAATGTGCCAACTGCTCTTTGTACCAGAGCAAGCCAGCTGATTCTTCCGCTGGCTGTGCAATATTCCCGGGCAAACAGGTTGCGGCAAAAGGCTGGTGCAGTGCCTGGGCCAAGAAGGCTTGAGCAAGGCCATGGACCATTAACCGGGAGCTCTCCCCAATATTGCGACGCAAAATTGACCGAACCCGGCGCATCGCCTACAGTGCGCACAGGTACCCAGGGCTAAACCAGCCCTTGCCTAAAACATTAGCACTTCGGCCTTAGCAAAGAACATTCAAAATATGAGCAAACTGTCCCTACTCGATCTTGGGTTTTTCATTGCAGAGACCGAGGCCAGCCCCAAACACGTAGCCGGATTGCTGATCTTCAAACGCCCACCCAAGTCCACGCCCGCATTTGCCAAGAACTTGTTCAAAGAGTACCTTGCCGCCAATGATGTCAAGCCGCCATTCAACCGGGTTATCCATTTTTCGATGGGCTCCTGGCCTTCATGGCACCCGGTGGACAAGCTGGACATGGGCCAGCATGTCTTCTTCCACACAATGCCCAAAAGCGGAAACGACCGCACAGCGCTGTACGCGTTTGTGTCCAAACTGCACACCCCCATGCTGGACCGCAGCCGCCCGCTATGGGAGGTGCATGTGATCGACGGCCTGCCTGACGGCAAGTTTGCGCTGTACCAGAAGATGCACCACGCCTACGCCGATGGCGTGACGATGGCGCGTTGGACGGCAGAGTGTTATTCCACCTCGCCCACCGATATGGAGCAGACCCCGGTGTGGACGCAAAGGCACGGTGGCCACGGTAGTCGGGGCGCCAAGGCCAAGCAAGAGTTACTGCAAATGACCTGGAAGGAAGTCACCGGCAACACCCGCCGCTTCCTGGGCATAGGCCGCCTTGCCGCCATGCTGCTGCTGGAGAGCATCAAGCTTACCAAGAACGCCATCGCCCTGCCCTTTGTCTCCAGCGCCAAGACGCCGCTGACCGGCCAAGTCACATCAGGCCGCCAGTTCGCCACGGCCGGTGTGTCCATGGAACGTGTCAACGCCATCCGCACCCGCACCCGCTCCACGCTGAACCACATCGCGCTGACCTGCCTGGACGGCGCGCTGCGCCGCTACCTGAAAGACCAGGGCGTGGAGCTGCGCCGACCCATCACGATCCAGATGCCGGTGAACCTGCGCAAGGAAGGCGAGAAGACGGCGGGCAACAAGATCGGCATCATCCAGGTGGAACTGTCACCGCCCACGGACGACCCGTATGTGCGCCTGCGCAACATCGGCTACAGCCTGCGCAATGTGCGCACCATGGTCGACAGCGTGGCGCCCGAGGCGATTGAGTCGTACACCATCATCACCGGCCTGGTAGCCCAGATTGCCGAGACGCTCAAGCTCAGCAACAAGATGCCGCCCATGGGCAACACACTGGTGTCCAACGTGCCCGGCCCCAAGGAGCACCTGTACATCAAGGGCGCGCGCATGGAAGAGATGCACCCTATCAGCACACTGCCGCCCAGCAATTTGCTGAACATCACGCTGTTCAGCTACGCCGGCGACCTGTTCTTTGGCCTGATTGCGACGGACGAGTTGCCTAACCTTGCAAGGCTAGGGGTGTACGTGGAAGAGGCCTTTACTGAACTGGAAGCCTCCGTGAGCGAAGCCCACATTTAGGTCACACACCAGGGCGCGGCGTTGTGTGCCAACGCCATCCACAGCGCCCAACCTGAGCTGACTGCCAGTGCAGCGCCAGCCAGGCGCACGCCCCACTGACCACTGCGCGGGCCAACCGGCGAGCCGCGCAGGCGCAGCCACAGCAACGGTCCAAAAAACATGGTGACGCTGGTGCCCAACGCGAACAGCGCCATGACCAGCGCACCGCCGCCCACACTACCGGCCAACGCAGCCACCGTCAACGCCGAGTACAACAGCCCACAGGGCATCAGCGCCCACAGCCCACCCAGCACCAGCGGCGCACCCTGCCCTTGGGCACCGCCTGCAAAGCCTCTGGCGCGTGCCCAAACCTTGCGGGCGCCACTCTCCAGCCATACGGGTTGGCGGGCTTGCACCAACAGCACCATGCCCAGCACCAGTGCCGCCACATGGAACAACGACCACACGGGGCGCAGCACCGCCGACTGTACGGTCAGCCACCCCAGTCCTTGCAATGAGGCAGCAGCCAGCCCACCCAATGCGGAATAACCCACCACGCGCCCCAGCTGGAACAACAACAGCGCCGACTGCTTGCGCGGTCCTGCAGCCTGGCCCATGCCCGCGCAGGCGGCACCGCACATGGCCACGCAGTGCGGCCCACCAACCACACCCATCAGCAAGGCCGTGATCGCCAAAGAAGTCTGCATGCGGTGATTGCTTTAGATGATCTTGGAGAACCGCGCCCGTGTGCGGTCTGACTGCAGATAGCGGTCGAACACCATGGCGACCGCGCGCACAAAAAACCAGCCTTGGGGCGTGACCTCTATGCCGGATGTGTCAATGCTGACCAAGCCCTGGTCGATCAGGGGCTGCAGTTCTTGCAGCTCTTTGGCAAAGTAATTGCGAAACTCCAGCAAGTGGGCCGCTTCAATCGACTCGAAATGCACCTGCCCCTGGCACATCAGGGCCATGATCACCGTTCGGCGCACCAAGTCATCACGCGTTAGCCCCAGGCCCCGCACCACGGGCAAACGTCCCTGGTCCAGGTGATCGCAATACTCTTCCATGGTCTTGGCGTTCTGGCTGTAGGTTGCGCCAATGCGGCCAATGGCCGACACGCCCAGGCCAATCAGGTCGCAATCGGGCTGCGTACTGTAGCCCTGGAAATTGCGGTGCAAGCGCCCTTGTCGTTTGGCAATAGCCAGTGCATCGTCTGGCAACGCAAAGTGGTCCATGCCCACATACACGTAACCCGCCTTGCGAAAGGCCTGCAATGAACGCGACAGCATGGACAGTTTGGCGCCACCGCTGGGTAACTCGACAATGGCGATGCGCCGTTGTGGCTTGAAGCGCTCGGGCAAATGGGCATAGGCATACAGCGCAATACGGTCAGGGCGGAGTTCGTTGACCTGGGCCAGTGTCCGGTCAAACGATTCGGGGCTTTGGCGTGGCAGGCCGTAAATCAGGTCTACATTGATGGATTCAAAACCCCGCGCCCGAGCCGCCTCAACCAGCGCAAACACCTGTTCAGCCGGTTGTACCCTATGCACAGCCTTTTGCACCGCGGGGTCAAAGTCCTGCACGCCAAAGCTAAGGCGGTTGAAACCCAGTTCGGCTAACGTGTCCAGCCGAGCCGCATCCACGGTGCGGGGGTCTACCTCAACGGAATACTCCCCGCCGGGTGCTAGCGTGAAACCGCGCCGCAGCATCGCCATCAACTCGCCCAGCTCGGCATCGGTCAAAAACGTGGGACTGCCACCGCCCAAGTGCAACTGGCTGATGGTCTGGCCCACGCCCAAGCGCTGGGTATGCAGATCGATTTCGCGGCTCAGGTATCGCAGATACGGCGCGGCGCGGTCATGGTGCTTTGTGATTATCTTGTTGCAGGCGCAGTAGTAGCACAGCGATTCGCAAAACGGAATGTGGACATAGACTGACAGCGGCGAGGGCCTTGAGAGCACACCGGCGCGTCGCTGCTCCAGGGCCCGGGCATAGTCGTCAGCCGTAAAGGCCTCAACAAAGCGGTCTGCGGTGGGAAACGAGGTGTAGCGTGGGCCGGGTACGTCAAACTTCTTCAACAGCGCATTGGACACGGTCTCAGCGGCAAAGGTCATACGAACTCCTGAACATATGGGTTGGACTATGCGGCAAATTCCTTGGTCACAGCTTGATGTGCATCAAGGGTTGTCAAAGGGTTATGAAACCGAGGAGTACACTGCAACGCGATCGCCTTCACTACACCCCATGCTTGACCACCCCACTACACCACCGGCCCCCAGCCACCCTGAACATCAGGAACGGCAGCCGGTTGGCATTGCCGGTCAAAGCATAAAAATAGCCTGCTCCAACTGCAATTTACGCGAACTGTGCATGCCGTTGGGGCTGACGGCCGTTGAGCTGGACCGCATCGACGAAGTGGTGGCCAGCAGGCGCAAGGTCAAACGCGGAGAGACCCTCTTCCGCAATGGCGAAAAGTTCACCAGCCTGTTCGCCATTCGCACCGGATTTTTCAAAACCTGCATCACCACTGAAGACGGCCGCGACCAGGTCACCGGCTTCCAGATGGCGGGTGAGGTAATCGGTCTGGACGGCATTGTCAACGACATCCACACCTGCAACGCGGTTGCGCTGGAAGACGCCGAGGTCTGCGTCATGCCCTTTGACCGTATTGAAGAACTCTCGCGCGAGGTCAACGCGCTACAGCACCACGTGCACAAGATCATGAGCCGTGAGATCGTGCGTGAGAACGGTGTCATGCTGTTATTGGGCAGCATGCGGGCCGAAGAGCGTTTGGCGGCCTTTTTGCTCAACCTGATGCAGCGCCTGCATGCGCGGGGCTTCTCGCAGACCGAACTCGTACTGCGCATGACGCGTGAAGAGATCGGCAGCTATATGGGTCTGAAGCTGGAGACGGTCAGCCGCACCTTCTCCAAGTTTGTTGAAGACGGCATCATCGAAGTCAAACAGCGCCATATCCGCGTGCTGAATGGCGACGCACTCCGAAATATCGTCAGCACCAAGGCGGGCTGCTAACAAGTTCCCCCACGCTAATCATTCACCTCAACCGGTGACATGGCCAGCAACGTAGTCAGCCCGCTCGACACGGTGGTGACGGCCCAGAACACAAAGAATGCTGCGGTGTAGATGGCTTGGCGCGACCACTCCACTGGCGTACCAAACCAGTGCACATCTTGCGGGTCCACCATCGCAAAGACCAGCATCTCCAGCACACCGGCCATCAAAAAGGCAGGCCACACAATCCACATCAGGCGTTGGCGCAGCATGGTGGTCTACCTGGGTGCTTTCACACCGGTGGCCGCATGGTTGCGCGCCTGGGTGGCGGGCGCAAGGCTGGTTGGGTTGTCACGCAGGGTCTTGTTGATCTCAATCCCTTTGCGGTAATAGTCTTCCTCGATCACAGGATCTTGGCCCACGGCCGCCAGATAAAAGGTGATGAAGGACGCCACGACCACGATGGCCGGCCCCGAAATGACCAGCCACACATGGCCGAACTTCCACCACGGGGGCGATGGGGCCACTGGGCTTGCGGACAGGGGATTGGAGTGGGCCATAAAACCTCCTAGCGGGGAATAATAAAAACAGACTTTTCTGCCACACGACCTACGGCGCCCTGGCCTGTGACCACAAAGTGAATGGGGTGTGAACCAGGGCTTGCGGCATCGGGCGGCGCCTGCACCCGCACAGCCACCCAGCGAGACTGCGTGGATGCAATGCTGACATCGGTATCGGACACCACGGCCAAGCCCGGCAAGCCTTCGACCGCGATGCCAAAGCTCTGCGTGACCTCGGTCGCATTCATGATCTGCAGGCGGTACACGTTTTCAATACGCCCCGCTTCAACCATACGTGCCACCATCCCACGGTCACGCACCACGTCCACCTTAAACGGTGTGCGCAGTGCCAAGCTCACCACCATGGCCAGCACCACTGCGCAGAGGATGGCCGAATAAATGAGCACTCGGGGGCGCAACACATGGCGCAGGGTCTCGTTTTTGGTCCAGTGGTGGTTGATAGCGTTTTGCGTGGAATATTTGATCAGTCCCGGCGCGTAGCCCATTTTGTCCATCACACCGTCACACACGTCGGCGCAGGCCCCACAACCAATGCATTCGTATTGCAGCCCATCGCGGATATCAATACCGGTAGGGCACACCTGCACACACAGGCTGCAATTCACGCACGCGCCCAGGTTCAGCGTCAGTGGGTCCGCCTTGCGCGAGCGCGCACCACGGGGTTCTCCGCGTTCTTCGTCATAGGTTACGGTTAGCGTATCCGCGTCATACATGGCACTTTGGAAGCGCGCATAGGGGCACATGTGCAGGCAAACCTGCTCGCGCATGAAGCCTGCATTGCCATAGGTGGCCAGGCCGTAAAAAACGGACCAGAAGACTTCCCACGAGCCCATCTGCAATTGCACGAACTCCGTTGCCAGTTCGTGGATGGGCGTGAAGTAGCCGACAAAGGTGAATCCGGTCCACCCGGCCAGCACCAGCCACAAAAAGTGCTTGGCCGATTTGCGCAGAATCCGGTCCGCATTCCAAGGCCCACCATCGCGTCGCATGCGCGCCGAGCGATCGCCCTCGGTCTTCTTCTCCAGCCACAAGAATATTTCCGTGTAGACGGTTTGCGGGCAGGCGTAGCCACACCACAAGCGCCCAGCCACCGCGGTGAATAAGAATAGCGACAGCGCGGAAATGACCAGGATGCCCGTCAGGTAAATAAAGTCCTGCGGGTACAGCACCAAGCCAAAGATATAGAAGCGACGCGCGCCCAAGTCAAACAGCACGGCTTGGCGCTGACCCCACTCCAACCATGGCAGACCGTAGAACACCAGCTGCGTCAGGAACACCATGACCCAACGCCAGTTGTTAAACACACCCGATACGCTACGCGGATAAATTTTCTTGTGCGCCTCGTACAGCCACACGGTCTCCGCATCCGCATCGGCGGGCGGCGCTATCGGGCTCCTGTCGGGCGATGGCGCAATCGGTATGACTTTGCGCGGGTGTGGGGCAGTGTCAGCCAAGGCGAATGTCTTTCCAGGCGTGCTTTTACTTGGGTTTGGCGGTGTTGTTAGACAAGCCCCAAACATAGGACGCCAAAACCTGGATCTGGTTGACATTCAGGCGGTCCGCCTGGGCTGGCATCTGGTTGACCTTGCCGTTGTTGACCATGGCGATGATGGCGTTTTCGCCAAAACCGTGGAGCCAAATACCGTCGGTCAGGTTGGGCGAGCCCAAAGCCTGGTTGCCCTTGCCGTCCATGCCGTGGCAGGCCGCACAGACAACAAATTTTTCTTTGCCCAATGCAGCACGCACCGAGTCGTTGGGGCTCTTGGACAAACTGAGCACATAGTTGGCTAGGTTCTTCACATCTTCTGCATTGCCAACCGCCGCAGCCATGGGCGGCATATTGCCGATACGTCCCAGCGTGATGGTCTCCTTGATCTTGTCGGGAGTGCCCCCATGCAGCCAATCACCGTCGGTCAGATTGGGGATGCCCTTGGCGCCGCGCGCATCAGACCCGTGGCACTGCGAGCAGTTGTTCATGAACAGGCGTTCGCCAATGGCCTGGGCCTGGGGGTCGCCGGCAATAGCCTCGGGCGTCATCGCGGCAAACTTGGCATACAGAGGCGCTGTTTCGCGCTCGCCCGCTGCCACCTCGGCCTTGAACTCGCCAATCTGGGTCCATCCCAATGTGCCTGCGTAACTGCCCAAGCCGGGGTACAAGACCAGATAGCCCAACGCGAAAACAATGGTGATGACAAACAACCAGGCCCACCAGCGCGGCAACGGGTTGTTCATCTCGCGCAGGTCGCCATCCCAGACGTGACCGGTGGTATTGTCATCGGCCGTCATGGCACGGGCCTTGCCACTGAACCACAGCAACAGCAGACAGGCCAGAATACTGACCACGGTGACGCCAGCAATGTAAATTGACCAGAAGTCGCTTGTAAAGTCACTCATTTTCTAATCCTTGTTCGGTGCTCAATCCTGCTCAAACGGCAGATTGGCAGCTTCCGAGAAGTCTTTGGTGCGCCGCTTGGAGCAGGCCCACCAGACGATGCCAATGAAGGTCATAAAACTGACTACGGTGGCGGCGGAGCGCAGGGTGTTGACGTCGATGTCCATATGCAATTCCTCGTGTTTTATTTGAGGGCCAGGCCCAGCACCTGCAAATAGGCGATGGTGGCGTCCAGCTCGGTCTTGCCTTTGACGTCTTGGGCCGCGCTGGCAATTTGCGCATCCGTATAGGGCACGCCTACTCTGCGCAGCGCGGTCATATGGGCGGGCATCACCTCGGCTTCGACCGGAGTCTTCTCCAGCCACGGGTAGGCTGGCATGTTGGACTCGGGGACCAGATCACGCGGGTTGGTCAGATGGGTGCGGTGCCAGTCGTCGCTGTATTTACCACCCACACGCGCCAAGTCCGGCCCGGTGCGTTTGCTGCCCCATTGGAAGGGGTGGTCATACACCGACTCGCCCGCCACTGAGTAGTGGCCATAACGCAGGGTCTCGGCCCTGAACGGGCGGATCATCTGCGAGTGGCAGCCGTAGCAACCCTCGCGCACATAGATGTCCCGTCCCGCCAGTTGCAAAGACGTGTAGGGCTGTATGCCGGTGATGGGCTCGGTGGTGGACTTCTGGAAGAACAGCGGAACAATCTCCACCATGCCGCCAACCAGCAGCACCAGCAGAATGAGCACGATCATCAAGAAGTTATTGGTCTCAATCTTCTCGTGCGAGAAGCGTGAGTTTTCGTTGTTGTTAGCCATGGTGTTTCCTAGTCACAAATGCAGTTGCTCAGGCGTAGGCCAAACCGGTTGGGACCTTGACGTCTACGGCGCGCCCCGCAGTTGCAGTCTTCAGCGTGTTCCACAGCATGATCAGCATGCCGCTCAAATACAGCAAACCACCCAACAAACGCAACATATAGAAGGGGTAGGTAGCCTTCACGGACTCGACGAAGGTGTAGGTCAACGTGCCATCGGCATTGATGGCGCGCCACATCAGGCCCTGCATCACGCCGGCAATCCACATGGCTGCGATATAGATGACGATGCCGACCGTGGCTATCCAGAAATGGGCTTCGATGGCCTTGACGCTGTACATCTGCTTCTGGCCAAACAGGCGTGGGATCAGGTAATACATGGACCCCATGGTTACCAGCCCCACCCAACCCAGCGCACCCGAGTGCACGTGGCCAATGGTCCAGTCGGTGTAATGGCTCAGCGCATTGACCGTCTTGATGGACATCATCGGGCCTTCAAACGTACTCATGCCGTAGAAGGACAGAGATACGATCAGGAAGCGCAGGATGGGGTCGTCGCGCAGTTTGTGCCAGGCACCCGACAGCGTCATGATGCCGTTGATCATGCCGCCCCAACTGGGCGCCAATAAAATCAGCGAGAACACCATGCCGACTGACTGCGTCCACTCGGGCAAAGCGGTGTAGTGCAGGTGGTGCGGACCCGCCCACATATAGGTGAAGATCAGCGCCCAGAAGTGGACGATGGACAGCCGGTAACTGTAGACCGGCCGCTCAGCCTGCTTGGGGATGAAGTAGTACATCATGCCCAGGAAGCCCGCGGTGAGGAAGAAGCCCACCGCATTGTGGCCATACCACCATTGCACCATCGCGTCTTGCACACCGGCATAGGCCGAGTAGCTCTTCATCCAGCCTGCAGGAATGGCCGCGCTGTTGACCAAATGCAGGATGGCTACCGCCAGAATGAAGGCACCGAAGAACCAGTTGGCGACATAGATGTGTTTGACCTTGCGTGTGCCGATGGTGCCAAAGAACACTATGGCAAACGACACCCAGACCAGTGTGATCAAGATGTCAA